>CAYGCN010000027.1:0-30159 GCA_964348385.1 uncultured Gemmatimonadaceae bacterium
GACCGCCCCATCCAACAGCCGAAGTCCCTGGTGGCTCGCCCTGCGGGTCATCGACGAACCGGTGGAAGTGTTCAGACAGCTCGCGAGCCGTCCGCGAGCGCTGGTGCCGCTCTTCCTGATCCTGCTGACCTTCCTACTCGTGGGCTTCGGCACACCCGAGTCGATCCTGCGGGAACGCGCGGAGGAGCGGGTTCGCCTCCTGGAGGAGCGCGCCCCCGACCGTCTCACCGAAGAACGACGTATCGAGACACTGGAGGGAGCCAGCAGCGTCACGAACCGGGCGTTCCTGACGGGTGGCGGGACGATCGTGAGCATCCTTTCGCTCGCGGTGGTCGCGGCGGTGCTGCTCCTGGTGTTCAACGCATACGGCAGCGCACCGCTCAAGTTCAAGGACGAGTTTGCGATTGCGGCCCATGCATTCGTTCCCCAGCTCCTGGGTCTCGTGCTCATCTTGCTGCTGCAACGCTTCGCAGGCTTCACGGATCTCCAGCTGTCCATCGGGTTTCTGTTCGACGAGGGTTTCCTGCACCATCTTGGCGTGCAGTTCACGCCGTTCGGTGCCTGGAACGCCCTTTTGCTGGCCGTCGGCAATCAGATACGGATCGGGGCGAAGAGCCTTGGCGGCCCCCTCATGATCGTGGGTGCGCTGTGGGTGCTCGCCAACCTTGCCTTCGCGGGCTTCTCCGCGGCGGTGGGCGGGCTCGCCGGGTAGAACCCCAACGCCGGGACGGTGGTCGTGGCGACGTCGCGCCGAGCCTCACTGCTGACCGGGCTGCTGCTGGCTGGGACGACGGCCTGCGGCGGCGACCGCGAAGCACAGCCGCCGGGCGATGAGCCCATCGTCGTCGCGGAGGCTGGTCTCCGAACACCCGAGTCCGTGCTGCACGATCCCGTATCCGACCGCTATCTCGTCACGAACATCGACGGTGCTCCGCTGGCCAAGGATGGGAACGGATTCGTTTCGCGTCTGATGCCCGACGGCACCGTCGAAGCCCTGCGCTGGATCGACGGCGCCGGACCGGATGTCACGTTGCACGCTCCAAAGGGTATGGCCATCCGCGGGGATACGCTCTTCGTCGCCGACATCGACGCCGTGCGCCTGTTCGACCGAACCACCGGAACACCCGTCGGGAGTTGGGACGTGCCCGGCGCCACGTTCCTCAACGACGTCGTCGTCGCGCCGGATGGTACGGTGTACGTGACCGATACCGGGATGCGCGCAGGAGCCACCGGCCTCGTGCCGAGTGGCAGTGACGCCGTCTATCGGTTCGATGCGTCGGGGACGCCAGAAGCGCTGGTCAGCGGGACGGCCTTGGGGGGGCCGAACGGGATCATCGTCGACAAGGAGCGCATCGTCGTCGTGACCTTCCGCACCGGCCGGTTGATCCTGATCGACGCGGAATCCGGACAGATCAGTGGGTTGCCGGCGCCGGAACGCGGCCGACTGGACGGTATCGCCGTCGACGCGGACGGCAGCTATCTCATCTCGAGCTGGGAAGGACGGGCGGTATACCGCATGCAGGGCGGCGGATTGTACGTCACCGCGGTGACGGATCTGGAGACACCTGCCGATATCGCCATCGACCGCCGGCGCAAACGACTCCTCATCCCTTCGTTCGCCGCCGATCAGGTGGTAATACTGCCGCTTTCTCCCTGACAGCCGCCACCGTGCTCACCACACCGCTCACGGTGCGGTGAGCGCCTTGGCCTCCCTCACCATGCCGCGGACGTCCGCCAGCAGCCGGTCGGCATCGTACACGATGCCGTCCTTGATCGTGTAGCGGACCCCTCCGACCCGAACCACCTCCCCGGACGCGTCGTCGAGCCGCACGGTCCCCGTGCCGTAGAGCACTTTGAAGTTCGCGAGGGGGTTCTCCTCGAGCACCACGAGATCCGCCAGCAAGCCCGGCGTAACGAGACCGAATTCGATGGCCTGACCCTTGGGAGCGTGAAGCTGCTCCGCCCCGCACACGGTGGCGGCCCGCACGACTTCCAGTGGATGGAAACCGGCTTCCTGGAACAGTT
Source organism: uncultured Gemmatimonadaceae bacterium (assembly GCA_964348385.1). GTDB lineage: Bacteria > Gemmatimonadota > Gemmatimonadetes > Gemmatimonadales > GWC2-71-9 > JAOTVV01. Next base: position 2,026 of record CAYGCN010000027.1, read on the forward strand.
CCAGCTCCCGAATGAACGCGAAGCCGTAGAGTTTGTAGATGAAGCCGGCGTCGGATCCCGTGCACACCTTCCCGCCCCGGTTCTTGTAGGCTGCCAGGAAGGTCATCCACTGCTGATAGTTCTGCTTCCAGGCGATTTCATCGGCCGTCGTCCAGTCGAACCAATACGAGCCATGGCTCTCTCGCGACGGCTGGTAGAACTGCCACAGCGATGGCAGCGTGTACTCGTCATGCCACTCGGCCTTGCGTGCCCGCATGACGTCCCTGTTGGCCTCGTAGATCGTGAGGGTCGGGTTGAGCTGGAATCCGAGACCGTACAGCTCCTCGAGCACCGCCTTCCACCGCTCGCTACCCGGAGCTGCCGCTTGGGCCCACAGCCGGCCCGCCTGGCCGAACCGGTAGTACTCGTCGTTGTAGTTGTACTCAGCCGGGAAGTCCTGCACCGTGCGATCGGCAAACAGCGCTTCCGGCAATCCGTACCAGTGCTCAAGAGAGCCGAGCCCGAGCCGCGCCGCGTCCAGCGCATCCATGCGAGCCACCCCCATCTGACTGAGGTGCGCCTGGGTACCCAGTCGGTGCCGGCGCGCCTCGTCGATCAGCGCGGTCATGATCACCGGATCGTGGGCGTCGAGCTTGAGGCCGTCGATCCCCTTGCCCGCCGCCCACCGGACCCACTCCCGCGCCCGTTCGGCCGTGGTGATCGGCCCACGGTCCCAGCCGGAACCGGGTCGCGCGTACACGAATATCCGCGGCGCAACGATCTCGTTCCGGCCGCTCCGCGCGCGTTCTCCGACCGTCCACTCGATCCCGTTGCCGGAGCCGGGGTCGCGAATCGTGGTGATGCCGTGCGCCATCCACAGCTTGTACACGTATTCGGCGGGGGTGCCCTGCGACGCTCCACCGATGTGCGCGTGCACGTCGACGAACCCCGGCAGCACGTACATCCCCGCGAGATCCATCTCGCGCGTGGCGTCGCCCGGTCGCCGCCGCGCCTCGATCGGCACGCCGGGCGCGCCGACGCTCCGGACTTCGGCAATGCGATTGCGCTCGATCACGAGATCCATGGGGCCCCGCGGAGGGGCGCCCGTGCCGTCGATCACGATCACACCGCGGAGGATCAGTCGCTCGAACGGACCCTCGCCCTCGTCGACGCGCCGGTCCGGCGCCGGCTCCACGGTTCGCTCCCGCTGCTCCTGCGCCGCGGCTCCCACGGTCGCCACCAACAACAGGGCGACGAGCAGACCCGTACCGAATCCATTCGAATGACTCATGACTCCCCCGAGAGAACGCTAGGGTAGGATGATCGCTCGACTACTACCGAGATTGGCGCGCGTGGCATCGGTGGCGACGACGACGAGGCGATCGCCCGATCGTGCTTCGCGCAGGGACACGTCGCCCTCGAAAAGGCTTGGCTCGCCGGCATACGCGAGCCGGGACATGGAAATCAGACGCTCGCCGGAGTAGACGCGGGCGGTGACTTCCACGCGATCGGCGTCCCACAGGCCGCCGGACTCGAGCGGACAGCCGCAGAGCATCCTGACTCGGGCACCGATGGCGGCGACGCTGCCCGCCACGACCTCCAAAGGCTCGAGGACCTCGACGATGAAACCGTGCAGGACGAGCACGACCCCGTTTCCCATCACGTCCTCTCCGGGCACGAGGAGGAGCGTGGCGCTGGCGCGCTGCAGAGCCTCCTCGTATCCCAGCGGACCCTCGCCGATCACCTCAACCACCGTCGGGGCCACGAGCGACAGGGTTGCCGTGAAGTGCGCGGCACCCGACGTGTCAAACACCGGCGCCCCGCGGGCGACGGGCTCGACGACGAGCACCCGGGTGTCGCCCGTTTCCCCCTCCTGTATCCCCTCGGCGAGCACCTCGCCGGACTGGTGGTCTTTGATCACGATGCGGGCCCCACCCACCCCGGACCCGATGATCTTGGCGTCGTGTGACACGACGCGAACCGTGATCTGGGTCGGGACCTGGCCAACCGCCGTCGATGCCAGAGTGACACCAAGGATACCGAGGCACGCGGTGACGGACACCTGGCGCATAATCGCCGCTCCTGCGTGATACCGCCGCTGGGGCGGTCATGGTACTATCGAGATGGCCCGTGCAACGAGGGGTGCCCTGGAATGCAATCGTCCCGTCGAGATCGCCGCAAGAGCACTCCGGAATCGGCGTCCACCGTCACGGTCAGGGACCTCTCGACACACGACGATTACGAACGGTGTGTGATGCTCCAACGGGCGACGTGGGGGAACGATTTCCGTGAGCTGGTACCCCCTGCGGTGCTGATGATCGCGCGGAAGCTGGGCGGAGTGGCCCTCGGGGCGTTCGGGCAGGATGGGTCGCTCTGCGGCTTCGTGTTCGGGCTCACCGGTCTCCGCCAGGGTGAGCCGGTTCATTGGTCGCACATGCTGGCGGTGCAGGAAGACCGGAGAAACCACGGTATCGGTCGCCAGTTGAAGCTGGCGCAGCGTGATCGGGTCCGGGCCCTTGGCGTGCGACGGATCCAGTGGTCGTTCGATCCGCTCGTGGCACGCAACGCCCACCTCAACCTGACGGTTCTGGGAGCTCGCGTCACCGAGTACGTGGAGGACATGTACGGCAACAACCCGATGAGCCGCACCGACAGCGTCATCGGCAGCGACCGCCTCGTTGTGGAATGGCTGCTCGACGAGGTCCCGAGCTCGACCGCATCGACGGGGATGCTCGAGGCTCCTCTGCTCCAGGTCACGCTGCCGTCGCCGACTGCCATCCATCCTCCGGCGGATGCGGTCGTGGACATCGGCATTCCGCGAGACATTCAGGAACTCAAACGTCGGGCGGCCGACGAGGCCAGACAGTGGCGCGCCGCGACCCGTGCGTGGTTCACGCACTACCTCGGGTGCGGTTACGTGGTCCGCGGTTTCTTGCCGGCACCGGGAACGCTCGGAGGCAGGTACCGCCTCCAGCGCGTGGTGGGCCATGATCACGATCGTTGAACTCGCACTGCGCGAGATCGCCCTTCGATTGCGGGAGCCGTTCCACATTTCGAGCGGGTTCACGGAGGTGCGGCGCGTGGTGCTGGTCCGGCTGCTGGACGAGGATGGCGTGGAGGGTTGGGGCGAATGCGTGGCCGGGGAAACCCCACACTACTCCTCCGAGACGGTCGAGACCGCATGGCTCGCGATCCGCGAGTGGATTGCGCCCCGGGTGGTGCACAGTCCGACCCCGGGTCCGGAACATCTCCACGACCGCCTCAATGGTGCCATCCGTGGGCACCGCATGGCGCGCGCGGCCGTCGAGATGGCCATGTGGGACCTCGCGGCGCGCCGTCAGGGCGTGGCACTGTCAGCCGCGCTCGGGGGCGTCCGGCATCACGTGCCCACCGGAATCTCGCTGGGCCTCGAGGCCGATGCCGACGCGCTGGCGCGCAAGGCGGTGGCGGCCCGCGACGCCGGTTACCGCCGCATCAAGCTGAAGATCGCGCCGGACCGTGACGTCCCCTTCGTGTCCGCGGTCCGGGAGGCACTGGGTGACTCGATGCCCCTCAGCGTGGATGCAAACGCGGCCTACTCCCCGGCAGACACCAAGCGTTTGCGGTCGCTCGACGCGCACCGACTGACCATGCTTGAGCAACCGTTCGACGGCGACGATCTGGTGCGGCACGCGGCGCTGCAACGGACGCTTCGAACACCGATCTGCCTCGACGAGTCCATCACGTCGGCGGCACGGTTCGACGACATGGTCACCCTTGGCGCCGGTCGCATCGTCAACGTGAAACCCGGGCGGGTCGGTGGCCTCACCGAGGCGCGGCGGATTCACGATCGCGCCCGCCGGTTGCGGATCCCCCTCTGGTGCGGCGGCATGCTGGAGACGGGTGTCGGGCGGGCGCACAACGTAGCCCTTGCTTCCCTGCCCCATTTCGAACTGCCCGGCGACCTGAGCCCGAGCGCACGTTACTGGATCCGGGACATTGTCACGCCCCCGTGGACGATGTCGGACGGTACCATTGGCGTGCCCACCGAGAGGACGGGGATCGGTGTCGATGTCGATCTCGACTATGTGGACGATCTGACCGCGCGCGCACACACCATCAGGGGTTGACGCATGACGGCCAACCGACCGCCGATCCCCGTGAGTGCTGCGCTCGTCGAGCGGATCGTCCACCTGCGGCGCCGGCTCCATCGCGTGCCCGAACTCAGTTGGGAGGAGCACCGAACCGTCGGGGCGGTGCAAGATGCGCTCACCGACCTACGGATCAAGACCCGTCCCGTCGCCGGCACGGGGCTCCTCGCCGATCTTCCGGGGGCGGTTGACTCGCCAATCGTCGCACTGCGAGCGGATTTGGATGCACTGCCGGTCACGGAGGAAACCGGGCTGCCGTACGCCTCGGAACGACCGGGATTGATGCACGCATGCGGGCACGACGGCCACACCAGTGCCCTCGTGGGTGCTGCGATGCTCCTGGCCCGGGAAACGACGCTGCCGTCACCGGTGCGACTTCTCTTCCAACCGGCGGAGGAAGTCGGCGAGGGCGCGGCCGCGCTCATCGCCGAGGGCGCGCTGGACGGTGTCGCGCTGGTGTTTGGCGGCCACCTCGACGTGACGTTTCCGACCGGGACCGTGGTGGTGCCGGACGGTACGGTGAACGCGTCGACCGACGAATTCACCATCAACATCACCGGACCCGGAGGCCACGGCGCGCGGCCGCATGAGAGTGTCGACCCCATCGTGGCCGCGAGCCATGTCGTGACGTCGCTGCAAACCGTGGTATCCCGACGCGTGCCGCCCGATCGAGGAGCCGTGGTCACCATCGGACGGTTCCACGCCGGGACGGCCGTCAACGTGCTCGCGTCTTCGGCCGTACTCGAGGGCACGCTCCGCGCTCGGGACCCTGAGACGCGAGCCCTCCTCCGATCGGTCGTGCCGGACGTGGCTCGGGCCACGGCAGCCGCACATGGGGCCACCGCCACGGTGGCGTTGCGCGACGGAACTCCGCCCGTCGTGAACCATCCGGACGCTACCACGCTCGCCCGACAGGCCGCCGCCGCGGTTGTGGGCGCCGAGCACGTCGTGACCACCCCGCTGCCCAACATGGGTGGGGAGGACTTCGGATTCTACGGGGAGCGTGTGCCTACGGCCTTCGTCCGGTTCGGTGCTCGTCCATCCAGCGCCGACGTCGTGCCTGCCCCTGCGCATTCTGGCCGGTTCGAGTTCGACGAGTGGGCCCTGGCCGTGGCGGCCGCATTCCTTTATCGTGTGGCACTGGTCGGCGGTCGCCGCCTCGCCTCACAGGCGGGACACGTCCCCCCACCGACGGATCGAGCCTAAACGGGGCGGGAACCTCGCGGATCAGCGGGGCTCGGGCGCCGAGCCTTCCGTCGCGCCAGGGGCCGCGCGGTGTCGGAGACGCAGCACCCAGGCGAGCAGTCCCAGCGATCCTCCAATCAGGCTGCCTCCAACGAGCCAGTACAGGCGGTGCCCGGGCGCCGCTACTCGTGCGCCGACGAGGGCACCGATCCATCCCCCCAAAAACGAAGCTGCCCACACCACGGCGGGTGTGAGCAGCCATCCGACGATCCGGATCAGTCGGCCGGATGCCACGGCATCAGGCGCGGGACAGAATCGTGGCCGCCGCTACGTGGACCACGAGGGCGGCGGCAAACGCCAGCGCCAGCGTGGCCGCGGTAAACGGCAGGGCGCCGGCGAGCACTGCCACCGCCAGCATCACGACGGCGAGGCCTGCACTCAGCGCCGCGACCGGGACCACACCCGAGGGGCCCGTCGCGCGGCCCGCCGCTGCCGTCACCCACGAGCCGAGCCAGGCCAGGACCGCGGCAGCCATCCACCATACGGGGATGTACCAGAACCCACTGCCGCCGCCGATCGCATCCCACTGCCAGTGGTAGAGGTCGAGCGGTCGGAGGACAGCGGCATCGGCCACGGTGAAGACGAGCGCGCCGAGGAGCCCCACCAGCGCAGCCCACGCGATGCTATCGACGTTCTGCGGGCGGACCCGGGCCGCAGGCAAGTAGCTCGCCACGGCGGCGCCGAGGAGCACGATGGCGGACTGCGCCACCGTTTCGGACGGACCGGACAAAGCGCGAGACACCACGGCGAAGGCCACGACCCCAACCGCCGTCAACACGCCCAGCAGGATGCCGCTCCCGACGATGGTACGAACATCCGTGCGAGCTGTGATCGGCTCAACCGCTGACGTCATCCTCGCTTCCTCCGTCCTCTCGCTGGGTAACCGGCAGGAACTTAGTCGATCCCGCTACGCGAGACTACCGTCGAGCGCGCTACCACTCGAGACCGAGATGCCGAGCCGCAATCCGAAGTCCCATGAGCGTGAGATTCGGCTCGACAGACTCGATCTCCGTACAATAGGGTGACACGGTGGCCGCCAGCCCGCCGGTGGCCACCACATACGGCACCATGCTGCCCGGCCAGTCGTGCTTGATGCGCCGCACGATGCCGTCGACGGCATCGGCCGTGCCGAACACGACGCCAGCCCGCATGCACTCTTCGGTCCGCCGGCCAATGACCCGCGCGGGCGCGAGCAACTCGGTGTCTGGCAACTTGGCGGCGAGCCGGCTCAGCGACGCCGCCGCGGTGCGAACGCCGGGAGCGATCACGCCGCCGAGAAACCTCCCGTCCTTGGTGATGCAGTCGAAGGTCGTCGCCGTCCCGAAATCCACCACGATCGTATCCCGCCGGTAGAGCTCGGAGGCCGCTAACGTGTTCACCACCCGATCGGCCCCGACACTGTGCGGTTCGTCGACATCCAGCACGATGGGCAACGGCGAGTCGGGTCCCACCAACGTGGGGCTGATCCCCATCGACTTGGTGATTCCCTCGGCCAGCACTTCGGTGACGGCCGGGGCGACCGATGCCTCCACAGCGGCCCGAACCTCGTGGGTCGAGTGACCGGCATGCGCAAGGAACGAGGTGAGCATCGTTCCCCACTCGTCCGGCGTGCGTGCGGTGACCGTGGTGACGCGCCAGTGCCCGCCGAGCCGCTCGCCGGCGAACAGGCCTAGGGTGATCTCGGTGTTTCCGACATCGATGGCCAGAAGCATCGCGACCTACCTTCGCAGGCCCGCGGTGACACCGCGCCGCCGTGCGACCAAGACGGCGAGGAGCAGCACGCCTCCGGTCAGCACCACGACGTAGCCGAGCAGCGTGGCCGACGCGGGGCCGCCATCCTCGAGTCCCAGCGGGAGCGAGGCGCTGATCGCGTCCTGACCCGCCAACAACACGGCCGTGAACCAGCACGACACCAGAAGGGACCTCGAGAGAACATAGAGGCTCCCGGCACCAACCGCCCCCAGAAGCCCCAGCCACCACGGGTGGGGAATGCTCTGTACTTCTCCCGCCACCAGCGCCACCCACCCGCCGTACAGCATTGCCGCCAGGATCACGAGCCCCAGGCCGGCCTGCTTCGGGTTGCCCACCAGCAGTCGGCGAAACGCCAGCTCGACCGTGATCAGCAGCGTGGCCACGTAGACCGGCAGCATGAATCCGAAGGTGCGAACGCCCGAGACGGCACATCCCTCCTCGCCCGCACCCGCGGCGAAGATGCACAACTGGAGGTTGCCTCTCGTCGCGACCAACTCGACCACCCCGGCGAGCAGCGGCAGAACGGCGAACATGGTTGCCAGGCCGTACCAGCCGAGGTACGCCCGCTGCGACACGAACGCCCAGGCGATGCCCCAGACCACGGCCCCAGCGACCACCGCGGCGAACAACCCGGCGTCGATCCGATCGATGACCTCCGGTACCGCGGGATCGGCGAGCACGATGAGCGCGGCGAGGACCAAGCCGACGCCGACCACGGCTCGGCCGGAGACGTGGTCCCGCCAGGGCCCGGTGGGCCACAGGCCGAGCGGCAGGTGCATCCCCCTGAGCAGCGACCCGGCCACGACCGTCAGCCCGATCAGTGCGACGGACGGTCCCACCACGGACCGGATCGGGTCGGCCTGCAGCAGCCACCAGGATGCGACCAGAAGCAGGCCGCCCGCCAACCCGCGCGCCCACAGGGGAAGATCAGACTGGGACAACGCTGCCTCCTACCACGCGCTCCGTTCCCTCCGCGCCCTCGACCACGAGCGCGCCGTCACCGTCGACACCCCGGACGATGCCCGCCACGGGTGCCTCGAGCCGGCGGCCACGCAGCCAGTCCCGTGCCGCGTAGTGCCGGAGCTCTTCCGCACCGAGCACCGACGTGGCGGCCAGTCCGCGCAGCGCCGGCACCAGACGATCCAAGACTGCCAGCCGCGTCACCTGCGGCTGCACGGCATCGGCGGCAATTGCGTGGTCGGCCAACTCGGTGGGCATCGGGCCGGTGATGTTCAGCCCCACGCCGATCGCCACCCACCCGAGTCGCTCCCCCTTCCACCGCGCCTCGCAGAGGATGCCGCCAAGCTTCCGATCGCGGAGGATGAGATCGTTCGGCCACTTGAGTCGTATCGCCAGTCCAAGGTCATCCATTCCCGCCGCGACCGCCAGCCCGACCCGAAGGGCGAGGACGCCGCCGGCGGGACGACCGACGGGGCACATGAGGTACCCGAGCCAGACGCCCCGGCCGGGAGGGCTGTGCCAACGTCGCCCATGACGACCGCGTCCGGCGGTCTGCTCGTCGGCGAGCACCACCGTGCCGTCGTCCCCACCCCGTTCAGCCGCGTCGTGGACGACATCGAGCGTGCTGGAGACCCGCTCCCGGACGATCACCTGCGGGAGAGCCCACCGCTGAGCCAGCATGGACGCCGTCTGCCCGTCATATGTCGTCATGACATCAAGGACCAGGCAATCGTCACCGATCCGATCGCCCAGCAATATGGAGCGAACCGGTGAAACGCCCGACGGCGCAGCAGGGCGACCAGCAGTCGGATCGCGACGACGCCGGACACGAGTGCCGCTGCAAAGCTCCCGAGGAGCGGTCCCGTCGCGACCGAGACCGCTCCCGATCCCAGGGCCGGGAGCTGCAAGACCGCTGCACCGACAATCGCCGGAATCGCAAGCAGGAAGGAAAACTCCGCTGCCCGCTCGGGATCGACGCGCCACCACAGCGCGGCGGCGACCGTCGTTCCGGAGCGCGAGATCCCAGGAAAGATGGCCAGGGCCTGCGCGATCCCGATCCCGCCGGCGGCCGGCAGGGACGGTTCCGCTCGATCCGCCCGTGCGACCACCGCCCGCGTGCTCCAGAGAACGGCTCCGGTGATGAGGAAGTCGATGCCCACAACCAGGAGGGACTCGAACGCGCGCTCGAACACGTCCGACCACACGAAGCCAGCCACGGCGGCGGGGATCGTGCCCACGGTCAGCAGACCCACGAATCGCCACGCACTCCGGTCACCGGCGATGCACCCCTTTGCCACATTCCAGAGCCGGGTCCGGTAGACGATCACCACGGCCAGCAGCGTTGCGACATGCAGGATGACTTCGACCACGACACCCGGCGCCGCGAGCCCGACCGCCGCCTGCGCGACCACGAGGTGTCCCGAGCTCGATATCGGCAAGAACTCGGTCAGACCCTGCACGATTCCGAGCAGGAGGCCTTCCCAGTACGTCACAGGTCGAGGACCTGGCGGTACAGCGATTCGTACAGCGGGACGATCTTCGCCTCGTCGAACGTCCGCGAGTGGCGGACCGCCGCGTCGGAAGCCTCACGCCACCGCCGCGGTTCGAGAAGCTGCACTGCGGCCTCCGCCATGCCATCGACATCCCCCACCGGCAGCAGCGCGCCGGTCTCGCCATCCACGACGACCTCCGGAATACCCCCCACGCTACTCGCCACCACGGGAACGCCGCACGCCATCGCCTCGAGCGCGCCAAGCCCGAACGACTCCGACCGGCTGGGCAAGAGGAACAGATCGGCGGCACGTAGGAGGTCGGCCACGGCGTCCACCTTTCCGAGGAAACGGACGTGCCCCTTCAGGCCCAGCTGCTCCACCTCGGCCTCCGTCGCTGGCCGTTCCGGACCGTCCCCAACGAGGACCAGGACGGACGGGATGCGTTGCCGGACCTTGGCGAACACGCGCACCACGTCCGGGACCCGCTTGACCGGCCGGAAGTTGGAGACATGGATCAGGACCTTGGCATCTCCCGGCGCCAACGACGAGCGGCAGCGAACCTCCCTCGACGGGTAGTACTCGGCTGGATTGATGAAATTCGGAATGACGTCGATCCGGCATCCCTCGCAGAGAAACGCCTTCTGCGTCTCCTCGCGCAGGAACTGTGACACGGCAGTGACGGCGTCGGATCGCTCGATCGAGAACTTCGTGACCGTGTAGAACGAGCGCTCCCGACCCACCAGCGTGATGTCGGTGCCGTGGAGGGTCGTGACGATTTTGAGCTCATGCCGTCCCCGCAGCATCTCCCGAGCGAGAAACGCCGCAGTCGCGTGAGGGATGGCATAGTGGACGTGCAGAATGTCCAGCTTCTCACGAAGCGCGACCTCCTCCTGCTTCACCGCCAGCGCCAAGGAGTACGGGAAGTACTCCAGCAGCGGATACGTCCCGCTCAAGTCCACTTCGTGGAAATACACATGCTCCGCAAAGCCGCGCAGCCGAAACGGCGAAGCGTAGGAGATGAGATGGATCTCGTGGCCGCGGCGCGCCAGCTCCAGCCCCAGCTCGGTCGCCACGGCGCCTGAGCCTCCATAGGTGGGATAACACGTGATGCCGATCCGCATCTAGATGTGTCGCTCCTCCCAGACCTCGGCGATGCGCGCTGCAAGGAGTCCTGGGTCGTCGGTTGCATCCAAGGTCATTACGGCGTGACCGATGAGCTGGTGTCGGAACCAGGTTTCCTGACGCTTGGCGTAGCGACGCGTGGCGGCAGCGATCGCGCCCTCCAGCTCGTCACGACCGAGGTCGCCGCGGAGGTACTGAACCACCTCGCGATAGCCCACGCCGTCCAGGCCAGGCGCGTCCCAGGGGATTCCCTCGTCCAGCAGGCTCCGGACCTCCTCGACAAGGCCCGCTCGGAGCATCCGCAGCGCTCGCGCAGCGATCCGGCGTCGCAGCACGGCCCGCGGGAGCGTGAGACGCACGAACCAGGGACGCATGATCCCTTCCGCCTTGGCCTGCGCTTGCCACCACGATAGCGGTCGTCCGGTGAGCAGTCCGACCTCAACCGCCCGGGCCGCGCGTTGCCTTCCGCCTCCTCGATAGGCCGGATCGAGCCGGGCAGCCCACACGCCGAGCTCCGTGGCAGATCGCGTCCACTGGCGCAGCCGCTCGCGGCGCGACGCATCGATCGGGGGTTCACGGAACAGGCCGTCGGCGAGCGCGCGCACGTAGAAGCCCGTGCCCCCCACGACAACCGGCTGGCGATCGGGCGCAATTCCGCTGAGCCAGCCGGCGGCGTCACGGGCGAAGCGCCCCGCACTGTATCGCTCCCCCGGATCGATCACGTCGAGTCCAAGATGCGTGACCAGACGCCGCTCGTCGTCGGTAGGCTTGGCCGTCCCGATGTTGAGCCGGCGATAGACCTGGCGGGAGTCGGCGGAGATGACCACCAGGGACCAGTAGTGACGGAGTGCCATGGCTACGGCCGTCTTGCCCACGGCGGTGGGCCCGACGATGACCGGTACGAGCGGCTTAGGCCCGCCCAAAGCGTCGCTCCAGTTCCGACTTCGGAAGCTGCACGATCGTGGGACGCCCGTGCACATCGTGGGGTGGAAGCGTACAGGCGAAGAGTCGCCGCAGCAGATCGCGCATTTCCGCCGGCTCGAGTCGATGTCCCGCCTTGACGGCGGCGCGACAGCCATAGGTCGCCGCAAACCGCTCCAGGCGGTTCGGCAGGCCGCCGAGCCGATCCCGCGCGAGATCCGCCACGAGCTCCTCGAAGCAACGCTGCGCATCGAACCGCGGATGGGGGTTGGGTACCGCATGCACGACGACCGAGGAGCCGCCGAACGGCTCCACCTCGAAGCCGACGCCGGAAAGCAGAGCCCGGTGCTGCTCCACGGCCTCGAGTTCGTCCTTGGCGAGCTCGAGAGTCAACGGAAGGAGCAGTCGCTGCCCGGCCGCCGCTCGTCCCTCGAGGTGCGCCATGGCCTGCTCGTACAGAACGCGTTCGTGGGCAGAGTGCTGATCGACGATGGTGAGTCCCGCCGGCGTCTCGAACACGATATAGGTTGCAAAGACCTGAAGAAGCGCACCCGCACCGTCGAGCGGTTCCGCAGCCGCCCCGGCCTCGCCGTGGAAGAGCGATCCCGTCAGATCTGCCCCTGCCCCACCCGCTCCCCCAACGCCGGTGGTTGCCCCGGTCCACGCCGCCGCATGTGGCCACTCGGGGGCAGAATCGCCGGTCGCACTGTCCACGCGCGCCGCGGCGCTGAGCGAGCCGAGACTCGCGCGCACCGCCTCTTCCACCGCCCGCTCGACGAGCATCTTGTCTCGGAACCGGACTTCCAGCTTGGTGGGGTGTACGTTGACATCGACGCGGTCGCCGGGCACCAGAATCGAGACGATCATGGACGGCCGCATGCCGGGCGCAATGGTCGCCCGATAGCCCGCCTCCGCTGCCCGCACCAGGAATGGGTCACGAAACGGCCGTCCGTTGACGAACAGGTGGGCTCGGCGTCCAGCAGCACGCGCGTCGGCCGGTCGCTGCACGAATCCTCGAACGGTGATGTACCCCTCGTGGTAGTCGACAGGGACGAGTTGGGCTGCGAGGGAGGAACCGAACAGATCGGCGATGCGCTGCCCGGGATTGGACACCCGTGGGGCGTCGATCAGGGTGCGTCCGTCACTGAGGACGGTGAAGGACACGTCGAGTTTGGCCACAGCGAGGAGGCTGATGGCCTCGGTCACCGCCCGCGTTTCGCTGCGGGCGGCCCGAAGGAACTTGCGCCTGGCCGGAACGTTGGCGAACAGTCGCCGTACCGTCACTGTCGTCCCGCGGGTTCGCGAGATCGCCTCGGTCCCCTCGAGCTGCCCGCCGCGGACGCGGACGCGGGTGCCCGCTCCGGCCGTTTCCGATTCCGTCGCGGTCGCAGTCTCCAACTCCAGGCGACTCACGGACGCGATCGACGACAACGCTTCACCCCGAAACCCATAGGTCGGAACACCGATGAGGTCCGTCGTCGACCGGATCTTGCTGGTGGCGTGCCGCTCGACGGCGAGCACGGCATCGTCCCGATCCATGCCGCCTCCGTCGTCACTCACCCGAATGAGCTCTTTCCCCCCGTCCTCGAGTTCGACCGAGATAGCCATCGCCCCCGCATCCAAGGCGTTTTCAACCAGTTCCTTGACGACGGACGCCGGTCGTTCCACCACCTCGCCGGCGGCGATCTGATCAGAGACGGTGCTCGGGAGTATGACGATCCGCCCCACTAGAGCCCCACCAACTCCCACCGCAGCAGCCACCCTCGAGCACCGCCGTGCTCGACCAGGTGCCATGCTCCCTGGGATCGACGGACCCGCACTGCCAGGCCGGGTGCCAAGTCCATGGACGCAGGCGCGGGACCGTACGGGGCGCTGCGCAGCGGCGTCTCGCCGAGCACGAATGCGACGGGAGCACCATACCGCGCCTCCGTGTACAGCGCGTGCCCCGCGGCGATGACCGCGATCATCAGCACGACGACCCCGTAGCGACGCCGGTGCGACGTACCCAGCAGCAGCCAGCCAATCAGCCAGCACGCGGCGGCGACTCCCAGCGCCTCCGCCGGTGTGACGATGGACGTCCAGAGATAGGATCGCGCGTACGCGTCGGGTGGCGGCAGCGAAGCCAGCGCCTCTCGGATGCGGCCATCCCGCGGCGCCAACCGCGCCGCTCGGTGCCACGCCGCCCGCGCGCGGGCCTCTTCGCCGAGCCGCACCCAGGCGGACCCGAGATTGAACCAGTGCGCCGCCACGTCGGGAGCAGCCCGCGCCCGCGTGGCGAAGCTGTCGACCACGCTCCGAACCGCGCCCGCTTCCCAGAGCTGTTCCGGTGTCTGGGCGGCTGCCGCTGTTGCCGATACGGCGAGCAGGGCGAACGCGACGCTCACCGTGCTCCTCACGACGTCCGACGCCCGCGCTTCCCCGGCTAGCGCACGGACAACCGCGTGGGTCTCGGCGCGGAGCTCGTCGGCATCCGACCTCCCGTCTGGCCCATAAAGCGCCAGACTCAAGCGATCCCGGAGCCGCGCGGCATGCGAGGCGAGAGAATGCTCGACGCCCGCCGCGCGCAGTGCCGCCGCCAGCTCGTCTCCCACGCGGAGGTGGGCATCCGGTACGAGCGACAGCAGGGAGGACCGCAGCTCGGCTTCGAGCGCCGCCATGGTCGCCTCCTCGGACTCCCTGTCCCGCCGTGACCGTCTCGACCGAATCGACTGGCGGATGGCACGACTTCGTCCAAGCACGAGGAGCGGCGGCAACAGCACGATGACCGCCCACAGCCACACGGGAACCACCCGGACGAGCGTCTGGGCCGTCGGCACACGCGGCGATCGCATGAGGGCCGGAACCATCCGCACGGGGGCCACTGGGTCGGCCCCGCCAGGCGTGACGAACTCGAGCGCCTCGGCAGCGACGGTGCGGAACCCTCGCGTCGTGCCATCCCAGTAGGTCATGCTCGGCGCTGGGATGCGATGCACGCCGGCTGAGTCCGGGACGACCAGGTACTCGTATCGCTTGGATCCACCGATGATCCCGTCGGTGGAGCGCGGCTCGATGGTGACGCGCTGCTGATAGGCCTGCACGCCCGGAGGCCAGCGCAGCACCGGCTCCGGCCACAGTGACACGTTCCCGGTTCCTTCGACGTCCACGATCACCGTCGTGGCGTTCCCGATCGGGACCTCATTGCTCGACGCCGACGCCCGCAGCGTCAGGTCCCGACCGACGGCGCCGTCGAACACGACCCCGGAGGGTGGCGTCGGCACCGGCGTCACCGGCACGTTTACCGCCTCGGTGCGCTCTTCTTGGCGCAACTCCCGGGCGAGGAACGAGCCGGATACCGGCAGTGAATAGGCGCCGACGGCCGGCTCCACCACCAACGTCCCCGGCGTGAGCGGGAAGACGACTTGATGCAGCACGAAGAGATCATAGGTGACACGACCCACGCGGCGACCGGCGACCACCGTGGCTGGGTCGGTCTCGGGATACGCCCAAGAGCCGCGTACGTTGGGGGCACGCAGGATCGGCGGAGACCGAAGGCGGTCCCGGATCGATCTCGGGAACCAGGCGACCACGAGCACATCGATCTGCTGTCCCACATGCGCCACGTCCGGGAAGACCGTTACGGTCAAGCCAACGTCCTCCGAGTCGGCCAGCGCCGGGGGCGGCACACGATCGACCAGCGCGCGTACGCGCGGTGACAGTGCGGCCGCCGTGGTCGTCGCCGACCCGACGACCTGGATCACCACCGTCTCGGTGGAGGCGCTTTCGCCGAGCTGCGCCACCCCGAACGGGCCGAGTGCGTAGGTGCCGGGTCGCTCCCCACGGAGGATCAAGTCACGAACCGTGGTGCGGACCGCGACACCTTGTTCCATCGTCACCTGAGTCCGATCCCGCCGATTGACGACCGAAAACCCGTCCAGCCGGGACTCGGTGATCTCCAGCGGCGCGCTTGCCGCGCCGGCCGCCGTGATGGCTACGGTGACCGTCTCACCGACGGTGACGATCAGCGTGTCGACGGTCACCGACACCGTCGGCAGCTGGGCTTGCGCCGCCATTACGAGCAGGAGTGCGCCTACCAGTCCCGCCACCCGCGCACCTCGCGACCCTGTTGGCGCCGGCGATTTCGATCCAGGATCGTGCGACGCTCTTCCTCGGCCATCGAATTAAGGATCTGTTCGGCCTGCCCGGGTGAGAGCGTCGCCGGGCTCTCTTCTGGCGCCCCGCCCCCACCGCTCCCACCCGTGGGTCCCGACCCGCCGCCGCCGGCCGGTGGCGGCGTCATCCGCACGGCCAGCTCCAGGTTCCACTTCGCATCGCGGTCTCCGGGTCTGAGCAACAGCGCTTCGCGATAGCGTTGTCTCGCGATCTCCATCTGCTCCTCTCTACTGGCCGGGTCGCGTATTCCCGTCCGTAGTGCGAGCAGCCCGAGATTGTACAGCGCGCGGAACCGGAGATCGGGATCCACGGACCGCGCGACACGATCGAGCGCCTGCCTTGCCATCGCGGTGTCACCGATGGCCATCGCCGCGGTACCGAGGTTGAACCACGCACGCTCCCCACCCTTCGCGGCCTGCACCTGCGCCAGATACAGTTCAGCCGCACGCCGCACGTCTCCATTCTCCCACGCTTCGTCGGCCGCGTTCACCGGCCCCTGCGCCGACAGCGGACGATCGCCACCCAAGCACAGCGCCAGGGCCGCCAGCGCCATCGTGCGCCGCGTGAGCGAGTGCGCTAAGAGCAGGATGGCAGCGACGAGGCCGAGAATCCACGCCCGGGAGATGTCTTGATCCGCCGTCGACGTCGCCTGCGGCGACCGCTTGTACCCGTCAATGAGGTCGCGCACGGCGCCGGACTGGTCACCCAGCTCCGCGGGCACCACGACCCCGTGCGCCTCGTCGGCGACTGCCTCCAGCACGTCACTTCGTCGCGACGTGCGTACGATGTCCCCTGCCGGATCCCGTTGCGGGCCAATCACCACCCCATCCGGGTCTCGCACCGGGATCGTGACGGGCTCCTCACCGCCCTGAGCCACCAACACCAGCCGTACGCCGTCGCGCCGCAGCCGCTCCGCCGCAGCGCGAATGGCCGGGACCGAATCGTGTGCCTCCCCGTCGGTGAAGACGATCAGCACACGATCGGCCACGGATTCGCCGGGGAACAGCAGGTCGCGTCCCTGGGCGAGGACACGGCCGAGTTCCGTGCCGCCGGCACTTGTGAGATCGGGATCGAGGGCATCGATCAACAGATTGAGTGCGCCCGCATCGACCGTGAGAGGAGAGAGAATGAAGCTTTGCCCGGCGAAGGCGACCAGGCCGATCCGGTCGCCGCGGAGCTGGTACACCAGGCGGCGAGCCTGCTCCTTGGCGCGTTCGAGGCGGGAGGGGGTCACATCTTCGGCCAGCATCGACCGGGACACGTCCACGGCCAGCACTACATTGAGCGCTTTCGATTCCGCGGTGACGACGCGACTGCCCCACCGTGGGCCGGCCACGCCGATCACCGCCATGCCTGCAGCGAGCGCCAGCAGCGCCCCACCATACCGTCCCGCGCGTCGAGCCCGGCGCCACAGCGCCCGGGACCAGCGCCGTGCGTGCCGCACGCGGACCGCTCGGGCCCACAGGGACAGCCCCAGCACCACCCCGGCCAACACCGGCGCCAGCCACAGGACGAGGGGCAGGTCGAACTGCATCACGGCACCCTCACCACGACCGTCGCCGCCACGACCAGTTCCAACGCCAGGGCCGCCAACCCGATGATGAGCGGTACCCGAAAACCCTCCTCGAAGTGCGCGTACCGTGTCACCACCACCGGCGTCTTCTCGAGGCGGTCGATCTGACCGAAGATGCGGCTCAGTGCTTCCGGATCCGTGGCCCGGAAGTACCGCCCGCCGGTGAGTTGGGCGATATCCCGCAACAGCGGCTCGTCCAGGCGCACCGGCAGGGTTTGGTAGCGGAGTTGGCCTTGAACGCCGCGCCCGATCGGCATGCGCGCTTCGCCTTCGGTGCCGACGCCGATCGTGTAGATCCTGATCCCGAAGGCAGCCGCGGCCTCGGCGGCCGTGCGCGGATCCAAGACGCCGCGGGTGTTCTCACCGTCAGTCAGGAGCACCATGACCTTGGATGCGCCGGGTGCCCGTCGCAGCCGATTGGCGGCCGTTGCGATCGCGGTTCCGATCGCCGTTCCGTCCTCCAGCTCGCCCACGCCAACGCTTCTCACCGCGGCCCGCAGCACCTCGTAGTCCACGGTGATCGGGACGCGGGTGAGCGCCTCGCCAGCGAACACGACCAACCCGATGCGATCGAAGCTTCGGCCATCGATGAAGGCCACGGACTGCTCCTTCGCCACGTCCAGGCGGTTCGACGGCAGGAAATCCTCCGCCAGCATGCTGCTGGAGATGTCCACCGCCAGCACGATATCGATCCCGGCACTCGTGGTCTCGTCCGCCGCATCGCCGGCACGCGGCCCTGCCGCCGCAACAATCCAGGCCGCGATGGCGAATGAGCGAAGGCCTGCAGGCAGCTCGGCAAACCACCGACGCCGCGATCCGAGCTGCGTCACCTGGGTCACGTCGCTGTACGGCACGCTGGGCCGGCGCCGTCGGCTCCGAAACCACCACCACACGGGCAGCGCGACGAGCAACAGCAGCAGCAGCGGTCGAGCGAACATCAGGAACTCCGCGCCACGGCCGACTGGAGCGCGCGCAGCACGCGTTCGGCGTCATCGACCACCTCGAGGACATCCGCGGGCGCCGCGGGCGAGAAGCGGGCGCGCTCGAGGGAACGAAGCACATCGCTCAGCTCCCGTCCCACCTCGCCGAGGTTCCGCTCCTCGATCACGCGAATGCATTCGCCGGCGTGCAGGTGCCGACCGGCCTCCGGAATCAGCGACGCGAGGGCATCCCGCAGCCGGTGGGCCACCACCGCCGCCACCGCCCGCGATTCACCGCCGGTCACCCAGGCATCGAGCGGCGGGATCACCACGTCACCCTCCACTCCGAACGGTGCCGGGCGGGCGGCGGTCCGGCGGCGCACGCCGACCCAGAGTATCAGAGCCGCGACAACGATGAGCACGGCCGCGATGACCGGGATCGGTGTCGTGGGCTGGTGCGCGAGTGGGCCGAGCGATGGCCGTGGCTCGGCGGTTTCCGGATCCGCGAGCACGGACGCGACCTCGATGACCACGTTTCCCCCGAGAAGCACCTCGCGTCTGCCAGCGGCATCGATCAGCTCCACGTCGGGCATCGTGACGGTGTGGCGGCCGCTTTCGAACAAGGCCACCACATAGGCTACCTCCAGCGTGCCCTCCGCCACCGACCAGCGTGGAGGTGCGAGCGGTGTGAGGAGCCGGTTCGCTTCGAGCGGCCGTACCTGGGCCCCGGCACCCGGCGCAACCGCCACTCGGCGAGCGATGATCACGGTATCGCCCACCGTGGGCTGCCCGGGCGTCACTGTCCAGGTCGATGCCTGGGCGATGATCAGCAGAATCGGAAGCATCAGCGTCGCAGGCGACGCGCCCGATCGGCAAACGCCTTGTGCAGTGCCTCCGCATAGGGTCGATCGGTGCGAAGCGCAATGTGATCGACGCGCGCACGCTTGAACGCGCGCGCGCGGTTCAAGCGCGTTTCCTCGGCCGCCATGGCCAAGGCCAGCCGAGTGGGGGCGTGCGAAGTCTCGATCAGAGTCTTCGCTCCGGTCTCGGCGTCTTCGAGTTCGACCCACCCGGCCGGCGGGAGGTGCGACTCCCGCGGATCGTCCACCGTAATCGCCACGACCTCGTGCTTGGCGGTCAGCCGCGTGAGCGGCTCCTCCCATCCGCCCGCACGGAAGTCCGAGAGGATGACCACAATGGACCGATGATGCAGCAGGCGGGTCGCGTACGCCAACGCCGACGCGATGTTCGTCCGCGGATCAGGCGCCCGGAATGCCAGCATGTCGCGTATGATCCTCAGCGCATGCAGTCGCCCCTTCCGCGGTGGGACGACGTGGTCCACTCCCTGGGAAAACAGCAATGCGCCGATGCGGTCACTTTGCCGGGCGGCAGCCAGTGCCAAGACCGCCGCGACTTCGACCCCCCGCTCGCCCTTGGTGGTCGGCTCTCCGAAGTCCTCGGATCCGGACCGATCCACGATCAGCAGTACCGTGAGCTCGCGCTCCTCGATGAACGTCTTGACGTAGGGTGAGGCCATCCGGGCCGAGACGTTCCAGTCGATCGAACGATAGTCGTCACCAGGCTCGTAGGCGCGCACTTCGGCGAACTCCATGCCCTGCCCTCGGAACACGGAGCGGTATTCACCGGAGAACAAGGTATTGACCAGCCGGCGCGTGCGAAGTTCGATCTGCTTGACCTGACGCAGGACGTCGGCCCCGACCAGGGCGGACGGTGACGTCATGGAACTTCCACGGCCTCCATGATCTTCGTGATCACGCCGTCCGATCCGACGTCCTCGGCTTCCGCCTCGAACGTGAGCAGCACCCGATGCCGCAGGACGTCGTGCGCCATGGCTTTCACGTCCTCCGGTACCACGTACGGGCGGCCCCGCAGGAAGGCGTGCGCTCGAGCGGCCTGTGCGAGGTAGATGGAGGCTCTCGGGCTCGCGCCGTAGGCGATCAGCGGTCGGACCTCCGGAAGCCCGATCGACTGGGGCTCTCGAGTCGCCCGCACGAGATCCACGATGTAGTCCACGATCTTCTGATCGACGTACAACTCCGCGATGGAGCGCCGCAGCGTGAGGATGTCCTGAGGCCCGGCGACGCGCGATACCGGAATGGGGTCGTTACCCGCCATGCGCCACAGGATCTCCTTTTCTTCATCACGCGACGGGTATCCCACGAACACCTTCAACATGAATCGGTCGAGCTGCGCCTCCGGGAGCGGGTACGTTCCTTCGTGCTCGATGGGGTTCTGCGTCGCGAGCACCAGGAATGGTTCGTCGAGGCGGTATGTCTCGTTGCCGATCGTGACCTGCTTCTCCTGCATGGCCTCGAGCAACGCCGACTGCACCTTCGCCGGCGCGCGATTGATCTCGTCCGCCAGGATCAGGTTGTGGAACAGCGGTCCCCGCCGAAATTCGAACGTGCCTTCCTGGGGCCGGTAGATATCGGTGCCGGTCAGATCCGCGGGCAGCAGGTCCGGCGTAAACTGGATGCGCTGGAACGCGACGCTGACCGTCTCGGCGAGCGTGCGGACGGCGAGCGTCTTTGCCAGTCCCGGCACGCCTTCGAGCAGCACGTGGCCGCCGGTGAGCAAACCGACGAGGAGGCGCTCGACCATGGCCTCCTGGCCGACCACCCGCTTGCCGACCTCCGCGACGATCTCCGTCGAGAGCGAGGCGTCCACCGTTCGAACGGGCCGCGTCGTCACAATATCAGCCTCATCGCTTGATCCGCTCCCCTCCGTCCTCGTAGCGGAAGATCCACGTGGCGAATCGCGGCGGCGCGATGGCGTCGTCGGGGCACTGGGCCCACCAGTCCACACCGCTGTCGGACCCGCCCGCCCTCATGCCGGCCTGATCGACCATTTGGCGGGCGCGATCGATCCAGACCCCCGCGTTGGGGACCCGAAGATCCACCCATCCCCGAGCGACGGCCTGCTCGATGTTGCCGTCGACCGGCTTGATCATCACCGTGCCACCCCGATACACCTGGGCGTCGGACACGATGATCGGGAGACCGACGGAGATGATCGTCGAGCGCAGCTCAGCATCGTCCGCCACGAGCGCAACGGCCTCCCCGGAGAGTCCCTTGGGATCGCTCTCCGCCAGTGCCCGGACCGAGGGGCGGAGCCGGGAAATAATGAAGGCCTCGTAGAGGATCTTGGTGAGCCGTGGCGGCCCGAGCATCTCGAACGCCACCGAACGGACCTGGTGTTCGGCCTCGAGGGCGCGAAGCCGCTCGATGGCCTCAGCCCGGAGGACACCGGCCTGATACGTGGGGCCGGCGGTCGATGCATCCAGCGCCGCGATCACGTCCCTGCCGGTGGGGTGGCCCTGCAGCTCGGCCACCACATAGGCTGCGATCTCCTCGGGCGTGATGAACTCCATCTGCCGCACCGAGGTCACCGTCTCGAACTCGTCCCGGGCGAACTGTCCGTTTTCGCCCAGATCGGCGTAGACGCTCTCGAGGATCACGCCCTCGTCGCGCCAGCCACTGGCCGTCGGTCCGAACGCCGTGTCGATGGTCAGCGGCTTCGGGCAATCGACCTTGGCGACGGGCTGACCCCGTTGCCGAATCGGCCCGAATGCGATCTCTCGCCACGCGATGGCCGTGGTCGGCTTGATCTCGATCGTCGCGGGAGCTCCCGGCGTACGCGCTACGAGAAACAGCAACAGCGAGTGCGCGCCGGCGACGGCCGACTTGGCCAGCAGCGTTCGAGAGGGACGCTCTTCCGAATGGGTGTACGGGATGTTGAGGCCCATTCCCCCGGTTCCGCTGGTCCCGATCTTCACGTACGCCTCGGTACTCGAGTTCCGCAGACACTCCAGCATGATCTGCACGTGCCGGAGGAGCTGGGGCATGGGGATCGACAGGATGTGTTGCTCGACTTGCTCGCGGGTCACGTGCCCCTCGCGCGCTGTGGCAAGGAGCTCTCGCGAGCTGTGAAACACGTCTCGATACGCGAACGCCGTGGCGGTGTTGATGCAGTCCACGACGGCGTCGGGTTTGTAGCGATCGAACAGCTGATACAGCGAGCTGCGCTCCAAGACGTCGCGTGTCAGGTCGCCAAGCAGGTCGTCGAGCACCAGCTCGCGGGACGCCGTATCGGCCAGCAGGCGCTTGCGCTCCATCTTTGCCAGCGCCGCCGGCAGAAACACGTCTCCCCACGACGTGTCGATGGCCGTCGAGCCGGCGAACTGCCGAAGCCACGCCGCGCCTTCGTCGACCTCGTCCTCGAACAGCGCCACCAACACGATGCGTTTTGGCGTGAAGTCGAGCAGGCGCCGGGCAATGGCGCGTCCTACGAGCCCGCTCCCCCCCAGAATCAGAATCGTCTTCCCGTGCAGTTCCATGGCTCGTCGCGTTGTCAGGGGCCGGGAATCGCCCGCACCGCCTGGAGTTCATGCTTCGTCAGATGTCGCCACTCCCCCGGCGACAGGTGCCCCAGTCGGACCGGCCCGTGGCTCAGCCGCACCAGACGCTCCACCTTGAGGCCGAGGGACTTGCACACGCGTCGCACGATCCGGTATCGGCCCTCGGCAAGCGTCAGGAGCACCTCGGTCGCCGGTCCTCGCTCCACCACCCGGGCATCACGGATGCCTACCGGTCGGCCATCGACGACGATCGCGCGCCGCAGCTCCCTGCGAATGTCGCCCGCGGGCCTCCCATGCACCAGTACGCGATACTGCCGCTCGACCGCGTAGCGCGGGTGCATCAGACGATTGGCGGCCTCGCCATCCGTGGTGAAGAGCAGGAGTCCCGACGTCATCACGTCGAGCCGACCGACGTAGACCAGTCCCGCGATCTCGGGCACCAGCTCGAACACCGTGGGACGGCCACGCGGATCGGAACGTGAGACCACGAAGCCAACGGGCTTGTGAAGGGCCAGCCACGCCGTGGCGGCGGGCCGGACCCGACGGCCGCGCATGGTGATCACGTCGCGCTCCGGGTCCACGGACGTGCCGATCGTCGCCACCTCGCCGTTGACCCGGACCTTCCCCAGTCGAATGAGCTCTTCCGCTCGGCGGCGCGACGCGACGCCGGCCCGCGCCAGGGCTCGCTGCAGGCGCATGCGCGTCACGGCTCGGTGGGCGCGCTCCGTTCACTGGGCGGCCGCAGTGCCACCGACAGCTCCTCGAGCCGCGGCAGCTCGTCGAGCGAGCGGAGTCCGAGCAACTCCAGGAACAACGACGTGGTCCCGTACAGCAGCGGCCGTCCGAGCCCGTCGCCGCGCGCCACAACGTCCAGCAGGCCTCGCTCGATGAGGGAGCGCAGTACACCTTCCACCGACACGCCGCGGATCTCTTCGATTTCGGCGCGGCTCACCGGCTGTCGGTAGGCCACCACTGCCAGCGTCTCGAGCGCGGCGCGCGAGAGCTTGCGGGGGCGTCGCACGATCTGAGCCTCGGCGACGGCTTCGGCAAACATCGGTCGCGTCACGATTTGGAATCCTTCGGCGACCTCGACCAACTCGACGGCGTGACCACCGTCGTCGTAGTGCGTCCTCAGCGCCGAGAGCGCCTCACCAATCTCTTCTCGGGATGCCCCGTCGGTCACCGCGCGAAGGTCGTCCACCGACAGTGGATGCGCCGCCGAGAACAGGGCGGCCTCAAGCAGCTGCGTCAGTCGATTCACGGCGGATCATCACTAAGCCGAAGGGCTGTTGCTGCGCCAAGCGCAGAAAGCCGGTCCTCGCGAGCTCGAGGAGGGCTAGGAGGGACGACAGCAGGTCCGCGATCGATGCGTGGGGTCCCACTATCTCGGCGAGCCCGAGCTCATCACGGTGTTCGAACAACGAGCGAATGCGCGCGGTGGCGCCCTCGACGTCGAGCGGCCGAGGAACGACGCGGTGCAGGATCGGCTCCGGCATGGCTTCGACGACCTGGGCGACGGCCAGGAGCAGATCTCCCAACTCCACCGTGATGGGGCGCGGCGGTTGATCCGGCGGATCCGGAAGCCACCCGCGAGGGAAGCGACTACCGTGTTCACTCGCCTGCGCAGCGAGCCAGTCGGCCACTTCGCGAAACTGCTCGTACTCGAGGAGGCGTCGCACCAGCTCGGCCCGCGGATCTTCCCACTCATCGTCGTCGAACGGCTGGGGCAGCAACATCTGGATCTTGATGCGGATCAACTGTGCCGCCATCTCCAGGTAGTCCGCCGCCTCGTTCAGTCCAAGCTGATCGATGACCGCAAGGAACTGATCGGCAATGGTGGCGATCGGGATGTCCGCGATGTCGATCTCCTGCTCGCGAATCAGATGCACGAGGAGGTCGAGCGGTCCGGAGAACGCCTCGACCCGGACCACGAACGCCGTGTCCGTGGTGACCCCGCCGGCGCTCACAGACACCCCGGCACCGACGTCAACGCGAACGGCGACACGACGGCGCAAGCCGCGGCCTGCAACGCAAATGCCGGCGTGAGCAGTGTGAAGAGAAAGCCCGGCGCGAGAAACACGACCAGAAGCAACACCCCAACCCCGTAGCGGCCGATCTGCCGATACCAGAGACCGGCGCGCGGCGGGAGCGCGTGATACAGCAAGTGTGACCCGTCCAGTGGGGGAATGGGAATCAAGTTGAAGAAGGCCAACAAGAGGTTGAGCCAGATGCCCCACGCGATCATCCGCTGAATCGGCGCGAGGACAGCCGCGACGCCGGTGGCCTCGCTCGCCAGGCCGAGCACGATCGTCAGGATGACCGCGACGATCACCAGCGCGAGATTGGTCACGATACCTGCTGCGGACACAATCACGTCACCACGACGGTAGTTCCGGTAGTTTCGCGGGTTGACCGGCACCGGCTTCGCACCGCCGAAGATCACCCGACCACCTGAACCCACGAATAACGCGAGCGGCATCAGGATCGTCATGAACGGATCGATGTGCGCGATCGGGTTGAGGGTCAGGCGCCCCGCGCGTTTGGCGGTGGGGTCGCCCTGCCTGAGCGCGGCGTAGCCGTGTGCGTATTCGTGTGCTACCATCGAAAACAGCAGCACGGGAAGCGCCAGGAGAAATTCATGCACGTGGGGATGGTCCGCCGGTCGGCTGCGGCCGTAAGCTAATGGCGGCACGAAGGAGTGTCAAAGGCGTACCGCCTTGACTGGTGGGCACTTGGCGGATACAATTCGCGGTCGTTTTCGGGGTCTGGGAGCCCCGGTGTTGTCCACACTGAGGAGCTGTTGTGCCGAACATCCGATCGTCGAAGAAACGTATGCGCCAGAGCGCGCGTCGCCGCGCTCGCAACCGCGAGCAACGCGCCGCACTCCGCTCGGCGGTCAAGCGCGCGCGCAGCGCCGGGACCGGTGACGAGGCTGCAGGTACCGTACGGCAAGCAGAGCGCTTGCTCGACCGTGCGGCACGGAAGGGCCTGCTGTCGAAGAACAAGGCGGCCCGTCAGAAGAGCCGCCTCGCGAAGTCCCTGCAATCGAAGAGCTGAGCCTCGACCTCACAGCGCCGTCAGCTCGGCGCCACAATTCTCGCAGTACCACTCGGTCGGTAAGTTCAAGGTCCCGCAGTCCGTGCACTTCACGGACTTCTTGGAGGATCCCTTGGCCGGAGGGGGCGTCTCACTGACCGGGCTCACCCCCGCCGTCCCCAGTTGGTCCGCCTGATCCTTCTCGGCGATGGCCGCCAGGTCATCGTTGTCCTTGTCCCCGCGTTTTCCGGATAGACCGGCAGCCGAGCGCGCGCCGCTGATGACGGAGCGCAGAAACGCCATTTCGTCGGTGCCCCTGCTCTTCGCTCCCGGCGCGCGTGATCCGTCCGATTTTGCCCCTCCAGTCGGTGCCGCAGGCGCCGGGGCCGATGCCTCGGCCTTCGCAGGCGGCCCTTCTTCCGGCTCCTCCTCCTCGGTACCGGATCCGGCGATCGCGTCGAGCACTTCCTCGAGGTTCGAGATCTCGCCCTGCTCCACCTTGAGCTCTTCGCGGATCTTCACCAGGGACTCCAGGATCTCGGCCCGGATCGTCGACCACTTGTCGGCGTCGTACTCGCCCACCGTGTGCCGCAGTTCGGCTTCGGCGAGGCTCTCCGTCGCGTCCTCTTCCTTTTTCGCCAACTCGTCGCGCACGGCACGGCGCCGCTGGAGCGCCGTGTCGAGTTCGTCCCGATAGCCTTCGAGCTCCTCCAGGATGGCATCACGCCGCCGGGCGTAGTCGCCCTGCACCTTCGACTTGACGTGCGACGGGGTCTTGTCGGCTGCCATGTCCAGGCGCCGAAGCCACCGCTCGATCTGCCGCTTCTCCTCGAGCAGATTCTGGATCGCTACCGTGGAGGTCTTCGCCTGTTTCGCCATTCAATCCTCGATTACCCGGGTCGTGGCGGCGGAACAGCAGGCGTCCCATCGCCTCGGGAGGGGCGTCCGGTCCCTGCCTCCCGCCCTAAGATATAAGGATTCCGTCCCGATAGGACCCCGAATCGTCAGATTGGGGTCAGGCACCCCGCTGATACACCGTGCGGCCGCCCACGATCGTCCGTTCCACCCGTCCGAAGAGTTCCCAGCCACGGAACGGCGTATTCCGGCTCTTCGACCGGAACCGCTCCGGCTCCACCACCCACCGGGCGGCCGGGTCGAACACCACGATGTCGGCCGACGCCCCCCGCCGCAACGTTCCCGCGGGCAGGTGGAAGATGCGGGCTGGCGCTGTGCTCATGCGCTCGATCAGTTGACCCAGACTGAGCCGACCGGCGTTGACCAGCAGCGTCACGCCGAGCCCGAGCGCCGTTTCGAGCCCGACGACGCCGAAGGGCGCGTCGTCGAACTCCCGCTCCTTCGCCTCGTAGTGGTGAGGTGCATGGTCGGTAGCAATCGCGTCGAGCGTGCCGTCGGCGAGTCCGGCTGCCACCGCCTCGACGTCCGCCGCCGCCCGGAGCGGGGGGTTCATCTTCGCGTTGGTGTCGTACCCCTCGCAGGCATCGTGCGTGAGCGCGAAATGATGCGGTGTTGCCTCGGCCGTGACGTTCACCCCCCGCGCCTTACCCCACCGAATGAGATCGACCGACCCGCGAGTCGAGATGTGGCAGAGGTGGATGTGCCCGCCGGTGAGCTCTCCCAGGAGCACGTTCCTCGCGACCATGATCTCTTCGGCCGCTGCCGGGATGCCCCGCAGCCCCAGACGCGTCGCCACTCTCCCCGCGTGCATCACCCCATGCTTCGAGAGCGCGGGATCTTCGCAATGCTCCGCCACGGGGATGCCGAACGACAGGGCGTATTCGAGCGCGGTGCGCATGAGGTGGCTCGACACCACCGGATGCCCGTCGTCACTCACCGCCACCGCGCCCGCAGCCACCATCTCGCCGAACTCGGCGAGCTTCTCCCCCCGTTGTCCTACCGAGATCGCCCCAATCGGATAGACCCGGGCGGCCTGAGCTGCGGCCGCCTGCTTGACGATGAACCCCACCGCCGCCTGGTTGTCGGTCACCGGATCGGTGTTGGGCATGGCGCAGACCGACGTGAACCCGCCGGCGGCTGCCGCCATGGCGCCGCTGGCCACCGTCTCGGCGTCTTCTCGGCCGGGCTCCCGCAAATGCACGTGGATATCGACGAGCCCCGGCGCCACGACCTGGCCGGCCACGTCGATGACGTCGGTGCCGTCCGGGGCCCGGAGGCCCGGTCCAACGCCTGCGATCTGGCCGTCCACGATCAGCACGTCCGCCACGCCGTCCTGCTGCTGCGACGGATCGATCACTCGGCCACCGCGGAGCAGTACCGGCTTCATGCGCTGCCTCCTCGGTCGCCCTTGGCGGACTCCGCCAATTCTGGCTGACCGCCGGCCAGCAGATATAGGACGGCCATGCGGACGGCTACGCCATTGGTCACTTGGTCGAGGATGACGCTGTTTGGCCCATCCGCCACCCGGGAGTCGATTTCGACGCCGCGATTCATCGGTCCG
>CAYGCN010000028.1:0-5856 GCA_964348385.1 uncultured Gemmatimonadaceae bacterium
CCTGTGATACCCATCCGGGATGAGAACCCGACAGTCCTGACACCGGTGATCACGCTCGGCCTGATTGCGGTGACAGGGGTGGTCTGGTTCGTCGTGCAGGGCGCCGGATCGTCGCCGGCCCTGGCCCGGTCGGTGTGCGAGTTGGGCCTGATCCCGGCCGAGGTCCTGGGTCGGGTCGCGCCCGGCACCCAGATCCCGATGGGCGGTGGGGCAGTGTGTCGACTGAGCGGCGACGGGAATTGGCTCACGGTGTTGAGCTCGATGTTCCTCCACGGCGGGTGGTTCCACCTGATCGGCAACCTGTGGTTCCTCTGGGTGTTCGGCAACAACGTCGAGGACGCCATGGGGCACGGCCGGTTCCTTGCCTTCTACCTCATCTGCGGCGTGGCCGCGGCGCTGGCGCAGGTCCTCCCGCAACCCAGCTCGCGCATTCCGATGGTGGGTGCCTCCGGCGCGATCAGCGGCGTCATGGGGGCCTACCTGGTACTCTACCCTCGGGTTCGCGTCCAGCTGCTCGTGTTCCTGGGGTTCTTCGTGACCACCGTGAAGGTCCCGGCGTACATGATGCTGCTCTACTGGGCCCTGCTGCAGCTGGTGGGGAGTGTGCCGCAGCTCGCCGATGCGGGATCGGGTGGGGTGGCGTTCCTCGCGCATCTCGGGGGTTTCGTCGCGGGGGCGGCCCTGATCAAGGCATTTGCGAAGCCCGAGCTCGTGCAGCAGCACCGACTGCGTCGCCGTGTGGTATTCCGTGACTTTGGCGGAGACCGCTGGTACTGATCGGTGGCCGAAGGCCCGCATGTGCTCGAGCCCCTGCTGCCGAGCGTGCGTTACAGTGGGGTGACGACGGGTGGCCACGGCCGAGGTGCCATTCAACCCAGGGGGAAGACAGCATGCACGTGGTGTGGTCGGCAGGTCGCGCGGGGCTTCTCACGGTCGTCGGGGTGTTGGTGCTCGGATCGGGCGTGCAGGCGCAGGTCGAGGTCAAATCCCAGGCGATGGAGCTTACCGTCACCGGGCGGATGCATGCCCAGTTCAATACGACGTCGGTGAGCGGCGAGTCCGGCTCGGAGTACCTGATCCGCCGGGCGCGGATCACGGCAGAGCTCAAGATCAACGACTTCGTGAGCGGCAAGATCCAGCCGGACTTCGGCGAGGGAGAAATCTCGCTCAAGGACGCGTACCTGCGCCTCTCCTTCAATCCGGCGTTCCGCGCGACCATCGGACAGTTCAAGCGCCCGTTCGACGTGTTCGAGCTCACCAGCTCCACGCAGATCCTCGTGGTGGAGCGGGCCGGTGGCATTCGCGGCGTCGATGCCTGCGCCGGGCCCGGGGGGGCCTGTACCTTCAGCCGACTCACCGAGAAGCTGCAGTTCTCCGACCGGGACATCGGGTTGATGATCGATGGTGAAGATCCCTCCGGTCGGTTCTCGTATGCGGCGTCGGTGACCAACGGTACCGGGCAGAACGTCGCGGACGAGAATGGCGCGAAGTCCTACACGGCCCGGGTGGGCTTCATGCCCGTCGAGGACATCGTAGTCGCCGCGCACGTTGGCGCCCACGACCACGTCGATCCGGCGACCGGCAACGAGTACGCCGTCGCTTTTGGCGGCGACGTCGAGATCGGGAACTTCGACCAGGGACTGCACATTCAGGCCGGCGTGGTGACCGGTGACAACTGGCAGAACCTCGGGGCAAGCGGACCGAGCACGTTCCTGTCCACCCAGGGCATCGTGACCTATAAGCTCCCGGTGCCAGAGAACCCGTTCGTGACGCACGTCGAACCGGTGGGCCGCGTGAGCTGGGGTGACCCGGATACGGATGTTTCGGACGACCACGGCTGGCTCTTTACACCGGGCTTCGTGGTGTACTTTTCGGGCCGCAACAAGATCGGCCTCAACCTGGACATCTGGTCGCCGGCTACAGGCGATTCGGAGACGTCCCTCAAGGCGCAGGCCTACCTGCACTTCTAGCATCGACGACGGCGGCGAGGCGACAGGTCGGGAAGTGACGCCTCGTCACGGCCTGCGCACTCGCGGGCCGTGATTGCTTTCGGTCCATCCCCCCGTCAGATTGCGGGACTTCATCACGGCACCAATCGGCATGCGACCCACTTTCAGCCCGAGCGACGCGTGACCCTCAGCCGGGATCTCGTGCGCCGGATGCCCAAGGCCGAGCTGCACGTCCACCTGGATGGGTGCCTGCGCCCACAGACGATGCTGGATCTGGCACGCGACCAGGGGGTGCGCCTGCCTGCGGCGGATGTCGCCGGTCTGGCGGATGCCCTGTTCGTACGCCACGCGCAGAGCCTCGAGGAATACCTCGAGCGCTACACCATTACGGTGTCCGTCATGCAAACCCCGGCCGCGCTCGAGCGGATCGCCTACGAGTTCGTGCAGGACGCGGCGGCAGACAACATCCGCTACGTGGAGGTCCGCTACTGCCCGGCCCTCCACAACTCCGGCATGCCGCTCACCAGAGCGGTGGAGGCCCCGCTGGCCGGGTTCCAGCGTGGGCAGCGGGAAACCGGGACGATCGTTCGCGTGATCGTGTGCGGGCTCCGGACGCTGGCCCCCGCCGTGTCCGAGGATCTCGCACGGATGGCCGTGGACTACCGCACCGACGGTGTCGTGGCGTTCGACTTGGCGGGCTCGGAACTCGGACACCCGGCTGCCGACCACGTGCGAGCCTTTGAGCACGCCCGTGGCCACGGACTGGCATGTACCTGCCATGCGGGGGAAGGCGACGGGCCGGACTCGATCCGGCAGGCCCTCCATGTGTGCGGCGCCCAGCGGATCGGGCACGGCACTCGGCTGTTCGAAGACCCGGAACTGGAGGCCGAGGTCGTGGCACAGGGTGTTCCGCTCGAGGTCTGCCTGACGTCGAACGTGCACACCCACACCGTGGTCGACATCAATGACCACCCTGCGCGTCGTTACCTGGATCGGGGAGGGGTGGTGACGCTCAACACCGACAGCCGCCTCATGGACCGGACGACACTGAGCGAGGAATACTGGCTCGCGCACCGGTCGCTCGGGCTGAGCCGAGCCGAGCTCGAGACGGTGATTCTCAACGGGTTCCGTAGCGCGTTTCTCCCGGAGAAGGAAAAGGCGGCCCTCGTCGCGCGCGTCGAACGGGAGCTGCGGGACCTCCAATGACCACGATGCTCCTGCTTCAGACGGCGGCTGAGCAGTTGAGCCAAGCTCGGGAGGGCCTCGACACGCCGCTCACTGGTCGTCTCATGGGGCTCGTCGGTATGGCGACCATGGTCGCGATTGCGTGGGCCATCTCGACCGATCGCCGCAAAGTGAACTGGCGTATCGTGGGGATCGGGATCGCGCTGCAGGCGGCGTTCGGCTTCCTGGTGCTGAAGACCGGCGTGGGCAAAGCGCTGTTCAGTGGCGCCAACCAGGCCTTCATCAAGCTGCTGGGCTTCACCCGCGACGGCGCGGCGTTCATCTTCGGGAACCTGGTCTACAACAACGTGCCGGTGGGTGCGGTGACCCGTACCCCGCCGGAGAGCTCGCCGCTGGAGATCGCGGAGCTGTGGGCCAACACCGGTGCCTCGTTCGCGTTCCTGGTGCTCCCCACCATCATCTTCTTTTCGTCCCTGATGTCGGTGCTGTACCACCTTGGCCTCATGCAGCGGATCGTGCGCGCGATCGCGTGGGTCATGCAGCGCACCATGGGAACGTCGGGCGCCGAAACCCTGTCGGTGGCAGGCAATATCTTCGTCGGACAGACCGAGTCACCGCTCCTCATCAAGCCCTTCGTGGGCGGCATGACGGCCTCGGAGCTGAATACGGTCATGGTAGGCGGGTTTGCCACCATCGCCGGAGGCGTCATGGCGGCATACGTCGGGATGTTGTCGCCCTACTTTCCCGACATCGCCGGACACCTGCTCACCGCGAGCGTGATGAACGCTCCCGCCGCGCTGTTGATCTCGAAGGTGTTGGTCCCGGAGCTGGCGACACCCGTCACCAAAGGCTCCGTAAAGCTCGAAATCAAGAAGCAGGATGCGAATGTGATCGACGCAGCCGCCAGCGGAGCGGCCCAGGGCCTCCAACTGGCCCTCAACGTGGGCGCGATGCTCCTAGCATTCATTGCGCTGATCAACCTGATCGACTACGGAGTGGGTGCACTCGGCAGTGCCGTGGGTCTCGTCGATCTCTCGCTGCAGCGCATCTTCGGCTGGGTGCTGTCGCCGCTGGCGTGGCTGATGGGGGTGCCGTGGGGCGACGCGGGCACCGTGGGCGCCCTTATCGGCGTCAAGACGGTGGTGAACGAGTTCGTGGCCTACCTCCAACTTGCCGGGACACTGGACGGCGGCGTGGGTCTGTCACCCCGAGGGGCGATCATCGCGACCTACGCGCTGCTGGGCTTCGCAAACTTCTCGTCGATCGCGATCCAAATCGGCGGGATCGGTGGCATCGCGCCGGCGCGCCGGAGCGATCTGTCTCGCTTGGGGCTTCGCGCGATGATCGGCGGCAATCTCGCCGCGTTCATGTCGGCGAGCCTGGCCGGGATGCTGGTCTAACAGGAAACGGGAAAAGGGAAGCGGGAAACGAGAGCGGAGGCGATGGGTGGGACGGACGTCATGACCGATGTGCAGGCTGCGGTGGGGGCGGTTCGGCGGGCGTTCGGCGACCTCGAGCCCCGAGTGGCGGTCATTCTGGGGTCCGGCCTCGGGGCCCTGGCCGAGTCGGTCGATCGACCGGTCCGGCTCCCGTACGCCAAGATCCCGGGCTTTCCCCGCCCAACCGTCCATGGCCACGCGGGCGAGCTGGTCGGGGGCACCCTGGAAGGGGTCCCCGTTCTGCTGCAGAGTGGGCGATTCCACCTCTACGAGGGACACGCACCTGACATGGTGGCCCTGCCGGTCCGAGTGTTCGCCGGCATGGGTATCGACACGCTCGTCGTGACCAATGCGGCCGGTGGCCTGCGCGTGACGTTCCGACCCCCGCTTCTCATGCTCATTGCCGACCACATGAACCTCATGTGGCGCAATCCGCTCGTCGGGGCCGTGGCGACCGGAGAGGAGCGATTCCCCGACATGTCGATCCCCTACGACCGCGGCCTGCGTGATCTGGCGCGACAGGTGGCGCGGGACGAGGGTATCGCACTCGAGGAGGGTGTCTACGCCGGACTGCTCGGCCCCAGCTACGAGACGCCGGCCGAGATCCGTATGCTCCGGCGGTTGGGTGCGGATGCCGTGGGCATGTCGACGGTCCCGGAGGTGCTGGTGGCCAGGGCGCGTGGCATGCGAGTGCTGGGCATCTCGAGCATCACCAATCCGGGGGCGGGCATGACGACAGACCGCCTGTCGCACGACGAGGTACTGCAGGCCGGCCGGCAGCTGGCCGGCGATCTCGAGCGTCTCATTCGCGGGACCCTGTCGCGACTCACGACGTCCTGACCGGCCGCCACCGTCCGGCGACCTTTGCCTGGCCTGCCGTTCGTTGCGATGTTTCGTCGACACCCTTCCTGACCACGGGGACTTCCTCCGGCTGATCTGGAGTCATCGGTACCATGAACGCTCCGCTACGCACCTTCCACCTCCTGCCGCTCGCCGCCCTGGTAGCCGCGTGCGCCGTGAATCCTGCGACGGGTGCCCGGCAAATCATGTTGGTGAGCGAGGGGCAGGAGATTCAGATGGGTCGGCAGGCCGACGGGTCCGTCGTTGCCCAGTACGGTCTCTATCCCGATGAGGGTCTCCAGGCCTACGTGGCTGGCCTCGGCGCCACGCTTGCGGCCACGTCGGAGCGGCCCGATATGCCGATTGCTTCACGCACGCGGGCGAGGTCGAGATTGGTCCGTGTGACTTCGACGTTCGATAGACGGACCGCTTCCAGCGCCTTG
>CAYGCN010000028.1:5866-18299 GCA_964348385.1 uncultured Gemmatimonadaceae bacterium
CGTTTGCTCACGCTCGTCGTGGCTGCCGCCCAGTCCGGCACCACGCTGGCGGCCAAGTCGGAGCGGCAACACCTGCCCTGGACCGTTCGGGTGATCGACGACCCGACGGTCAACGCGTTCGCGCTGCCGGGCGGGTTCATCTACGTGACGCGCGGCATCATGGCCTACTTCAACTCCGAGGCCGAATTGGTCTCGGTGTTGGGACACGAGATCGGACACGTCACTGCCCGCCACTCCGCCCAACAAATGACGCAGCAACAACTCGCCCAGGTGGGACTCGTGGCCGGGGCGATCCTCCTGCCCAGCGCGTCGGACCTGATTCTGGGCGTCGGTGGGGCTGGCCTCCAGGTGCTGTTCCTCAAGTTCAGTCGGGACGACGAGACCGAAGCCGATCTCCTGGGGCTCCGGTACATGGTGCGCGGGAACTGGGACGCCAACGAGATGCCGCCCGTGTACGCCATGCTGGGCCGGGTGAGCGCCGCGAGTGGCGGTGACCGGTTGCCGACCTGGCTCTCGACGCACCCGGATCCGGCAAACCGGGAGCAGACCATCAAGAGCCGCATCGTCGAGATGGGGGCGAGCGGAGGAACGGTCAACCGGAACGAATACCTGCGGCGGCTGGAAGGCATGGTGTTCGGGCCCAACCCGCGGGAGGGGTTCTTCCGCGAGCAGCTGTTCCTGCATCCCGACCTGCGCTTCCAGATGGCGTTCCCGCAGGGCTGGAGGACGGTGAACCTGAAGACCGCGGTCGCCGCGCAGAGCCCCAACGAGGACGCGATCATCCAGCTCACCCTCTCGGAGGTGACGACGGCACGTGCCGCCGCCGACGGATTCCTGGCACAGCAGGGTGTGCAGGGCACGGCCGCACAGATGACGTCGGTCAACGGACTGACGGCGGCTCGAGTCGCGTTCCGGGCGACGACTGACCAGGAGACACTCCGTGGACTTGCCACGTTCATCGAGTACGATGGTAGGGTGTATCAGCTGCTCGGCTTCACGCCGGAAGCCCGGTGGAGCGCCTACGAGCGGCTTTTCGGTCAGTCGCACGGGAGCTTCGGCGTCCTCACCGACCGGACGGCACTCGACGTGCAACCACTACGCCTGTCGATCGTTCGCATCGACCGCGCGATGACGATCGAGCAGTTCCACCAGCGGTATCCCTCGCAGGTGCCGGTCGAGCGGATCGCGTTGATCAACGGCGTCGAAACCGGGGTACCATTCGCGAGCGGGACGCTCGTGAAGCGCGTGGTGGGCGGTCCGCTCCCGTAGGATCCATGTCGCCAGCCCAGCGCCAGGGGCTGACCCGCGCTTCGGCTCTGGTGGTCCACGGGGCGTTGGTGATGGGGGTGATCGTGATCGCCGTGACCCTGGGAGCCGTGCGGGCCGTCGCCGCGCCGCCGATCGACGGTCAGGTGTGGCTGTTCCGCCTCGTGGCGTTCACGGCACTCATCATCGCCCTCGTCCTGATTCGACTGGTCCGCCTGCGCATAGCGCCGGTCGCGACGGGTGGGGACGATGAGGCGTGGTGGCGGCGACACAGCCCACTCGTGCTGCTGCTCTGGATGGCGGCGGAGGGAACGGCGTTCCTGGGTGCCGTGCTATGGTTCGTCTCGGATGACGCCGTCATCCTGATAGTGGTCACCACGGTGAGCCTGGCGCTCCTCATCGCCAATCGACCGAGCAGGCTCGTCAGCGGCTGACCCAGGCGCGTGTCCTCCGCCCGTCGCTCAGGGGGTGAGCTCGATCTCGGGATCGTGGGGGAGACTGCCTCGCGGAGCGCGGAAGTACATGAAAGGCGTGTGATACAGGAAGTTGGACACGCGTGAGGTGTACACGTCGGCGTACCGCTCGATCTGGCGTGCCAGGTGGCTCTTGTCATTACCCGCCCGCATGAGCAGGCCCCAGCGCTGATTGCTCAGTCCGGTCGCTGCGCGTGCCAGCGGGGCGATTTCCTCATCGATCGCCTGAAGCTGCTTCCACAGGTGATCCAGACGCCGTTCCAGCGCCTTGATGGAGTCCTTGGGCTGCGGCCCGTACTTGCCCCGGCGCTGCTGAATCTGGAGCCGAGTCCGTGCGTGCTGTAGTTCGAGCTGCGCCTTGCGGCCCATCAACCGCGTCAGTTTGCGCTGCCGGTCGCCGAACGCCATTTCGGCCGCCACGTCCGCCTCCAGTTCGCGCACGATGAGCGCGGTGCGCCAGCGCAGCGTGCTCTTGGACACGTGGACGTCGGTGTACATGTGATCGCCGACGTAGAGGATTTCGTCACCCGAGACGCCGAGGTAGTCTTCCACAGCCCGGGCGTTGCCGCCCAAGTAGACCCCCTCCCGCTTGATCCCCATCGGCGAAGGCCGCACCAGACCGTCGTCAGTCGCGATCTCGAATATCGGACTCCGATCGGCGAAGAACGACGGCTTGCGTGCGGACACGATGACGAGGTCGAAGAGGTCGCGCCAGCCGATCCCCTCGGGGAGAAACGGATCGAAGGCGTAGCTCAGCATCGGGGCCGTGTACTCCCACTCGGAGTTGGTGATGACCATGAGCTTCTTCCCCGCATGCCGCTGGTCGAGCAGCGTGAGCGGGAGGTCGGGATCGCGATCCACGAAGCGGTCGGGGTCGGCGATGATCTCCGCCTTG
The DNA here is from genome assembly GCA_964348385.1 of uncultured Gemmatimonadaceae bacterium. Classification (GTDB taxonomy): domain Bacteria; phylum Gemmatimonadota; class Gemmatimonadetes; order Gemmatimonadales; family GWC2-71-9; genus JAOTVV01. Next base: position 8,501 of record CAYGCN010000028.1, read on the forward strand.
AGCTGGCCTTCCATGTGGGCCTCGTCGATCGACGTGCGTACGGCGCGGTAGAGATCGCCGTAGCCCACCACTCCCGGGACGTTGCCGGCATCGAGTCGATCCACGAGCTGCGCGTACATGCATGCTTCCGACAGCGAGAACAGGGTATTCAGGAACACGTAGCGCTTGTCGTGCAAATCGACGAGCTGTCGGCTGTACAGCGCCCGATGCTCCTCGAAGGACATTTCCCGCGTGCCGTGATAGGCTCGCTTCACGTAGCCGAAGCGATTCACCTTCAGCATGTTGCCCGCCTCGAGGTCCAAGATCAGGCCACGGACCACGAGCTGTGGATCGAATTCCAGGCCCTCGACCGGCCATCCCAATGCATCCAGCTTCTGACGCAGGTAGGCGTACGCTCTTCGTTCCCACTCCTCGATCCGATAGTGGACTAGGGTGTAATCCATGTCGTAGCCGATGGCACGAATGGCCCGCAGGTTGAGCGTCCGGTTGCAAAAGATGTCGCGCTCGCGGCGCGGGAAGGCAGACCGCGGGCCGCCACGGCTGGCGGAGGAAGGGTGCTCGGTCACGACTGTTCCGGGGCGGACACGAAGTGATTCAGCGGGCCGTGCCCGCTCCCCAAGCCCGGAGCTGCCGCGATCGCGCGATGCACGAAGTCGAGGGCGTCGGACACGGCGGCTTCGAGCGGGCGCTCTAGGGCGAGCCCCGCGGCGACGGCCGACGACAATGTGCAGCCCGTGCCGTGCGTGGATGATGTCGCGATGCGAGGCCGCTCGAAATGGGTCGCGACCTCGCCGTGCACCAGAACATCCACCACCATGTCGCCCGTGGCATGTCCTCCCTTGATCAACGCCGCCGCCGCGCCCATCGCCACCAGGGCGCGGCCCGCCGCCTCCATGGCATCGACGGTATCCACCGCCGAGCCCACCAGAATCCGCGCCTCGTCGAGATTCGGCGTGACGAGGGTGGCAAGGGGAACGAGATGCCGGGCCACCGACTGCTCGGCATCGGCGTCGAGCAGTCGATCGCCGGATGTCGCGACCATCACCGGATCGAGCACGTAGTTGGAGAATCCGTGGCGGGTGATGGCTTCGGCAACGCCGGCCACGAGCGCCGCGGTCGCGAGCATGCCCGTCTTGACCGCCTGCGGCGGAAGGTCCGTGGCGACGGCCTCGATCTGTTGCCGCACCATGTCGAGCGGAATCGCATGCACGCCACGAACGCCCCGCGTGTTCTGCGCCGTCACCGCCACCAGCACGCTGGTCCCGAATACGCCGTACTGGTGAAAGGTCTTGAGGTCGGCCTGGATGCCCGCGCCGCCCCCGGAGTCGGACCCAGCTATGGTAAGGGCGATCTTCATCGGTTCAACGCGCCGCCGCGCCCGTGCTTGGCGAAATCCCGCGGCGCGTTCACATTCCATCGGTCACCGGTGGAGTCCATGGCTTCGAATCTCGTATCGCAGGTACGCAATCTACAACGACGCAAGGCCCGCAGGCGGCGAGGTGCGGCGATCGCCGAAGGTGTACGCCTCGTCGAAGAAGCCCTGGCCGCAGGCGTGTCGGTCAGAGGCGTCGTGGTATCCCCCGACCTGAGCGCCACCGCGCGCGGTGCGGCGCTGTTGGAACGTTTGGCCTCGCACGCGGTGCCCGTCGAAGACGTGAGCAGCAGGGAGCTGGCTCGGCTCGCCGATACCGACACCCCCCAGGGCATCCTGGCGGTCGTCGATCCCCCGACCTGGGCGGTGGCGCAGATCGTTCCGGACCCCAAGCATCCGGTGTTGGTGCTGGACGGGGTCCAGGATCCGGGCAACGTCGGGACGTTGCTGCGGACCGCGTTCGCCCTCGGCTCTCCCGGGGCCATCCTGCTCCCCGGCACGGCCGACCCGTGGAATCCGAAGGTGCTGCGCGGCGCCATGGGGGCCACGTTCCGTCTTCCCTTTGCGACTGCGAGTGACGGGGAATTCGCCGCCTGGGTCGCGGACCGCCGCGTGACGGTCTGGGTGGCCAGCGCGGACGGTAAGACCCTGGAGCGCGCCCGCTCTGCCGGGCCTCTCGCCATCGTCGTGGGCAACGAAGGAGCGGGCGTGCGCGAGCCGGTGCGCTCGCTCGCCCACCGACTGGTGGCGATCCCCCTGACCCGGGGTGCCGAGTCGCTCAATGTGGCGGTCGCCGCCGGAATCCTGATGTACGAGGCCACCCGTGGCGACTGAGGCTCTACTGATCGTCGTTGCCGGGTTGTTCGGCGCAGTTTTTGGGAGCTTCCTCAACGTGTGCATCGTCCGTCTCCCGGCCGACCAATCGGTGCTGCGACCCCGCTCCCGCTGTCCCAAGTGCGGGACGCCCATCGCGTGGTACGACAACGTGCCGATGCTGTCATGGGTGGTGCTGCGCGGTCGATGCCGGCGGTGTGCGCAGCCGATTGCCGTTCGCTATCCGCTGGTCGAGGCGACGGTGGCCGTGATCTGGGCAGGCGCTGCGTGGTACTACGGGGTGCAGCCTATCGCCTTCGCCGCTGCCGTCTTCGGCACCCTGTTGCTCGGCATTGCGCTCACCGATGCCGAGCACCTCATCATCCCCGATGAGTTCAGCCTGGGGGGACTGGTGTTGGGGCTGGTGCTCGCGCTGCGAGATGGCGTGCCCGGCCTCACCCAGGCCGTGCTCGGCGCGGCGGTGGGGTTCGGCGTGTTGTTTCTGGTCGCATGGGTCGGTGAGAAGGCGTTTGGCAAAGAGGCCATGGGCGGGGGCGACATCAAGATGATGGCGATGGTGGGGGCCTTCGTTGGGTGGAAGGGCGTCTTGCTCACGATCTTCGGGGGGGCACTCCTCGGCACCCTCGTCTTCGTCCCCCTCACGATCGGGAAGAAGCGTCTCGTGCCGTTCGGGGTCTTCCTCGCGGCGGCGGCGGCGCTGACGTTCGTGTTCGGTGCGGCGATCATCGACTGGTACCTCCGCATGACCTTCGGGCCGTCGTGAGCCCCCCGACCGGCCGTTTTCAACCTTTTCGGCTGCTCCGCCATCCAATCCAGTGAACGTCATGCAGGGCGGATCGGAGGGCCCCCCGTGACCGGCCCGTCGGCGGCGGCGGGCTCCGACGATCTGGCAGATGCGCGGCTCGCGGCCGCGGGGGATCGGGAGGCGTTCGAACGGCTGTACCGGCGTCACGTGGCACGTATCCACTCGCTGGCGCGGCGCATGGTGGGTCCGGAGGAGGCCGATGACGCGACACAGGATGCTTTCATTCGCGCGTGGGAGAAGCTGGGGACGTTCCGCGGCGAGGCCGCGTTCGGGACCTGGCTTCACCGATTGGCGGTCAACGTGATGCTCGCGGCACGATCCGCGGCGGCGCGGTCGGCTCGGCGCGTGGCGGATGCCGCCGCGGCGTCCGAGCAGCCCGATCGCCGGCGAGCGGATCCCGGTACCCGCCTGGACTTCGAGGCCGCCATCTCCACGCTGCCCCCTGGCGCCCGGGAAGTGTTCGTGCTGCATGACGTGGAAGGCTTCAAGCACCGTGAGATCGCGACGCTGCTGGGCGTCACGGCCGGCACGTCCAAGGCGCAGCTCCATCGGGCCAGGATGGCCTTGCGGGCGTATCTGGGGGAAGGGGACTAGCTCGTGCCACGGCACTGGACGGACCATCTGTCGGAGTACCTGGACGGCGAACTCGATCCGGCCGAGCGCGCGGACCTCGAGGCGCACGTGCAGGAGTGCGCGCAGTGCCGGTCCGACATGGGACAACTCGAGCGTGTCATGCGCCGTGCGCGGTCGCTCGAAGATCGGCCGCCGGCGCAGGATCTCTGGCCCGCCATCGCGGAGCGCCTCGAAGTGCGGACCCAGCCGGTCACCGATCTGGGGCAGCGGCGCAGGCAACGACGGATCGTCTTTTCGATACCCCAGCTTGCGGCTGCCGGTCTGGCGTTGATGCTGATCTCGGCCAGCGTGGTGTGGCTTACGATGACTCGAGGCGAACCCCCGGTCGTCGCCGCGGAACCCGCTGCTCCGGTCACCGTCCGCCCGGCGGGTGGCGAGCTGGCACTCTATGACGCGACGATCGCCGATCTCGAGGCAGCCTTGCAGTTGGACCGCGAGCGCCTGGATACGGCCACCGTACGCGTGCTCGAGGAGAATCTGGCCATCATCGACCGGGCCATCGCCGAGGCCCGGAGCGCGTTGGAGGACGATCCGGCCAGCGGCTATCTGAACGGTCATTTGGGACGAACACTGCGGCGCAAGGTCGAGCTGCTCCGCCAGGCGGCCACGCTGGTCACGGCCGCCAGTTGACGAACCGGCCGCACTCGACATGGGAAGGTGGTGAACGATGTCTGTGGCACTGTTGGCGACGATGACCTTCGGGCTCCTTGTGCAGCAGTCCGACACGCTGGTGACCGTCCCGCCCGGGACCGGGCTCGACGTAGAAGTCTTTCGAGGCGAGGTCGTGGTACGGGTCTGGGATCGGAGCGAGGTGCGCGTCGTCAGCCGACCTGCCGGGCGGGTCGAGGTGCGGCCCACCAACGGTACCCTGAAGGTGCGCTCTCACCTGGAGCGCGGTGGGATGAGCCCAACCGACGTGGAACTCACTGTTCCGCGGGCGATGAGCCTAGCCGTTCGGGGCACGTTTCTCACCGCCGACGTGAGCGGCGTCGGGGGCGAGGTGAGCATTGAGACCACGCACGGCAATGTCCAATTGGCGGGCGGTCGCGGGTACGTGAGCGCCCGCTCGGTGCAGGGCACCGTGACCTGCCGGGACGCAGAGGGCCGGATAGAGCTGGCCTCCGCCAACGGAGGGGTCGAAGTAAGCGGTGTGTCGGGGACGCTCGAGGTGGAATCGGTCAACGGCGCGATCGTGCTTCGTGATGTTCGGTCCGCCTCGGTGGAGGCCTCGACGGTCAACGGAGGCATCGTGTACGCGGGCACGCTCGACCAGAACGGGCGCTACGAGTTGAGTACGCACAACGGGGACGTCACGGTCTCGGTCCCGACCGGGGCAAACGCGACCATCTCGGCGTCCACGTTCGGTGGTGCCTTCGAGAGTGATTTCCCCGTGGTGCTGCGGGAGGCGGGCGGTGGGGGCCGTCAGATCACGATCACACTGGGAGACGGCGGCGCGCGCCTGAATCTGAGTTCGTTCAACGGGAGCATACGACTCCGGCGGCCCTGAGCGTGGCCGTGGGGCACATCGAAAGGAGTACGACAGATGAGAGTCTTCCCAATTTTCGTCGCGGCAGGGGTCATCGGCATCGGTGGCGCGCATATGGGTTCACCGGCTTCAGCGCTCATGCCGCAGGGCCCGGACTTCGAGTGGACGGGGCGGCTCGACGCAGGGAAGTCGATCGAAGTAAAGGGTATCAACGGTCCGATCCGCGCGATGCGTGCCCAGGGTGCCCAGGTCGAGGTCACTGCGGTCAAGAAGGCTGGGCGGACGGGAGATCCGGCTGAGGTGACCTTCGAGGTCGTGGAGCATGCCGGTGGCGTCACGATCTGTGCGATATACCCGAATGTCCCGGACAAGGAGCCCAACGAGTGCCGCGCGGGGTCCCAGGGCAGGATGAACAACCGTGACAACGACACCAGCGTGGAATTCACCGTTCGTGTGCCGGCCGGCATCGACTTCGCTGCGCGCACCGTGAACGGCGACGTGGACGCGAGGAACATCGACGGCAACGTCTACGCCACGACGGTCAATGGTGACGTCGAGGTGGCGGCGGCGGGATACGTCGAGGCCCGCACGGTCAACGGGTCGATCGAAGCCGTGATGGGGCGTGGTGATTGGCGTGGCGCCCTGGAGTTCCACACGGTGAACGGCAGCGTGAGCGTGACGCTCCCCCCCGGGGTCGGCGCCACACTGTCCGCCAGCACGGTGAATGGCAGCTTCGAGTCCGACTTTCCGGTTACCGTTCAGGGCCGATTCGGCCCCAAGAAGATCAGCGGAACCATCGGAGAGGGCGGTCGAGAACTCGAGATCGAGACGGTGAACGGAAGCATCCGGCTGAAGAGGGGCCAGTAGTCGACCGATAGCACCGGGCCGCCGGGCCGGCGGCTCTGGGAAAGAACCCCGAGGGCGGCACCTTCGTCCGCCTTCGGGGTTATTCATGTCGGCACGGACGGATGGGCCGGCCGTGACTCGTGCCCGCTCGGGGCCGCTGGGACCTCACACCGCATCGAATGCCATGATGTTGCAGACACCGAATGGCGCGCCTCATCGTGAGCCCGCGCGCGTGCGCCTGCGCCGTCGATCGGGCGTTCGCCGGGCCATGCGCGGCTGGACGCTGGCGATCGTGGGTGTGGCGCTGCTCGCCTGTGGAGAACGAAGCGAGGCGCAAGACGAGGCCAAGGTCCGTCGGATGGCGCGCGAGCTCACGTCCGACGTGGAGCGCGCCATCGGGCTCCCCTTCCGGCACTCCCCCACGGTGGCCGTCCGCAGCGGCGATCAGGTGCGCGCCTATCTGGCCGCGAAGCTCGATCGCGATCTGCCGCCTCCGGTCCTGGACGGGATGGCAGCCGGATACCAACTGTTCGGCCTGCTGCCGGATACCCTCGATCTCCGATCGCTCCTGCTGTCACTGTATACCGAGCAAGTCGTCGGCTACTACGATCCGGACTCGGCGGCGCTGTATGTCGTGGCCGGCGCCGATGCCATGACGCTGCGGATGATCCTGGCGCACGAGCTGGTGCATGCGCTCCAGGGTCAATACTTGCCGCTCGACTCGCTGCTGGCGTCGGACCGGACCAACGACCGTCGGGTTGCCACCCAGGCCATCCTCGAGGGACAGGCGACGCTTGCCTCGATCGCGATGCTGATGCCGGACCGTGACGTCGGGACCATTCCCGGCTTCTGGGACAGCTACCGCCAGCAACTCAAGCGGCAGCACGCACAGATGCCGGTGTTCAGCTCGGCGCCGCTGCTCATCCAGGAGAGCATCGTGTTTCCCTATCTGGAGGGGGCCAGTTTCGTCAGCTCGTTCCGGAAGGCGTTCGGCGACACGGTGCCGTTCGGAACCAGGCTGCCGCAGTCGACCGAACAGATCCTCCATTTCGATCGGTATCGCAGCGGCGACGCACCCCTCGAATTGCGGTTGGCCAACGGGGTACGGCCCATCTACACGGATGTGCTCGGGGAATTCGAGACGCGGCTCCTGCTGACCGCGCTGTCGGGGAGCGAGGCCACGGGACGGGCAGGCGCGCGGTCGTGGGGCGGTGATCGCTACGCCGTCTTCGACGCCGGCGCCGGCGCCCGCGCGCTGGTGTGGTGGTCGGTATGGGACGATGAGCGGGCCGCCGATCGGTTCGCCATGCTTCTGACCCGTGTATGGGAAGAGCGGGCTCGACCCGATCGTCGGGGGGTGGTCGAGCGGATGACGATCGACGACCGACCCGGAGTGCGCCTCGTGGACGCCCCGGAGACGTGGCTGGGCTGGAAGACGCTTCCGATCGTCGAGTTGGCGCGGTAACCCCTCCGCGCTACGGAACGATCAGCGAGACCCCGTACGCCAGCGCACCCACGAACGCGCCCAGGACATAGCCCAACCGAATGATGACGTCCAATTCGCGCTGACTCGTGGCGCGGACGATTTCTTCGATGCGCTTGAGGGAGAACCCGAGCACCTTCTGCTCGACCATGGTTTGCACATCCACCCGGGCCACGACCTGAGGGACCTGCTGCTGGATCCACCGCCACAGGGCCGGGGCCATGGCCGCCGATATCCGGTCGACTTGGCCGGCGGGCAGCCGATCGGACGGCCGGCCAATGGGCCGATCGAGCAGGGCGCGCAGTGCCGCCGAGGTGCCGTCGGCCACCCAGCCGCGGAGCCTCGGCGTGCGAGCAGCCTCGGTGAGCCAGCCCGCCGCCCGCTCGGGCGGGAGGTGGCGCAGCACCTCGCCCCACGTCCGCTGCTCGGCCGACTGCAGCGCCACGTCGAGCCGCTCGATGGCGTGCTGGCGGGTCGTCGGGTCGCGGAGCGCTGCCGTGATGTAGGTGGCCGCCGTGTGCTCGATCCCCCGCAGACGGTCCTCTCCCAGGCGCTCGAGGTGTTCGGCCAGCGGACGGCGGAGGAAGCTTACCACCGCATCGTTGATGCTCCGGGCGATCTGGGTGCGCATCTCCTCCTCGTCCAGGAGCGCGGCCAGGTGGTCGACGCCCTCACGTTCGAAGTTGTCCAGGAGTCGCGCGATCGTCTTCTCGGTGACCATGAGGCGCGCCACGATGCGCTCGTGAAGGAGGAGTTCCCGCACGAAACGTTGGAACAGCTCGTGGAGCGCGCGCTGGATGCGGGCGCGAGCGCGGGGGTCGGCGAGGAGCGCGGCGAGGCGGTCCAGGGCCATCGGCAAATAGCCGGCCATCTCGCGCTCGACCACCGCCACCAGATCCTTGGGCATGCGGTCCAGCAGCGGCGTCCGGTCACCGCGCAGTCGCTCCGCCTGCTTGTGGATCCACCCGCGAATGGTGGATTCAAGTTCGTCGGACGCCACCGCGTCCGTGACCCACTGCTCCACGCGCTCGCGGATCGCGGTCTGTCTGGCGACGGTGAGCAGCTCCCCAATGGGCCGGTCGGCGAACTCGTCCCGAGCCCGGCCGAGCAACCGCTCGGCCGTCTCACGGAACGCCTCGGAGGCGACGTACGTCGCCAAGGCCTCCGCGACCGAGGCGGCGATGCCGTCGATCGCCCCTTCAAGCTCGCCCAGCAGTCCGGGCGGGAGCTCGTCGCGCAACGAGCCCCGCTCGGTGTCCAGCACGGCAGTCACGAAGTGGTGCACGGCGCCGTCGAACGCTTCGCGCATCCCGGGAGCACTGAGTTGCTGTGCCAGGTCCTCGGTGGTGAGGAGCCGCTCGCCCACCGTGCGTCCGATGGTCTTCGCCAGCCGCGGCTTGTTCTTCGGGATGGCACCATGAAACCGGAATCGCCAGAACCCGCGAGGCTCGTACGGGTGGAACAGCATCGAGATCGCCACGGCGTTCGTGAGCCCGCCCGCCAGCGCGCCGAATCCAACCGTGACCGCCGCACGAAGCAACGAAAACTCGGCGATCACGACGGACCGCCCCCCGAGTGTTCCTCAGATCGCGAACGCATGCACCAAATCTCCACCGGGCACCGCACGGGCGCCATGCATCGTACGCGGCGCGCGAGCCGGGGGTTTCCGGGGTGCCGGCCTTCCCAGCACGCTTCCGCACGGGTTAGCGTTGGAGACCTTCGGCCGCCGGCCGGTACCGAACTCGTCAACTCCGGAGGACCACGGTGACCAAGCGGCGCATCACCCTGCTCGTGAGCGGCCTCGTCTTCATCGTGGCCCTGGCCGCCGTTGGACGTTTCCCACAGCAGGGCGACCATTTCGGCATCTGGTCGGTGGTGCCGCCCGCGGTGGCGATCATTTTGGCGTTCGCCACCCGCGAGGTCATCAGCTCGCTGTTCATCGGGATCGCCGTGGGGGGCGTGATCAGTGGCGAGGTCTGGTACGAGCTGCCACGTGACATCGTGCAGGGGTATCTCATCCCCTCGGTCGGGAGTGAAGCGTACGCGCTGATCCTCCTCGTGTACCTGTGGGCTCTCGGCGGGCTGATCGGTCTGTGGACTCGCACCGGCGGGGCGCTGACCTTTGCCGAGTGGGCCGGAAGCAAGATCGTCCGTGGTCCGCGAACCGCGAAGCTCTTCGCGTGGATCATGGGCCTCGTGTTCCATCAGGGCGGCACGATCAGCACGGTCCTCACCGGCACCACGGTGCGACCGGTGTCGGACAAGCACCGGGTGTCGCACGAAGAGCTGTCGTACATCGTCGACTCGACCGCGTCGCCCGCGGCGACGCTCATCCCGTTC
>CAYGCN010000028.1:18355-27628 GCA_964348385.1 uncultured Gemmatimonadaceae bacterium
GGCCATCGGATTCTTCTTCAAGGCGCTGCCGTTCAACTTCTACGCGTGGTTCGCGGTGATCTTCACCCTCCTGTTCTCGATCGAGAAGATGCCGTTTCTGCCGGGACGGCTGTGGGGAAACGTTCCTCTGGTGGTGGGACGGAAGATGACGCGCGCCATCGTCCGGGCGCGGGAGACCGGTGAGCTGAACCGGCCCGGCTCACAACCTTTGGCGTCGGACGAGCTGTCGCTGGTGCGCCTCGCCGAAGGCTACCGGCCCGGCCTCATCGACTTCTTCGGACCCATGGGCACGCTGCTCGGCGTCGCGATCTTGCCCTATCTCTACACGTTCTTCGTGCTCGGCTCGGACCAGCCGACGCTCCTCATCGCCGAGGCGTTCATGCTGGCGGTCCTGGTCGGGCTCGTGATCGCCGTGGTCAAGGGCATGCGGCTCCGGGAGGGGATCGACGCGATCGTGGAGGGATGCAAGGGGGTCACCATCGGGGCGATCGTGCTCGCGCTCGCGGTGACGCTCAAGAGCGTCGCCGATTCCGTCGGCACCGCGCCGTACATCATCGAGGTGACGTCAGGATTTCTCTCTCCCGTGATCGTCCCCGCGCTGTTCCTGCTACTCGGCATGGTGATCGCGTTCTCTACCGGGACGTCGTGGGGCACCTATGCCGTGATCTTCCCCGTCGCCATGCCGCTCGCGTACTCGATCAACCCGGATCCCTTCTTCGTCACGCTGTGCTTCGCGGCGGTGACGGGGGGGAGCGTCTTCGGGGATCAGTGCTCGCCGATCTCGGATACGACGATCCTCTCGTCGCTGGCGACCGGCTCGGACCTCATGGACCACGTATACACGCAGATCCCGCTCGCGCTCACGGCGGCCGGCCTGGGTGCGGTGCTGTACACGATCCTGGTCGCCGCGCTGGTCTAGGACCTCCGGGCCGAACGGGCCGAAAGCCGGCGTCTTGGCGTTCCGCCAGGGGCCCGTCTATATTGGATGGCTCTATGTTTGGCGCGCTATCGGAGAATCTGACCGCGACGCTCAAGCGGCTCGCGGGCCGCGGGGTGCTGACCGACGCGGATGTCCGCGACGGGCTTCGCGAGATCCGACGCGTGTTGCTCGAGGCGGACGTCGCCTTCGAGCTGACCCGCTCGTTCATCGAGCGGGTGCGGGAGCAAGCCGTGGGCCTGGCGGCGCTCAAGACGGTCAGCCCAGGGCAACAGCTCGTCAAGATCGTGCACGACGAGTTGGTGGCGCTGCTCGGCGAGACGCAGGCGCCGTTGGCGTTTGCCTCGGTGCCACCGACGGTCATGCTGCTCGTGGGCTTGCAGGGGTCGGGCAAGACGACCACGGCCGCCAAGCTCGCCGCGCGGCTCAAGCGCGAGCAGAAAGCGCCGTTTCTGGTGGCGGCCGACGTGTATCGCCCGGCGGCCGAAGACCAGCTGCGGCAACTCGGCTCCGCCATCGGCGTCGGGGTATACGGTGTCTCGGACCGCGGGACGGAAGGCCCGGCGGATCGCCGGACAGCCGGATCGAGGGATGATGTGGTCGAGCTGGTGCAGGCCGGGCTCACGGCGGCCACGCGGGCGCGGGCCCGCACGGTACTGGTGGATACGGCCGGACGGCTCCAGATCGACGACGCCATGATGGCCGAGCTGGCGGCGCTCAAGGAGGCGTTCGCACCGCAGGAAGTGCTGCTCGTGGCGGATGCCATGACGGGGCAGGATGCGGTGCGGATCGCCAAGGGCTTTCATGACGCGCTCGGTGTGACGGGCGTCGTGCTGACCAAGCTCGACGGCGATGCGCGGGGTGGCGCGGCGCTGTCGGTGTACGGGGTCACGGGCGCGCCGATCAAGTACGTCGGCGTCGGCGAGCATATCGACGCGCTGGAGGCATTCGACCCGGAACGCATGGCCGGCCGGATCCTCGAGCGGGGCGATATCGTGGGGCTCGTGGAGCGGGCCCAACGGGTGGTGAAGGCGGAGGACGCCGAGCGCGTGGCGCGCAAGGCGACCTCCAAAAAGGGGATGGATCTCGAGGACTTCCTCGTGGCGATGCGTCAGGTGCGAGGCATGGGCCCGATGGATACGCTGCTGTCCATGCTGCCCGGCGCGAATGCGAAGCTGCTGAAGCAGGCCAAGGCCGATCCGAAGCGGCTCACCCACGTGGAGGCGATCATCCTCTCGATGACGCCGGAGGAGCGACGGCGACCGCAGATCCTGAACGGGTCGCGGCGCATGCGGATCGCGCGAGGCGCGGGCCGGTCCGTGCAGGAAGTGAATCAGCTGCTGAAGCAGTTCGCGCAGATGCAGAAGATGATGAAGCGCGCGGGACGGATGGTCTCACCCGCGATGTTCAGGCAGTTCTCAGGATAGGGGTATGGCGACACGAATACGCTTGCGCCGGGTCGGCCGGAAAGGACAGCCCGAGTACCGCATCGTCGTAGCGGAGCAGACTACCGCACGCGGCGGTCGGTTTGTGGAGACGCTCGGGCATTACAATCCGCGGTCTGAGCCGGTCACGATCACGGTGGACGCCGAGCGCGCCCGGACGTGGCTGGCCCGCGGGGCCACGCCGACGAACACGGTGCGGTCGCTGCTCAAGAAAGCCGGCGTCTTCCAGACGACCGCCGAGGGCTGACGTCGGCGGTGGAGGGCGGCTACCTCGCGGTGGCGCGCCTCAAGAAGCCGCACGGGCTCAAGGGTGAGGTCGTCGTCTGGACATTGACGGACGATCCCGAGCACGTGCTGGCCACCGGCAAGGAACTGGTGCCCGTCAACGAGCAGGGCGAGCCCATCGGTCCACCGGTGGTGATCGAGCGCAGCCGGCCGTACCAGCGCCAGTGGCTACTGAAGTTCAGGGGGCTGGCGGACCGGACGGCATTGGAGCAGTGGGGGCAACGGCTGTTCGGCGCGGCGCGTTCCACGCTGGCGCCGCCGGCGAGCGACGAGCTGTATGCGCACGAGGTCCCGGGGACGACGGTGATCGCCGCCGGCGAGGTGGTCGGGCAGGCAACGGACCTCCTGGATATCCCGGCCGGGCGACTGCTGGTCGTGGATGTGAACGGGCGCGAGGTGCTGGTGCCGTTTCGCACGCCGATCGTGCGGCGGATCGATCGTGAGGCGCGGACCATCGAGATCGATCCCCCGCCGGGGCTGTTGGAGTTGTGAGCGGTGCTCACGATCAACGTGGTAACGCTGTTTCCGGAGCTGTTCGCAGCGCCGACGCGGACGAGCATCGTGGGGCGGGCCGTCGACAGCGGGTTGGTGGCCTTTCGGGTGGTGAACCTGCGAGACTACACCCACGACCGGCATCGAACGGTCGACGACACGCCGTTCGGCGGCGGGGCGGGCATGGTGCTCAAGCCGGAGCCGTTCTACGAGGCGCTCGACGACCTGGCGGCTGAGCCGCCCGTCGTGCTCCTGTCGGCCAGGGGCCGACCGTTCGGGCACGACGATGCGGTGCGGTACAGTGTGGGTGACACGCTGACGCTCCTGTGCGGGCACTACAAAGACGTCGATGCCCGCGTTGCCGAGCGGCTGGGCACCGAAGAGCGGGCGCTGGGGGATGCGGTATTTTCGGGTGGAGAATTTCCCGCGCTGTGCGTGATCGATGCCGTGGTGCGGCTGTTGCCGGGCGCGTTGGGCGATCACGAGTCGGCGGCCGGTGATTCGTTCTATGACGGGTTGCTGAGCCCGCCGAGCTATACGCGACCGCGGGTCTATCGCGGCCTCGCGGTGCCCGACGTGCTGCTGGGCGGGGATCACGCGGCCATCGCCGCGTGGCGGCGTGAGCAGGCGGAACGGGTGACGCGGGAGCGGCGGCCGGATCTATGGTCGCGCTATGAAGCTGAACATCGGTCCGACGGGACCGAGACGTGAGAGGTGTGTGATGAACGTGATGGATGCCATCGGGCGCGAGGGTCTGCGCGAAGATCTCCCGGATTTCCGCCCGGGCGACACGATCCGGGTGTCGGTTCGGGTGCGCGAGGGCGACAAGGAACGACTCCAGGCCTTCGAGGGCGTCTGTATCGGGCGTCGCGGGGGCGGTATCAGCGAGACGTTCACCGTGCGCAAGGTGTCCGGCGGGGTCGGGGTGGAGCGGGTGTTCCCGCTGCACTCGCCGCTGGTGGCGCAGATCGACGTCGTGCGGCGTGGCCGGGTGCGCAAGGCCAAGCTCTACTATCTGCGTCAACTGTCCGGCAAGGCCGCCCGGATTCGTGAGCGGCAAGAGTCCTGAGTGGCGGACCCGACGCTTGAGCGCGAGCGGACGCTCTGGGCGAAGGGCTATCGGTTCGTTGCCGGGCTGGACGAAGTGGGCCGTGGGCCGATCGCGGGTCCCGTGGTCGCCGCGGCCGTCATCTTTCGGCCCGGCCAGGAACCGCTCGACGGACTGAGGGATTCCAAGGCCATGACCGCGTTGGCGCGGCAGCGGCTCGCCGAAGAGATTCGGCGGGCCGCCTTAACATTCGGGATTGGCGCCGCCTCGGTACGCGAAATCGATCGCATGAACATCCGACGAGCCACCGCACGGGCGATGCGCCGAGCCGTGGCGAACCTCTCCGCCGACCCTGATTACCTGCTGGTCGACGGGTCCGCGTTCCCGGAACTCGGATGCGCGCACGAGGCGGTTGTGGACGGGGACGCCTTGTGTCAGTCCGTGTCCGCGGCCGCGGTGCTCGCCAAGTGCGTGCGGGACGAGCTCATGACACGGCTGGCTGGTCGCTATCCGCCATTCGGGTGGGAGCAGAACAAGGGGTACGCGACCGCCCGGCATCTCGAGACCCTCGCGGCGCAGGGTCCGACCCCCCATCACCGGGTGTCGTTCGCCCCGCTCGGGCAGCCGGGGTTGTTCCCGTAGGCTAGCTCGGCAGCGCGGCGCTGCGGTCCCGCATCGCCGATGCCCTGGTGTCAGACCCCAACGTGCCGAACGCGTGGGCAGCGGCGTCATAGGCGGCGATCGCGTCGCCGGTGCGGCCGATCGTTGCGTGAATGGTGCCGATCTCCTCCAAGATCTCCGCTTCGCGCCACGGGTCGTGGACCCGCCGGGCGATCTCGAGCGCCTGGCCGTCGGCTCACCGCGGTGCCGGGCCAAGACCGCAAGCACGCGCCGCGCATCCGCCTCGCCGACCACATGATCGTGGGTCTGGGCCAGTGTCAGGGCGCGCTCGGCCAGCACCTTCGCGAGGGCAAGGTCGCCGAGCGCGATATCCGTCTCGCTCCTCGCAGCGAGGGCCTGGCCGAGGATGCGGCCGTCGCCCGAGCGTTCGGCGGCGGCGATGGCCCGCTCCCCCGCCTCGCGCGACGCCGCGAAATCCTCCGCGTCGTGCAGTACGATGGCGGTGTTGAGCCAGCCCTCGGCGAGCCCGCTCCAGAAGGCCAGCTTCTCGAAATTCGCGATCGCGAGCCTGTAGAAGCTGAGCGCGGTCTCCGTGCGGGCGAGGTAATAGGCGACGTTGCCCAGGTTGTTCGCGCACCGGGCGATCATGAGATCGTCCGCCAGATCGTCGGCGAGCGACAGGGCCCGATTGAATCCCCGTTCCGCTTCGGTCAGGTCTCCGAGGGCGAACGCGCCGGCGGCGGCGACGTTCTCGGCCCGCATCTCCCCGTCCGTGTCCCCGCGGCCCCGGAATCCGTCGCGCGCCTGGATGGCCGCCGTGCGGCTCCGCTCGAACTCGCCCAGTCGCCAGGTGGCCATGGCTCCCAGGAGCAAACCGTCCGGTGACCCGCGCACTTCGGCCGGGAGCGTCCGCAACGCGTTCCATCCCTGCTGGAACCGCCCACCGAGCACGGCAAGACGAGTCTCGCGCAGGGGATCTTCGAACACGCTCGAGCGATGGGTCGCGCTCACGTCAGTCTCCTCCCCGCTCGAGGAATCGCTGCAGCCGAGCCCGGGAGATGCCGAGCTGCCGGGCTGCCGCGGTCTTGTTGCCGTCGTGCCGGGCCACCGCCGCGCGTGCGGCGGCGACCTGGATCTCGTCCAGCGTGGCCGGGAACGGGATGGCGCCGTTTCGTGCGGGAGGCGCCGTCACCGGTGCCAGGTGCCGCGGGTCGAACGTGCCCGGGTCGGAGAGCAGCAGGGCGCGCTCGACGGCGTGACGGAGCTCGCGCACGTTGCCGGGCCACGCATGTTGGCGCAGCGCGGTACGGGCGTCCTGACCGAGTGACGGCACTGAGAGACCGTAACGGTCCGCCAATCGGCCGGCGAAATGCTCGGCCAACAACTCGATGTCGTCGCCGCGATCCCGGAGCGGCGGCAGGGTGAGCGTCACGACATTGAGGCGGTAGTACAGGTCTTCGCGGAACCGGCCATCCTGCACCGCACTGGCGAGATCGACATGCGTGGCCGCGACGATTCGCGTATCCACCTCTCGGCTCTGGGTGCTGCCGACGCGCCGGATGCGCCGGTCGTCGAGCGCGCGGAGCAACTTGCCCTGGAGATGCAGTGACAGGCTGCCGATCTCGTCGAGGAAGAGGGATCCCCGGTGCGCCTCCTCGAACAATCCGGGCTTGGCAGCGTGGGCGTCGGTGAACGCGCCGCGCTCGTGGCCGAACAGCTCGCTCTCCATGAGCTCGTTGGGAATCGCCGCGCAATTCACCGCCACGAACGGCCCGGCCGCTCGGGGGCTCCCTTCATGGAGCGCTCGGGCGAGCAGCTCCTTCCCGGTGCCCGTTTCCCCCTGAATGAGCACCGTGACCCCTCCGTGTCGCACGACCCGGCGGGCCGCCTCGAGCACGGCCGCAAGGGCGCGAGATCGCCCCTGAATCGTGCCGAACGGATCGGCCCCATCGGGACGCTGCGCTGCGGCCCGCTCGCGAGCGGCCGCGCCGCGGGCCGCCACCGTGCGGCGTAAGAGATCGACGTCGTCCGGCAACGAGAAGTAGTCGGTGCCGCCGCGGCGCACGGCTTCCACCGCGAACCGATGGGAGGGATTGGCGCCGATCACGTAGACCGGCACGTCCGGTCGTCGCTGGAGCGTGGGCAGCGTGTCGAGCGCGCGGTCTTCCTCTCCACCTGCCGCCACGATCAGCACGGTGGCGTCGGGCGGGAGCGGCTCCTGCGGATTGGCCCGTACCACGGCGGCGTCGAGCTCCTGCGCCAAGTCGTCCCACACGCGGTGGAACGAATCGGAGAGCTCGACCACGGCGATCACGGGCCGGTCGCTCATGGGTCGCTCCGGGAGCAGGGCATGCGCAGCTGCATCAGTCCGAGCCGTCTCGGTCGGGGTCCTCGAAGGCCTCGAGCGACTGCTTGATGTTCTCCGTCACGATGCCCTCATTGGGCCCGCCCTTGTTGGCAGTCGCCGGATCGATGAGGTCTCCCGTCGCGCTCCGGAACCACGTGTCGAGACTCACGAAGATCGTGATGTTCGTGTTCGTCGTCGAATCCACCATCAGGGCCGGTACCAGGTCGAGCTCCTGTTCGACATTCACGTCGGAGACGAACACGAAGTCCTGACCGTTGTACGAGCCTTCGATCCGAATACTGATGTCGGCGAACTCGGGATGGGCCTGTCGGAACGCCAGATCGGCGGGATCGTCATCACCGACCTTGTGGATCTCGAAATCGATCCGGCTGTACGTCCCAGTCGGAACGTCAACGGCAAAGCGCTGTTCGGCACCGATATCGAGCGGCAGATCCACCAGTACCGGACCGAGCTCGACCTCCTCACACCCAACGATGGAGTCACCGGTGCAGTCACTCGTCTCGAGCCGCTTGAGCTCGATCTCGCGCAGCACGATGCGTGCGCGAGTGATGATGAGGCTATCGGTGCCCTGGACGATCGTGTCGTCCAGCATGGCAGCGGGAGCAAAGCCGACCGGCGCTGGTGGCGGCGAGGGTGCGCGTGTCGAGAACGACACGGCGACGCCGCCTCGGAGCGCGAGCGGTGTCGGGTCAGCGCAGGCGCTCGCGGCCAGCAGTCCGAGCATGGCTGTCAGTCTCACATGGTACCGCATGGCTTCCTTCTTCCTGGGACGTGTCTGAGAATCTATCATGGGCCGGCCCGCGGCCCACGGCGAGCGCCCGGATCGGGGTATGACCGGATCCGGGCGGCTGCCGTTTCTCTCACTAGCTGTGATGGCTCTCGTCCCCGTCACCGTCGTGATCCTCAAACGCCTCCACGGACTGCTTGATGTTCTCCTTGATGAGGCTCTCGTTCGTGCCACCCTTATTCCCGGACTGGGGATCGACCAGGTTACCGGAGAGATCCACGAACCACTTCGAGAGATCGAGGAGCACCGTCACGTTGGTGGAGGTGAAGAGACCGTCCACCGTGATCGGCGGAAACAGGTCGAACTCCTGCTCCACGTCGAGGTCCGTCTCGAAGACAAAGCTTCGGCCGTTGTAGGTGCCTTCCACACGAATGCTCTTGCCAATCATGTGCGGATGCGCCGCCCGGAACGCGGCGTCCTCTGGATCGTCATTGCTCACCTTGTGCAGGTCGAACTCGAGCTCATCGTACGTCGCCGGATCCGGCACGATAGTGACCGTGTTCTCCACCTGACCATTCAACGGCAGATCGAGCAGCATCGGGCCGGTCTCGAACTCCTCGCAGGCGTCGTGGCTGACGGTCGAGTCGCAGCTGACCGCCTCGATCTTTTTGAGCTCGATCTCCCGGAGCACGACCTCGGCCCTGGTGATGATTAGGTCGTTCTGCCCGTCCGTGAGGGTGTCGGCCATCACGCTGGCGGAGAATCCGGGTGCGGGTGCCGCGCCCGTCCGCGACGTGGTGAACGACAGGGATACCTGCGCCTGGTCGGCCGGCCCGGCGCCGTCGCTGCACGCGGCGCCGCCGAGTGCGAGTGTGAGGATGAATGCGATGCGTTTCATGGTTGCCTCCGCTATGCTGTCGCGTTGCGTTCCGTTGGCGGGCACCGTGCCCGCCGTTGCCCAGGGAAAAGGCAAGGCCGGTGCCATGGCACGGCGCGGGTGCACGGACGACGCAAGCCGAAGCGCGGCGGATGCTTAGGGCTCTCGGCTCCGGTGAGGCCGTGAGACGGGATGCGCTAAAACGAGGCGGCGAGTAACGAAACGAGTCGGGGAAATCGGTGACGGGTGGCGCGGGAGGCTCGGGGCCTCGTTGGGGGTCGGCGAGCGCGCCGACCCCCCACTGCGGGGCTGGATCCGTGTGATGTCGGACACCAACTCACCCTACCGTCCGACGGGCGCTCCCCGAACCGGGAGCGCGACAACGAGGTGGTGCCTACTTGACGTGCTTGTTCACCAACTTCGTCATCTCGAACATGCTCACCTTGGAC
Organism: uncultured Gemmatimonadaceae bacterium; assembly: GCA_964348385.1. Lineage (GTDB taxonomy): Bacteria > Gemmatimonadota > Gemmatimonadetes > Gemmatimonadales > GWC2-71-9 > JAOTVV01. The sequence continues at coordinate 27,605 of CAYGCN010000028.1, forward strand.
TTGCCGTTGAACACCGGCTTCAGC
>CAYGCN010000029.1:0-27105 GCA_964348385.1 uncultured Gemmatimonadaceae bacterium
TGCAGACCGACGTTCCCACCATCAGCGCCGTCGCCTTGCCGGCCATGTCGGTCCAGCCGAACAGGAAGAACACGAAGCTCGTGCCGAGCAACGTGGCAATCGTCATCCCCGACGTGGGGTTCGACGTCACGCCGACGAGGCCCACGATTCGGGAGCTAACGGTCACGAAGAAGAACGCGAACAGGGCAATGAGGATCGACGCGACGCCCCGCACCGTCACCGAGTCGAGATATCCCAGCACCCCCGGCGTCAGGGTGAGGAGCAGGAGCACTGCCGCCAGCACCACGCCGACGGTGCGGAACGAGAGATCGAGATCGGTGCGCTCGCGCGCCGAGTCGAGTCCCGCGGAGAGCTGCCCGAGACCGATGCGAAACGACTCGATCATCGTGGGAATGGACTTGATCAACGTGACGATCCCGCCGGTCGCGACCGCGCCCGCCCCGATGTAGCGCACGTACCGGTGCCAAATCTCGCCGGCCGACATGTCGCGAATGAGCTTCTCGGTCTCCGGGAACAGCGGCTCGGTGAGCCCCCCGCCCCACAGATTGATCAACGGGATGATCACGAACGCCGACAGCGCCCCACCCGCCACCATCACGGTCGCGATCCGCATCCCCAGGATGTAGCCAACTCCGATGAGCGGCGGGGACACGGAGATCGCCAGATTGGCCTTGAACCCGAGCGCCAGTTGAAATGTGCCCTGCACCAGCTTGAAGCCGTCGGTGATGAGCTTGAACAGCATGCCCACCCCGAGTCCCCAGAACACGCCGGCCGCCTGCTTGCCGCCGCCTTCCGCCGCCACCAGCACCTCGGCGCACGCCATGCCCTCCGGATACGGCAGCGTGCCGTGTTCGCGCTTGATGAGAAACCGCCGCAGCGGGATCATGAACAGCACGCCGATCAGCCCTCCCGGCAGCGTGATCTGTCGCCAGGCCGGGCTCATGCCCCAGATGAACAGCGCGGGGATCGTGAACAGCACCCCCGATGCCACGGACGAGCTCGCCGACCCGATCGTCTGCGACATGTTGCTCTCGAGGATGCTGTGACGCATTCCGAAGGCCTGGAGCAACCGGAACGCCACCACCGTCAGGACCGCGACGGGAATCGACGTGCTGATGGTGAGACCCGCCTTCAGTCCCAGATAGGTATTCGCCGCCCCGAAGACGATGCCGAGCAGGATGCCGGCGATCGCCGCTTTGAGCGTGAACTCGGGCAGCGTCATCCCATAGGTGTACGGGACGTATTCCTGCCCCTCCTCGAGCTGGTAGGCGGTCGGCGGAAGCTTCTGACCACTCATCAGGCGCGCTCCGGACAGGTCTCGGGGTGCGTGGGCCACGGCTCGGCGCCGCGCAATCTTCATCGGCGGACCGACTTCGGCAACCGGGGGATGGGGGGTGCCCGACTGGCACGGCCGTTGAGCCCCGCTATGTTCCGAGCCACGGAGGCACACGGATACGCCATCGATGCCGGATATCCCGTTCTCACTGGTCACCGCGCTCGCGCAGTCGGGGCTTGCCGACTCGCTCGAGCACAATCCCCTCGTCGCCCTGGCGACACTGTTCGGGGCCGGGGTTCTCACGAGCCTCACGCCGTGCATCTATCCCATGATCCCGATCACGGCCGGCATTCTGGCGGCGAGCAGCGGGCCGGAGCGCTCACGAGGCCGCATCGCCGGCCTCACGCTGACCTACGTGTCCGGCCTCGCCCTGCTGTATGCGCTGCTCGGCATGCTCGCCGGATTGAGCGGATCGCTGTTCGGCACGGTCGCCTCGAGCCCCTGGGCGCGGTTCGCGATCGGGAACCTTCTCTTGGTTTTCGCGCTAGCAATGTTGGACGTGATTCCCGTCGCGGCGCCGCAGCGGCTCGTGGCCTGGGCGGGCGGGCTGGGCGGCGGATCGTATCCCGCGGTCTTCCTGCTGGGCGCGACCTCGGGCATCGTCGCCGCCCCGTGCGGTGCGCCGGCATTCGCCGTCGTGCTCACCTGGGTGGCGACCACACGGAGCGCCGCATTTGGGTTCGTGTACCTGTTCGTGTTTTCGTTGGGAATGACCGCGCTGCTCGTCGTCGTGGGATTGTCGTCGGGCTTCCTGGCCGCACTTCCCAGGTCCGGTGGCTGGATGGTGTGGATCAAGAAGGCGGCGGGCATCGTGATGCTGGCCATGGCGGAGTACTACTTCATTCAAATGGGACTGGTGCTGTGATGTGTCGACTCGGGTCGGGACTCGGATTGCTGTTGCTCGGCCTGGTGGCGCTGTCCGTTCCCGGCACGGCGCGCGCGCAGGCCGAGAACGCGGTCGGCCTCCCGGTCGGCACCACCGTGCCGGCCGTCACGGTGGAGGATCTCGACGGCAACTCCGTCGATCTAGGAGACGTGATGGGCACGGGACCGGTCCTGATCGAGTTCTGGGCCACGTGGTGTCCGGTGTGCGAGAAGTTGGAGCCGACCATCCGGGAGGCGCATCGCCAGTTCGGGGACCGGGTGACGTTTCTCGTGATGGGGGTCGCGGTGAACCAGAGTCAGCGGTCGATTCGACGACACCTCGAGCGCCATCCTTCGCCGTTCCGACACCTGTGGGACCAGCGGGGACGGGCCACGCGCGCGTTCAAGGCCCCGACGACCTCGTACGTGGTCATCCTCGATGCAGCGGGGACCGTGGCGTACACGGGCGTCGGAGCGGATCAGGACCTTGTCGGAGCACTGGAGCGCATCGTCGAGCGCTGACCGTCCAAGACTCACCGCACAACGCCGTCGGGCCCGGCCACGGTGACCGGGCCCGACAACGTCCCGTCTCCCTCACGGATCGATTAGTGTCCCTCCGACGCGTCACGCGGCGGGGCGACGCGATCGATCGCGACCCCCAGCTCCTCGTAGGCTGTCGGATCGATCTCTCGAAACGGGGCGGCGACGTAGGCGATGGTGCCGTCCGGATCGATCACGAACAGGGTGCGGTTGTCGAGCGGTCCACTCGGCCGCTGGATGAAGGCGCCATACTGGCGCCCGACCCGCGCGCCCGCATCACTACCGAACAGGAACGGATACTCCTCATCGCTGGCCCAGGAGGCCAGCGCCTCCGGAGTGTCGGTGCTCACCGCGACCAACACGATGTCGCGGCCGTTGCGGAACAGTTGCGCGTACTGATCACGGTACGCGTTCATTTGTGCCGTTCAGCCACCGGTCCGCGCGCGGAAGAAGAACGCCAACACGACGGTCTTCCCCCGAAATTCGCTCAGCGTGATGGGCTCCCGCAGCACGCCGTAGCGGGTGGCCCCCGGAATACTGAAATCCGGTGCGGCGGTCCCGACCGCAAGCGGCACGGGGGCCTCCTGGGCTGCCGCGGGAGTGGTGCGCGTCAGTCCGATGGCAGTCAGCGCTGCCACGGTCGCCCACGTGATGCGCGTCATCGTCGCACTCCTTCCTTCGTTCGAGCATGGAAAGGATATCGATACCAGTATAGCGTGGCGAGACACCCCAAGTGAGCCCCGTAGTGGGCTGGCCCCCCGCGTAGCACCCGTCTAGCTTGAGTGCAGTCAATCACGACTGCGCGCCATGGTCGAAGAGAAGGTGATCCAATGCGGTGCCCGACGGTTCACGATCCGCCGCTTCCCGGACGGCGTCGTGGGTGTGTATGACGAGGGTGGGCGCATGGTCGTTGGATGGCCGGAGACCACGACGTTCGGTTCGGCGCCCCTCGACGAACGCGAGGATGCGGAGTGGTGCGCCGCCCTGGGGCGCATCCGAAAGCTCGCCTGACGGTCCCGCACGTCCCTTCCCTCAGCGCGCCAGCAGTTCCTTCACTTCGCGTCGGGCCTGCAACTCTGCGTCGATCCGGTCGGCGATCTCGCGCGCGCGCTCCAGATCTTCCGTGAGATCATCCATGGTGGCGCCGCCTGCCCGCATGCGGAGCATCCCGAGCCGCATGGTTTCGAGGGCGGCGACCGCCGTCTGAAGCCGTTCGCCGGTGTCGCCGCGGCGTCGCAGTGCCTCGGCATCCCGCTCCAGCCGCCGAATCACGTCGGGCGCATCGGCGAGCTGCTGGCGGACGGGACCGGGGAGCGCCTCGAACACGTCGACTGCTGCGCGACCGAGCACCAGCTCGGTGGCGTCCGCCGACGGGAGGGCAGGCCGCGCGGGACGTTTGAGCCGCACCCCCGCCAACCGAAAGAACTGGCGTCCCATCCATCCCGCCCAGAGACGATTCCACACGCCGTTGACGCGCCGCATGAACCTCCCGGAGCCAGCCGCCTCCGCCTCTTCCTCGAGCGCCCGGGCTTCGGCCAGGAGCGCGGCCCGGATGTCGTCGAACGAGTAGCCGACGCGCAACAACCGCCGTGCCACCGCCACCAACTGCACGAACAACGCAATCAGGATGAAATTCAGGAATCCCGACACGTCGTTGGCACCTTGCGACACGAGCGCGGCCGTGAAGAACACCGCCGTCGTGACTTCGGCATTCCGGAGGAACCCGCGAACCAGCGGCGGAGCTCGCAGCTCACGACCCCGCAGCTCGCCGATGGCCTCGGCGAGCTTCTCGCCGCTTGGGAAGCGGCCATCCGGTGCCTTCGCCAAGCAGCGCGCGATGACTCCCGAGAGCTTCTCGGGCACCCCCGTCCGAAACTGAGTGACCGGTGGCGCGGGCTCCGTCACGTGTTTGGCCAACAGCGCCGGCGCATTGGCCGCCTCGAATGGCGCCCGCCCCGTGAGCGCGAAGAACGCCGTGGCGCCGAGCGAGTAGAGGTCACTCCTCCCATCCACCTGCTCGCCGGCCGCCTGTTCCGGACTCAGATAGCGAGCAGTCCCCACGACGTGCCCGGGATGTTCCGAAGTCTCACCCACCTGCGCGATGCCGAAGTCGGTGACGAGCGCGCGCCCCGTGTCCCGTTCCAGCATGATGTTCTCAGGCTTCACGTCGCGGTGGACCACACCTCGCTGATGCGCGTACGAGAGGGCCCAGGCCACCTCCTGCACCATGCGCATCACTTCGCGAGGCGACACGGGACCGACGCGCTCGACACGCTCCCGCAGCGTCTCCCCGTCCACGAAGCCCATAACGAAGAACACCAGACCGCCGTGCTCCTCGACCGCATGGATCGGCACGATGTGGGGGTGCGACAGGCCTGCCGCGGTTCGGGCTTCGCGCAGGAAGCGCTCCCGCCGCTCGCGCGATTCGGCGAGGGCCGGGGGCAAGAGCTTGATCGCCACGAGGCGATCCAGCGCCACGTCACGCGCCAGCAACACGATCCCCATGCCTCCACGGCCGAGCTCCCGCTCGATCGAGTAGCGGCCGGCGACGACTTCCTGGAGCGCTAGGAACTCGGGGCTCACGGCTGACGTCATCGGCCCCGCACCTCCGAGTTGGGACCCGCGACGCCATCCAGCCTCTCCCGGCCGATACTACGGTAACTATCCATACCGCAAAGGTATGTGGAATGAGGTCCCCAAGCCACTGCCGTGGCCTGACTGGACAGGCGGCGGGAAAATCCGATAGTATTAGTCGGCTTTACTGCTGGCGGCATCCGGTGTCCTCCAAGGCCTCATCCTCCCCGGCCGTGTCCAACCGCTTGAAGCGCGCCATGCAGATGGCACGAGGGAGCTACGACCGCTGCTGTGCCGCGCCAGACTTCTTCCTGTGTTTCTACCGCAACTTCTTCAAGAATTGCCCGGACGTCGAGCCGATGTTCGCGAAGACCGACTTCCGCCGTCAGCACGATCTGTTGCGACACGCCCTCGGGCTGCTGCTCATCTTCCCGGGCCATCCCGAGAACGAGCCCACCGTGCTCAGTCGTCTTGCCGAACGCCATAGCCGGCGCGACCTCAACGTTCATCCGCAGCACTACCAGGCTTTCGTCGACAGCCTGGTCGAGACGGTGCGCGAGCACGATCCCGAGTGCACCCCCGAGGTGGAAGAAGCGTGGCGACACACTGTCGCGCCGGGGATCGCGTACATGGTGGCCCACCACTGATGTCCCGGCTGGTGCCTACCCGGACCGGCGGGAGGAACCGATGAGCACGTGCAGCGCGTGCGGCACGGCGGTGACGGCGGGATCACTCTACTGCTCGCGGTGCGGTCGGCAGGTGGCCAACGATCCGAGTAGCGAGCCCACCACCCAGTTGCGCCGACCCAGCGACGAAACCATCTCCGTCAGCGAGCGGCGACTCCTCGACACCCTGCGCGCCGTCACGCTCGGCGAATACGAGATTCTGGGGGAGATCGGACGGGGCGGCATGTCGGTCGTCTTCCTGGCGCACGACATCGCGCTCGATCGCAAGGTGGCCATCAAGGTGATGACGCCCGCCCTCACGTTGATGGATGCGGGCATTCAGGATCGGTTCAAGCGCGAGGCGCGCACGGCGGCCTCCTTGAGCCATCCCCACATCATCCCGGTCTACGCGGTCAAGGAGAGCGAGGACATCGTGTACTTCGTCATGAAGTACGTGCCCGGTCGCTCTCTGGAGTCCGTGATCGGCGAAGTCGGACCGATGCCGGTACCGGTGGTGCAGACCATCCTGCATCAGGTGGGAAGTGCCCTGGGCTATGCCCATCGCAAGGGCGTCGTGCACCGCGACGTCAAACCGGCCAACATCATGCTGGACGATGACGGCTGGGTCGTGGTCACCGATTTTGGCATTGCGAAGGTGGCCGAACAGCGGGCGCTCACCATGACGGGGGGCGTCGTGGGGACGCCCGCGTACATGAGTCCGGAGCAGTGCGCCGGCCGGCAGATCACCGGCGCGGCAGACCAGTATTCGCTCGGCGTGGTGGCGTACGAGATGATCACGGGGCGTCAGCCGTTCGACGGCGGCACCATGATCAACCTGATGTACGATCATTGTCACACCGAGCCACCTCCCATCCTCACGCGACGGCCCGAGTGTCCTCCCGAACTCGGGACCGCCGTGATGCGCATGCTGGCCAAGGAGCCGGCACAGCGGTGGCCGAGCATCGAAGAGGCCGTGGCAGCCATCGGCGTCGTCTCCGACAGCCAGAGCGGGATCGTGCGCACGCACATGCTCACCCTAGCCCGGAGTGGCTCCGCCAACGAGCTGCTCGAGAAGTTCCGCACACCGGGGAGCCCGGTCCCGCTGAGCGCACCCTTGAGCCCGCCACCGCCGGCCTCGGTTCCGCGCGCGGCAGCAGCCACGCCGTCGGTGGCAACCGGGCCCGCTGCCAGGTTCCGATGGCGGTCGCTGCTGTGGGCCCTTCCCGTCGTGCTGGTTGGCGTGGTCGGCGGGTGGCTTCTGTTGAACCGCGGCTCCGATGTCCCGGGCGCCACAAGCCGGGCCAACGCCGCACCACCGCCTGCTGCCCCTGCTCCACGGTCGGTGTCGACCCTCGACGTCCGTCCGCTGTCGGCCTCGATGATGGTCGGCGAGACCACGGCGTTGTCCGCCACCCCGCGGGACAGCACGGGCGCAGTGGTCCCGTCGGCCGGCCTGCAGTGGGTCAGCGCCGACGCCGGCGTGGCGGCGGTCACGCCCGAGGGAATCGTGTCGGCTGCAGCTCCAGGGACGACCCAGGTCACGGTCCGCAGCGGCGGAGCCAGCGCGTCCGTAGTCGTCACCGTCGCCGCCGCGCCGTCGCCGACCGCGCACGTGACCCCTCCAGCGCCAGCTCGCCTCACAACCCTCCGCGTGGCACCGGGCACCGTGGCGCTGAGCCCGGGCACCAGCGTGCAGCTCATCCCCAGCGGCATCGACCAGAACGGTCGCCTGATGTCCGACATTGCGATCAGCTGGTCGTCTGACGCACCCAATGTCGCGTCGGTCTCCTCAGCGGGAGTGGTACGCGCCCTCGCTGCCGGCTCGGCGCGGATCGTCGCCCGAAGCGGCGCCCGCTCAGGGGTGGCCGAAGTGACGGTAACGCCGGTCGCGGTGGCGAGACTGGAGATCGCCCCCACGAGTACCTCCATCGTCGTCGGCGGCACCGCACAGTTCAGCGCCACCGCCCGCGACGCCGCGGGTGCCGCGCTCGCCGATCGGCCCGTGGGGTGGCGCTCCTCCAACGTCGGTGTGGCGTCGGTTTCTTCTGCTGGCCTCGTCACGGGACACGCCGCCGGCACTGCCACCGTCTCGGCCTCCAGCGGAGAGGCGACTGCGAGCGCGACCGTCACCGTCGAGGCACCGACCGCCCCGACCTCGGTCACCGATCCCCGGGTCGAGATCGAGACGGTGATCGAGGACTACCGCTCCGCCGTTGAGTCCGGCGACCTCGCACGTCTCAAGCGGGTGTACCCCGACATGACCAGGGAGCAGGAGAGCGGTTGGCGCTCACTGTTCGACCTAGCCCGTGATCTCTCGGTAGCATTTCAGATTCTCGACGTACAGGTCAACGGCAACACCGCGCAGGTGAGCGTTGCCGCCACTTACGAATACCGAACCGACCGTCCGGAGCGGAGGACGTCGACGTTCACGGCGCACTTTCAGCGGGGAACGCAGGGGTGGCGCCTCGTGTGGATCGACTGACAGCACACGCTCCGGAGTCGCGGTCCGTCTGTGCCGGTTCTTCTCACCCTCCCGGAGGAATCATGACACGTCTGGTAGTGCTGCTGTTCACCCTGACAATGGTCGCCGCCCCCGCGTCGAGCCAGGGCCTCCGTGACCGGATCAACGAGCTGTTCATCTTCGGATCCGACGGAGATCCGTTGTTCCTGGCCGGCTCGGCCGACCCGAGCAACCCGGCGTCGATTCAGGTGCACGGCACGCACTTCGTGCCTTCCGCGGTGGAGAGCAACGCCACGCTCATCTCGTTCCTGACCACGGCCATCGCCTCGAACATCACGAACCTACCCATCAGTGCCACGAGCAGCGGCCACACCTTCCGGTTCGAGGGTGGCGCACCGGTGGCGACCTCCACCTCGCCGGGGCCCGTGTTCGCCGAGCGGGCACAGACCTTGGGACGCGGCCGAGTCCTGGTCGGTGCCAGCGTGAACGTGTTCAAGTTCAAGTCGGTCCGGGGCGTGCCGCTCGACAACGTCCAACTCAACTTCACGCACGAAGACGTGGATTTTGCGGGATGCGATTCGGTCGCCGCTGGAGACTGTTCGCTGATGGGCATTCCGACCCTCGAGAACGACGTGATTGCGCTCACGCTCGACCTCAACGTCGACGTGACGTCCACCGTCTTCCTGCTCAGCTACGGGCTCCTCGACTGGGTGGACGTCAGTGTGGCGGTTCCCATCATCTCCACATCGCTGCGCGGCACCAGCATCGCACAGGTCGTCCCGTTCGGCGGACCGCAGGCGACCCATTTCTTCGCCGGGACGCCGACCAGTGCGGAGCTGTCCGCATCACGGTTCGTCGAGGGCTCGGCCACGGGGCTCGGCGACGTCGCGGCCCGGATCAAGATCCGTCTGGGGCAGTCACAGACAGCGGCGTTCGCCATTCTGGGCGACGCGCGCTTTGCCACCGGCAGTGAGGTCGACCTGCTGGGTTCGGGCCGGACGTCCGTCCGCGGGCTGGGCGTCGTGTCCGCCCAGTTCGGCGCGTTCGCGCCGCACGCCAATGTGGGGTACGTGTACCGAGAGGGCGACCTCCAGAACGACGCGCTGCTTGCCACCCTCGGGTTCGACCACATGCTCTCCGATTGGGCGGCCTTGGCAGTGGAGGTCATTTCCGAGATGCAGGCGGGCGAATCGCGTCTCACGGTGCCGGATCCGGTCACCATCGACGTCCCCTTTCGGCGCACAGTGGAACTCACCAACATCCCCAATCGGCGGGACGACATCATCAACGGCTCGGTGGGCATGAAGTTCGTGACGAGTGGCGGGCTGCGCATCGTCGCGAATGCGCTGTTCCCGCTCAACACCGGTGGCCTGCGACCCTCGCTGGCGTGGACGGCGGGCCTGGAATACAACTTCTAAGGTCGCGCCGCCACCCGGGCTGCGGCCAGCAACGCCTGGCACACCGTGCCAGGCGTTGCCAGCCCGCTTGACCCCCTCCCCGGTGGCGCGCATACTCCCCGGACCTCCACATCATGGCTGGGCACGGATCGAGGAGCGATGGGGCAAGCCAAGAGCACCCGCAAGAAGGCGTCGCGAGGAGACGGGCCGGCCGCGACGGGCGAAACACCGGAAAGCCTTGACCGCGTACGCGACATCCTGTTCGGCGGACACATGCGCGCGGTCGAGGCTCGCATGGCCCGGATTGAGGAACGGCTGCATCGCGAGCAGGCCGCCCTCCGCACCGACATCGACAAACAGGTCCAGGGACTCGCGGCGTCAATCCAGAAGGAAATCCACGGGCTCATCGAGTCCCTCAAGGCGGAGCGTGCCAAGCGGGCCGAAGATCTCAAGGCAGTGAAGCAGGACGTGACCCGCGGTCTCAAGCAGGTCGATAGGCGTCTCGGAAAGCTCGATGAGGCGACCGGCGCGGCCGATGCGGACCTCCGAAGCCAGCTCCTGGAGCACACGCGGACGGTCGCGACCGAGCTGAATGCCCTGTCGGAACGTCTGGATCGCGTCGTGCTGGAGCTTCGTGGGGAGAAGGCCGATCTCGCCTCGTTGGTGGGGCTCTTTTCGGACATGGCCGTGCGTCTCTCCGAAGACCTGCAGGCACCGCCTGACCAGTAGGCCGACCGTGAGCGACCGTATCCCGACGACGGCGACAGACGGAGACGCGGGGGGGGCACCGCACGCCTTCGATACGCTGCGCACCCTCCTGGTCGGGCCGGAACGCCAGGAACTCGAGGAGCTCCGGCGACGGCTGGAGGCCGCGGGGCTCACAGCCGAGGAGATCGCGGAGCACCTTCCCGAAGCCGTGGCGCTGCGCGCGACCAGGGACGACAAACTCGCTCGGTCGCTCGCTCCCACCATGGAAGGGGCGATTCAGGAATCGGTGCGGCGACGCCCCGAGCAGATCGCCAGCGCCATCTATCCGATTCTCGGTCCGGCCATCCGCAAGTCCATCGCCGACACGATGGCCGGAATCGTCAACGCGATCAACCAGGCCATCGAGCACAGCCTTTCACCCCGGGGCATCCGCTGGCGCCTCGAATCGTGGCGGACGGGCGAGCCGTACGCCAAGATCGTCATCCGTCACGCGCTGGTCTACCGGGTGGAGCAAGCGCTGCTCGTCCATGCCGAAACCGGTATCCTCCTGGCTCACGCCGAGGTGTCCGATCCCGTCACCGCGGACGCCGACGTGGTTTCCAGCATGATGACGGCGATCCGGGACTTCGTGCGCGACGGTTTCCGGAGCCGCGAGCAAGGAGGACTTCGGACGTTCATTTCCGACGACATCACCGTCCTGGTCGAGCATGGTCCCCGGGCCCACCTCGCGGTGGCGGTCCGCGGCCAGCCGCCGGACGATCTCGTCGAGCGGATGAAGGAAACTCTCGAGGTCGTGCATCTCGAGCTTGCCGATCCGCTCCGACAATTCGACGGTGACACGACGCCGTTTGCGCGAGTGGTGCCCCTGCTCGAGGAGCGACTTGAAACGGTTGTCGCAACGGACCGCAAGACCGGTCCCCGGTGGGGGCCGCGCATCGCGTGGGGCGTCGCGGGGCTTGTGGTGCTGCTGCTCGTCGCGTGGTTCGCGTGGTCCACGTGGCGCTGGCGAACAGCGGTGCATGCCCTCGCGCAGCAACCGGGAATCGTGGTACTGGAAGCCGATCGTGGACTGCGCCGCTCCTATATCGCCGGCCTCCGGGACCCGATCGCGGCCGACGTCCGCGAGGTCGTCGCCACGGCCGGCATTGATCCGGAGCGCGTCACGTTCGCGTGGGAACCCTACGTTTCGCTCGAACCGCAGATCGTGATGGCCCGAACGGCCGCGCGGCTGCTCCCACCCGACGGCATCCGTTTCACGCTCGCCGGCGACACCCTGATCGTCACGGGATCCGCGCCAGCCACCTGGATCACTCGGGCCATGGCGGTCTCGGTTCCTGGGGTGGGCGTCATCGATGCCGGGGAGGTAACGCCGCGGTTCCCCGACGCGATCGTGGGACTTCGCCGGCAGATCGAGGAACGGCGGCTCCTGTTTGCCCCAGGCGTCGCTTCCCTGTCGTCGCCGCAGGGCCCGGTTGCCGCCGAGGTAGCGACCGCGTTCATGCGGCTCGAAGCCGAGGCGACCCACATCGGGTATCGTGCCACGCTCCGACTGGTCGGCCGTTCCGACTCGACCGGTGCGGCCGAGGCCAACCGCGAATTGAGTCGGGATCGGGCAGACGGCGTCCGGGCCGCACTCATTGCCCGTGGGGTACGCGGTGACGCGTTGGAGCCGGTCGGCGTGGGTCTCAGCCGGCCGATCCCGGCCGCTGACCCCCAAGAGGGAGCCCGTCTGAACCGCAGTGTGTCCTTCGAGGTCGGGCTCGAGCCGGCCACGGTGCTCCCGGGCAGGTCACGATGATCCAGAAGAAGATCTGCATGGTGGGCGTGTTCGGCACCGGCAAGACGAGCCTCGTGCGGCAGTTCGTGTATTCCAAGTTCTCCGAGAAGTACCACTCGACCGTTGGCGTCAAGGTCGACCGAAAGCCGGTGCAGCTTGGCAATACGACGGTCAACCTCCTCCTGTGGGATCTCGAAGGCCGAGACGGGCACCAGGAGATCCAGACCAGCTACCTGCGCGGCGCCTCGGGAATCATCTACGTCGCCGACGGCACGCGCGTTCACACGTTCGACCAGGTGTTCGAGCTGCGGTCCATCGCCGACGAGGCGATCGGCGTCGTTCCCTCGGTGTGCGCGGTGAACAAGATCGATCTGGTCGAGGCCTGGCAACTCGGCGACGAGCGCCTCGCCGAGTTGGATGCGAGTGGATGGTACGCGCTCAAGACCAGCGCCAAGACGGGAGCGGGGGTGGAGGAGGCATTCCAGTGGCTCGCCGAAGCGATGATCGGAGGCCAGGCCCGATGACTACGCGCGGGGACGCATCGGCGCTGGAGTGGAGAGTGGACGCGTTTGGCATCTCGCACGTGGGGAATGTGCGGCCAGCCAACGAGGATCACTTCCTGGTCGCCACACTGGGACGATCGCTCGAGTTGCGGCACACGAACCTGCACGGTATCCCAGCCCTCGAGGGATCCCGCCGCACCACGGCTCATCTGTTCGTTGTCGCCGACGGCGTGGGCGGTGTGGCGGGCGGCCAGTTGGCCAGCGGGGCGGCCGTGCGGGCGTTGACCGAATACATCGGATTGGCGACCGGTTGCTTCTACAGTACCGCCGTCGAGGCCGAGCAGGAATTCATCGAGCAGCTCGAGCGCGCCGTCGCGCGAGCGGATGAGCGCGTGAAGGAATACGCTCCCAAGGGCAAGGGCCCCGCCACGACGCTGACCATGGCGATCCTGATCGGCGAGCGGGCCTACGTCGTGCACGTCGGTGACAGTCGCGGCTATCACTATCGCGCCGGGCGTCTCCGGCAGTTCACGCAGGATCAGACGATGAGCGAGCTGATGGTGGACGAGGGTGTGATGACCGAGGAGCAAGCGAAGAAGGCCGGCCTCGATCACGTGTTGTCCGGCGCGATCGGCAGCGACTACACCCCTGCCATCGGCGTACTCGACCTCCAGCTCGGCGACGTCCTGCTGCTCTGCACGGACGGTCTCACCAAACACGTGGTGGATGACGGCATCGCCGGGATTCTTGGACAGTCGAAGACGGTCAAGGCGGCCTGCGCGCAGCTCGTCGACGAGGCGTTGGACCGAGGCGGCACCGACAACGTGACCGTCGTCGCTGCCAAGATGATCCCGGTCTGAGAACCGCCGGGGCCAGGCACCTTCCGACGCCGCGTACATCAAAGCAGTTTCCTCCGGGAGTCGGGGTCCCGCCCGCGGCGGCGAACCCGCCCGGTCCCATGGGGTATTCAAATGCCTGAACGGAGATGGAGGTAGTCATGTACACACGCCGTGTCGGATCGCGAATGGCGTGGCTCGGCTTCACCCTGGCCGCAGTCGCGTGCGGCCCGTCGCAAGAGGTGGAGACACGCCTGGCGGAACTGGAAGGAGTTGCGGCCCAGCGCGACAGCCTGGTCCAGGAAATGGCGGGCATCGCTAAGCTGATGAGCGACATCAACGCCGAGATCGCCGACGTGCAGCTCGAGGGCGTACAGCTCGCGCAGGCGGAGTCGCCGATCCAGGCATCGCGCGATACCGTCCTGGCCAAGATCCGTGTGATCAACACGCGCCTGGGGGACACGCAGTCCCGGCTGGACGAATCGCGGCGCCGGATCCGGGGACTCAACCGGATCACCGACAGCCTGCGGACGACGCTCGAGGAAACCGTGTCCAACTACGAGCTGATGCTCGACGCCCAGCGCACGACCATCGCGGCCATGACCGAGCAGATCCAGTCCCTGGAGTCGGAGAACGTGATGCTCGCCGCGAGCGTCGATACGCTGACCGCCGAGGTCGACACCCTGCGGACGGCGACCAGTACCGTGTACTACGTGGTTGGAACCAAGGACGAACTGCTCGAACGCGGCATCGTCGAGAAGAAGGGGGGGTCCAGGATCCTGTTCATCTTCGGCAAAGCGGGAGAGACGCTCGTACCGGCCCGGTCGCTCAAGACCGAGGACTTCACGCCCATCAACAAGTGGGACGTAACCGAGATCCTGCTCCCCGACCCGCAGAAGAACTACACCATCGCCTCGCGGCAGGATGCGTCGTACCTGCTCGATCCCCTGGACGAGAAGGGCCGCATACAGGGCAGCCTGAAGATCGCGGCGCCCGAAGCATTCTGGGCACCGTCGAAGTTCCTGATCGTGGTCGAAGGCTGAGATCGGCCGTGGGTTGCACGCGCGAGGGCCGCCCACATCGGGCGGCCCTCGCTGCGTTCGCCCAACGTCTCCGAGTCGACTCAGTTCGGAGAGTGAACCCCCTGGCCGCCGTAATCACGGTCGCGGCCGATGCTCGGCCCTGACGGGGTGAGCGCCTCGTTGTTGAGCTTCGCGATGACCTGCCGAATGGAACCCGGGAACGGCTCGGTTCGGCCGTTCTTGCCGTAGGCGTCGGTATACCAGACGCGCGGGCCCTCCGCGTTGCGAAGCCGAATGGAGTTGATGTCCACGTCGCGCCGCGCCCCGTCAAACGCGGACCGCGGATCGTCGAACGTGATGCCGGAGATCGTGCCTTCGGCCGTCGATTCGTCACACAGCCCGCCACGCGCCCGCCGGCCATCGGGCAACACTTCATAGCAGAGGTCGATCGGGCGGCCCACCAGATCCGGGCTCGCCGGATCGTGGTATCGGCTCGGATTGAACACGTTGAAGTAGGGACCAATGCTGGCCAGGCTGTGACCGTCGGCGGTGCGAATGCCCTGGGACAGCTGCCAGCTCTCTCGAAGCCCGGCACCGAAGTTCGAGCGCTCTCCCTCCGGCACCAGGATGTGCCGCTCCACACAGGTCCGATCCGGAATGAGCCTCCGGCCGCCGCCGTCGGGGCCGTCGAGGTCGGTGACCACGATGGCGACGTCACCCGCGCACGAACGCCGAAACTCACCCGCATTGCCGATCGTCGTGATGATCGCCAGGTGCAGTTCGGTCCCGTCGGTACAGCGTGCGTGGTACTGCAGCTCGTGGTTGGGATTCACGAACGCACCACTGCCCGCCGAGCCTTGATGCAACGCCACGAGGACATCACAGCTCACGCGGAACAGCACGTTCCCGACGTCTCCGAGCCCGACGGACATCGGCACATCGTTCTCCCATTCGATCTTGTACCCGACATGGGGCGCAAACAGATCACCGACCTCGTTGGCGTAGCCGAACGGGATGGCACCCACATCCGAGTACAGGTCGGACCCCCGGGGATCGCGGCCATGCTCATGCCCGAAAATGCAGCCCGTCTCCGGATCGACGGGAGGGTGCCAGGTGGGATACAGCTTGCGATCGGGCCCGACGGTGGCATATCGATCGTGGATCTCGGGGGTGCAGGTGTCGTTGGCACCTGGTGCCCAGATTCCGAACGCGCGGCTCACACCGTCCGGTGCATCGTTCGGTGCGGCAAACGGAGAGTCGCCGCACGTCACGCCCGCGACAAGGACGCTCGCCACCAGTGCGCCGTGACGCGCGTGGGTCCGTAGCCTGTGAACCATACTCGACCTCCTGGAGTGCTTCGTCGCAGCGGCCGGCACCTCGCGCCACCGCGTCATCGGTATGTCAAGCCCACGCCGAACTGCATCAAGGTGAGCCGGGCTCCGGTCAGACTCTCCCCGGCCGCTTCGAGGTTCGCCGCGACGGAGGCGATGAAGTTGAAATACGGTGTGACGGCCAGCGTCTCGGCGATCGCGAGGTCGTACCCCACTCCCGCCCTGATGCCGAGACTCGTGGCGGTGACGGCGGGTTCGTCCGGATCGTCGTCGTCGGCACGATACAGGAACACGCCGGAGCCGAAGCTGAAGTACCACGGCGTCCGAGAACTGGGATACCAGAGCATGAGCGCGTTCACCGCACCGATGGACAGGCCCACCGTGCCCTGGTCGGCGCTCCAGCCATGGCCATCCACGCCGAATGCGAAGGTCTGGCCGACACTGGCACCGGCGCCGAGGGACGCGGCGACGCCGGCGTCGCGACTGCCGCGACACACGTCGCAGCGCGCGGCGCCGAAGCCCATGCCCAGGCCCCCGGACGCCCAGAACCCCCGGCGAGACGGGCTCTGCCCGTCGGCCGGTGCGGCCCACAGGAGCACCAACGACACACACGCGACTGCGCCGCTCACCACACGGCGCCGCGTACTCCAATCGCTGCGCTTCAGGACCTCCATCGGCCATGCTCGACTTTCCGCTGCGACACCCGCGACGGGTGTCAGTTGTCGGCCGCGCCCGCGCTCACCCAGGCGCGGATCGTCGCAAGTTCCGCACTCGTCAGCTCGCCACCCAACGGCATCCGGGTTCCCACCCCCCCCACGCTGCCGGCGGCGCCTTCCAGCTTGAGCACCACGTAGCTCGAATCAGGATTCCCCGCGGCAATCCGAAACAGCCGCGGTACCTGTGTCGACGCGACGCCGACCAGGCTCCCATAGGCGCGTCCAACGCTCAGGTCCATCCCTTCCTGCGGCGTCGCCCCGGCGTGACAGCCCGAAAACGCACAACTCCTCGTCAGGATGGGCTGCACGGCAGCGGCAAACGTGGGGTCGCCGGGTGGATCGCCGGACGACCCGGGGGGGCTCGTGGTGTCCGCGCCACAGGCGGGCACCGTGAGCACAGCACCGACGATCAGCACCTCACAGACGTGTCGAACTCGCACTGCGCGCCTCCAGTCGGTGGGCTCCCGTCCGGCCCTCCCGGACCAACCGAATTACATACCGGATCATCGGGATTCGGCCCGTGACGACCGTCACACGGGACACGCCGTGGTCCCGGCAGGACCGCCGAAGGCAGTCCGCCTCCCGAAAGTCTCCCGAAATTGGGGCCGACGCACACTGGCTGCTTCGGGGTCGGCGACCTATAGTTGCCGGGCGCCCGGGCGGAACCCACACACACCCACCCTCTGTCACAGCCCCGACCATGCGGAACGACACGGATGAGGAGGCAATGAGCGAACACGTCGATTCCTCGACGATCCGAGCCGGGCCAGGCACGGGGCCGGCGTGGGCGACTGTCCCCTCGGACCGGGGCGCCACCCGTTCGGTCCTCCTCGCGCTGTTCCTCCTGTCGGGCGCCTGTGCGCTCGTCTACGAAGTCGTGTGGATGCGGATGCTCACGCTGGTCTTCGGCGTCACCGCCTTTGCGACCAGCACCATCCTCGCGTCGTTCTTTGCCGGGTTGGCATTGGGCGGTTTCTACTTCGGGCGAGTGGTCGACCGGGGCCGTCGGCCGCTGCTGGTCTACGGCCTCCTGGAGATCGGCGTGGGCGTCTTTGCCTTCCTGATGCCGATCCTCCTCTCCGGCGTCACCGCGCTCTACGTCGGCCTGGCCCGTCAGCTCACGCTGAGCCACTACCAGATCAGCCTGCTGCGATTCGCGCTCTGCTTCGCCGTGCTCCTCGTCCCCGCCACGCTGATGGGCGGGACGCTTCCGGTGATGGTGAAGTTCTTCGCCCGCCGGAGCGAGACGCTCGGGTGGAACGTCGGGCGTCTGTACTCGGTGAACACGTTCGGCGCGGTGCTCGGCGCCCTTGCTGCCGGCTTCTTCCTCATCCTGCTGATCGGCGTCAAGGAATCGGCGTACGCTGCCGGAATCGTGAACCTGCTGATTGCAGGGATTGCGATCGCCATCGACCGGCGGCTGGCGATCCGTGAGCCGGCGGACGGAGTCGCGACCGCCGGCGCGACCGACCGCGAGGAGGCCGCGTACCCTCCCGGGACTGCGCGCCTGGCGCTCTGGGCCATCGGTGTATCGGGCTTCTGCGCTCTGGCACTCGAGGTTCTCTGGACCCGAGCGCTCGTCTTCTTCCTCGACAACTCGACGCACGCCTTCACGACGATCTTGACCGCCTTTCTGCTGGGCATCGCGCTCGGCAGTCTGGTCATCGCTGCCTTCGTCGATACCCGAAAGCGTCTGCTCGCATGGCTGGGGGTGATGCAACTGGCCATCGGGGTGTCGGCCGCGCTCGCGATCCCGATCCTGAACAACACGACCTCGGTGTTTCAAAGCATGGCGGGGCTGCCCCCGGACGCCCTGCTTCCCTGGAAGTGGATGGGCATGCGGTTCGTGAAGACGCTCTCGATCATGCTCGTACCGACCGTCCTCATGGGCATGGCCTTCCCCGTGGCCGCCAGGATCTGCGCGAGAAGCGTCGGTGCGGTGGGCAGTACACTCGGGAGCGTGTACGCGGTGAACACGATGGGCGGCGTGCTTGGCTCGGTCGCTGCCGGTTTCGTGCTGATTCCGCTCATCGGAATGCAGCACGGCATCCTCGCAGTGGCCGCACTGAATCTCGTGCTCGGCGTCGTGCTCATCGCGTTCGAGCCGGCGCTGCCGGCACGCACGCGGATGCGGGTGGCGGGCAGCCTCGGGATCGCGGTGCCCCTCATCGGCATCGTCGTCGTCACGCAGGGCGGGACGACGCACCTGACGTCGTACTACGAGGGTGTCGACAGGCCGGAGGTGCTGTCCTACGTCGAGGGCGTCGGGGCGACCGTCAAGGTTTACCGGGACCGCGTCGGCGACAAGACCCTGAGCGTCAACGGATTCCCGGTTGCCGGAACGGGGCTCGCCGCCCATGACGCGCAAAAGCCGCTGGCCCATTTTCCGTTGCTGCTGACGACCGTCCCGAGGCCCACCGTGGCCATCATCGGCTTCGGAGCCGGCGGCACGTCCTGGGGCATCACGCGGTACGACGTGGCCGCCGTGGATTGCATCGAGCTGGTCCCTGCGGTGCTGGAAGCCGCCGACTGGTTCCCGGAAATCAACCACGGTGTGCTCGACGATCCGCGGTTCAGCGTGATCCTCGACGACGGCAGGAACCACATTCTCGTGACGGACAAGATCTATGACGTGATTTCCGTCGATGCGACGACTCCGAAGATGGCGGGCAACGGCAGCCTCTACACCAGGGATTTCTATGAGCTGCTCCGGTCCAGGTTGTCGGCTGACGGCCTCGTGGTTCAATGGCTGCCCTTTCACCTGCTGTCTCATGCCGAGATGCGCATGATCGCGAAGACCTTCATGGCGGCCTTTCCCCACACGTCGCTGTGGTTCTCACCGCTGCGGCACCACAGCATCCTGGTGGGCACGCAGCGCCGACTCGAAATCGATCTCCAGGCGCTGCAGCGCAAGCTGGCGATGCCCGCCATTCAGCAGGAGTTGGCGTACTTCGCACCCGCAACGGACCCGCTCGATGTCCTGAGTTGGTACGTCATGGGGGACGACGCGTTGGCCCGGTACGTCGGCGATGCCAGGGTGAACTCGGACAACCACCCCTATCTGGAGTTCACCCCGGCGCTAGCGTACTTCGCATCGGACCTGTATCGCGTTCGCAACCTCCTGACCATGAGGGAGGGGCGTGAGAGCGCCGCGCCGTTGCTGGTCAACCTCGGAGACAGCGAGGAGGAGGTCGCAGCCGTCCGCGAGGGCGTGCAGCGCCGGTTCGAGGCGGTGCACTTCAGCATCGGCGGCGACGTCTACGCGACCTTGGGGAGGAGGAGCGAGGCGTTGACCGAGTACAGCAAGGCGCTGGCGATCGACCCGCTGGAAAAGATCGCGCTCAATCCGATATGGCGTGTCGACCCGAGCCGAGACTGAGCTGCGTACCTGACCGCGCCGGGGCGCACCTGTCGGTGCGCCGGTTCGGGAGCCACGCGATCGATACCCGGCTCCGTGAGATCACGCCAGCTTCAGACCGTCGAGGATTGTGGCCACCAGTTCCTCGGGGCTCAGGCTCACGTCCAGATCCAGCGCGCGCTTCGGGGGCTCGAGCAGCGCGAACTGGCTGTCGAGGAGGGCGGCAGGCATGAAATGCTCTCGATCGCGCATTCGTTCGGCGATCAGCTCCTTCGTACCGCTCAGATGGACGACGTGTACGCCCTCCCGATCCGCGCCCAGGACATCACGGATCCGCTCCGTGAGCGCCGAACAGGCCAACACCACGATGCCTTCTTCGAGCAGCCACGTGTCCATCCTCGCGCGCAGCGTACGGAGCCACCCTTCCCGATCCTCATCAGTCAGGGGGTCACCGCCACGCATCTTCGCGACGCTCGCCGCTGAATGGTAGTCGTCGCCATCGACGAACCGACCGTTGAGCCGCTCGGCCAATGCGCGCCCCACGGTGCTCTTCCCCGCGCCGCTCACCCCCATGACGAGAATGACCATGACTCAGCGGACGAACCAGCTCGCGACGAGGATCAGCGTGATCGAGACGAATGCGATGAGGCACGTCGTCACCGTCCACGTCTTGAGCGTGTCCGGCACGTCGAGACCGAGGTAACGATTCACGAGCCAAAACCCCGAGTCATTGACATGCGAGGCGATCGTCGCACCGGCCGCGATGGCGAGCACGAGGAGCGCGAGCATCGGTTCGGAAAAGGCAACGTCGCCAAGCAACGCCGCCACCAGTCCCGCAGCCGTCAACATCGCCACGGTGGCCGAGCCTTGCATCAGTCTCACCGCCGCAGCCGTCAAGAAGGCCAGAACGAGCGGCGGCATGTTCGTGGCCATCAGCGCGTTTGCGAAGACGTCGCCGACACCCGAGTCGATGAGGACCTGCTTCAGCACGCCGCCGGCGCTGGTCACGAGGATGATGATGCCTGCGGGCTCGAGTGCCTTCGTGGCGATTTCCTGGATCTCCTGTGGCGAGTACCCTGCGCGGGTCCCGAGCAACCAGAAGCAAAGAACGGTCGTGATGAGCAACGCCATCATGGGATGCCCGACGAAGCCCAAGGCGATCCTGAGCGCGCGATCATCGGCGAGCGTCGAGCCGGCGACCGTGTTCCCGACGATCAGGCCCAAGGGAACCCCGATCAGCACGACGACCAGCGTCACTGGCGGCCGCGCCCGCACGGGCTTCGGGTCCGCAACATGCATGTAGTCGGGGACCAGGGCCGGGACCCGCTTGGCGATGAGTCGCGCGTACAGCGGCCCGGCGATGATGGCGGCCGGTAGTCCGATCACCACGCCGAACAGCATCACCCAGCCGAGATCCGCTCCGAGCAGCCCGGCCACCGCGATCGGTCCGGGGGTGGGAGGGATGAACGCGTGCGTCACCGCCAGACCCGCCAGCAACGGCAGCGCGTAGGAGACGATCGGACGTCGCGTTCGCTCCGTCAGCCCGTACACGAGTGAAATGAGAATGATGAACGCGACATCGAAGAAGACGGGAATCGCGATCACGAACCCGATGGCGAGCAGGGACCACGGCGCGTTTCGCTCACCGAAACGGGTGAGCAGGGAATCGGCGAGGGCCTCGGCACCGCCGGAGACTTCAAGCATCTGGCCGAACATCGCGCCCAGCCCAACGAGGACCGCAATCGCCGCCAGGGTGCTCCCCACGCCCGTGGTCACCGCGTTCAGGACCTCGGCGAACGGCATGCCGGCTGCCACCCCAATGACCAGGCTGCCGATCAGCAGGGCCACAAACGCGTGAAGCTTCACCCGAACGATCAGGAACAGCAGCAGTGCGATCCCTGCGATCGCCGCCCCGATCAGTTGGGCATCACGCATCTCGCCGCTCGACCTGCTCGACGGCATGGCCTCCGAAGCGATGGCGCAGCGCCGCCAGGAGCCGCTCACTGAACCCCTTCTCATCGCGCGACTTGATCCGCGCGAGGAGCGAGACCGTGATCGCCGGCGCCGAGACGCCGAGGTCGATGGCTTCCTGAACGGTCCACCGTCCCTCACCGGAGTCCGCGACCACGGGCGCGATGCTTCCGAGCGCCGCCTCGTCGGCGAGTGCCTCCGCCACCAGATCGAGCAACCATGAGCGGACCACACTTCCGTGTCGCCAGATGTGCGACACCCGCTCGAGATCGAGTTCGAACTCCCGTTTGGCGTCGAGAATCGCAAACCCTTCCGCGAGCGCCTGCATGGCACCGTATTCGATGCCGTTGTGCACCATCTTGACGAAGTGCCCCGCACCAACCGGTCCGACCCGGCCCCAACCTCGATCAGGGGCGGGAGCCAGGGTCGTGAAGATCGGCGTCACATCCTCGACGGTGGCCGCCGGTCCACCGATCATCAGGCTGAATCCGTCGGTGCGCCCCCGCACGCCCCCGCTCGTTCCGACATCGAGGAAGCGGATGCCACGATCTGCCAGTTCTCGTGATCGATGCGCGGCTTCCCGATAGTGACTGTTGCCACCATCGATGAGGATGTCGTTCGCCTGCAGCAGCGGGGCGAGGGAGCGAATGGTCTCCTTGGTGGGGTCACCGGCCGGCAGCATGACCCACACGACCCGCGGAGTCCTCAGGCGACCGACGAGCGCTTCGAGGCTCGGTGCGCCCGTACCGCCCAACTCGCTACACCGTGCGACGGCGCCCGGGGCGACATCGAAGCCGACGACATCATGGCCGCCGGCGACCAGGCGCTCGAGAATGGACAGGCCCATCTTTCCGAGACCGACGAGGCCGATTTGCATCGCTCACGCCTTTCGCAGATGGCAGGGAGGCACCGGCTAAGAAGATAGCAGTCCAGACCTCGTGCCAAGTACCTTGCGTATGGTGCCCCATTCCGGCGTGCCTTGGGGGCCGGGGTCCGGCACGCAATCGCGTTGACGGACGGCCAGCGCGGGACTTCGAGGAGGTGGCCGACGATGACGCAGTACTCGATCCACACGCTACTGGCCGCGCTGTCCGTGCTCACCGCCGTCGGATCATGCCGAGCCGGGGACGCGGAACGCCATTCGGCCCCAACGATCGGGTACGTCGAGCGCCTGCAGGCGGGACTGGATGACGTCGTGCCCGCGAATGCGGTGTTGGAGGTGCTGGCGGACGGACACGAGTGGACCGAGGGACCGGTCTGGGTCCCGGCCCTGCGTGCGGTGCTGTACTCGGACATCCCCAACAACGCGATCTATCGTTGGAGCGAGGAAACCGGGTCGTCGATCTGGCTCACGCCGTCCGGATACACCGGGGTGCCCCAACGCGGGGGCGAGAGCGGGTCGAACGGCCTGGCGCTGGATGCGGACGGTCGGCTCGTGCTGGCGCAGCATGGGGATCGGCGCATCGCTCGTCTCGATGCGCCAGTGAGTCGGCCGGAGCCGGTCTTCTCCACGCTGACCGACCGGTACGGCGGAAAGCGCTACAACTCGCCGAACGACCTGACCATTCGTGGGAATGGGGACGTGTACTTCACGGACCCCCCATACGGGTTTGAGCAGGGAATCGACGACCCGACCAGGGAACTGGCCATGCACGGCGTGTATCGGCTGACCCCTGAGGGATCCGTGACGCTGCTGATCGACGGGCTGTCCCGGCCCAATGGTATCGCCTTGTCACCGGACGAGCAGACCCTGTATGTCGCCAACTCCGACCCCGACCAGCCGGTCATCATGGCGTACGAAGTTCGTGACGACGGGAGCTTGGGGGCGGGACGCGTCTTCTTCGAATCCTGGGGGGACGGCATGGCCGTGGACCAGCGGGGCAATGTCTTCGTCGCGCGAGGTCGTGAGGGGGTGCTGGTCCTCACAGCGGATGGGACGCATCTGGGGTCCTTGGTGACGACGGAACGCACGTCGAACTGCGCCTTTGGCGACGACGGCTCGACCCTGTACGTCACATCCGACATGTACCTGGTGCGAATCCGCTTGAGCACGAAAGGGGTCGGGTTCTGAGCCATCGGGACCACGCTGTGCGGATCGGACCGCTCCCACAGAAAGAATCGGCTGGTTCCCATCGGAGGGTTCGCAAACGGCAAAACGGCCACTCGCAGGAGCGGCCGTCGGAGACGCAAGCCTGTCGGGGTGGGCGGGCTGTCCCCTATGCGCCGCCTAGGAATCGAACCTAGAACCTACTGATTAAGAGTCAGTTGCTCTGCCAATTGAGCTAGCGGCGCGCGCGGGAAAACATCGCAGGGGAAGGGGGCGCGCGCAACCCGCCACGCGCAGTTCCCGTCAGCGGATCCGCCGCAACGGTCGCACAGTCGATTGCTCGATGATGAGTTCGAGCACATCCCCGGCCGCAACCGGCATCGACTCGGTGGTCTCCTTCCCGCCGGACAAGAAATCGATCTCGATGCGAAGGTCGGGACCGGCCCATCGAAACGTGAAGCTTTCCTCGCCGTTGCCCGTCACCCGCCCTAGCCGCTCGCGCCGGCCAGCCCCGATCGCATACAAGGTGACATCGTTGAAGTTGTAATTCTCCACGATCAGCGTGAGCTCGGGCACGCCACTCTGGGGTGCGACGTCCTCGACGCTCTGCGTCCCGCTGCAGGACGCTGCAAGGACGCCTGCGAGCATCACGGTCAGCCATCCCCGCGCGCTGAACATCACCTACTCCTCCGGTTTCGGTTCCCGCCGACGCAACCTTCCTGTTGCCAAAAGGTATCATACACGCCCACAGCGTATCAACCGATTAAGTTGCGATCGCCCTATGCTCACCCCGACACTCCTTGCGGCCTCCGCGCTGGCACTCGCGCACCAGCAAGACACGTCCGCCGTGCGGGACACGGTGATGCTGCGTGAGCTGGTCGTGTCGGGGACCCGCGCGGCCGAGGTCCGACGTCTCGACCAGCCGCTTGCCCTCTCGCTGACCACGCCGGGGCAGGCGCAGAAGGCGTCAGCGACCGTCGCCGCCAACCTGCTGCGAGAGATCACGGGCGTGCACGTGCAGCAGACCTCGGCCGGCCAGGGCGCCGTGATCCTCCGCGGCATGGTCGGAAATCAGGTGCTCACACTGGTTGACGGTGTGCCGATGAACAACGGCACGTATCGCGACGGGCCCGGTCAGTACCTGGCGACGATCGACCCGGAAACGGTGCAGCGCATCGAGGTGGTGCGCGGTCCCGCGTCTGTGCTCTACGGCTCCGACGCCCAGGGCGGTCTGGTCAACGTGATCACGACACCGCATCCACACGCCGACCACCAGAGCCTGCGGGTCGCGGCCGGGGCGTCATCCGCCGACCGGTCGCTCCGCGCGCGGCTCTCGGTCGGGGCCCAACGTGAACGGTGGAGCCTGAGCCTCGGAGGCACACTCGCCCGGGTCCGCGACCTGCGCGCCGGCGGCGGCCTCGGGCCTCAGGAGCCGACCGGGTTTGAAGGCGAAGGACTAGACGGCCAGGCACGACTCTGGCTCGGGCGCCGCCACAGGGTGACGGTGACCGGTCAACACTACGCCACACACGACGTGCCGCGCTACGACCGCTACGTGACCTTCCGTGCTCCGGCGCCGGGCTCGGACGCCGAGCACCTGTTCAATCCGCAAACTCGTCAGCTCGTCTACGCCCGTCACACCCTCGGCGCCGTATCCCCGATGTTGGCGCGGCTCGAGACCACCGTGAGCATCGCCGTGCAGCGCGAAGGTCGTTACCGCGTCCGATTGCTGGAGACCGGGGAGCCGGATACCGAGCGGACACACTGGCGAGACAACGTCTACACTCCGGGGGTGAGCGTCGTCGGGTCTAGCGTACCGACTGTGCGTGGTCGACCGCTCACGCTCACGTGGGGCGCGGATTGGTACCACGACGTGCTCGACAGCTACGGCTTCGTGCAGGATCTGGCGACCGGGGTGCAGACCCCGCTCGAGCTGGCGACCGACGGTGGTCCGATCCCGACGGGACAGTTCCCTGATGGCGCGACTGCCGACCGCCTCGGGGTGTTCGTGGCCGCGGCGCTTCCGGTGCACCGCGCGGTGGACCTCTCGGTCGGCGGTCGGTGGACGCGCTTCCGGAACGCCGCCGATGTCGGCACCGTGTTTGGAGGCGCCGTCGAGAACGAGAGCGCCGATGTGACGGGCCAGCTCGGCGTCGTGGTGTCGCCGAGCGCGGACTGGCGCGTCGCCGCACGTGTGGCGCAGGGCTTCCGCGCACCGAACCTCTACGATCTCACCCGGACAGGGCCGGTGCCCGGCGGCATCGCGCTTCCCAATCCGGACGCAGAGCCCGAGCGGTCGATCAGCGGCGAAGTGAGCCTGCGGTTCGCCGGACGGCGGCTTGCCTTCGACGTGACGGCCTACACGACCCGCATCACGGACTTCATCGATCGTGTGCCCGGCGTGTTTCGTGGTGACACGCTCTTCAACGGCGAGCGGGTCTTTCTCGGAGCGAACGTCGGCTCGGCCCACATCCGGGGCATCGAGGCGGAGGCGGCACAGACGCTGGGGTCGGTCAGCGTGCGAGGGGGCCTCACCTTCACGCGCGGCGATCAGCAGGGGGCCGGCGGCATCGACGAGCCCATGTCGAAGATCCCGCCCCTCGGTGGCCATGTGAGTGTGCGCTGGTCGGCGTCCCCACGTCCCCTGTGGGTGGAGTACGTGTTGCGATGGGCCGCGCCGCAGGAGCGGCTGGGACGGCGGGATCTGACCGACCCGCGCATTCCCGAGGGAGGCACACCGGGTTACGCGGTCCACGGTCTCCGCGCCTCGGCCACGGTCACGCCCGGCTTGCAGGTATCGGCCGGGTTCGAGAACCTCCTCGACGAGCTGTACCGCACGCATGCGAGCGGCGTCGATGCGGCAGGACGCCACGTGTGGGTGGGGGTGACCTGGCAGGGGGGGTTGCAGTAACCTCCGAGTCGGTGGCCGGTCCCGGACCGGGACCGGCATGGATGCCGTGGTCCGGATCAGAGGCGGTGCGTACACGGGTCCGTTCACA
>CAYGCN010000029.1:27115-27319 GCA_964348385.1 uncultured Gemmatimonadaceae bacterium
GTCTGGGTAGGTGTTTCCTGGGTGGGAGCCCTGTAGCCAGCCGACAGTCCGCTCACAGCCCCTGCTGCCCCTCCTAGTCCCGCTATCCGTCCTCCCCCGGGGAGGAAGCATGGGCGGGTGACAACCAGTGCCCCCAAGGGGAGTCGAACCCCTGTCCCCACCTTGAAAGAGTGGTGTCCTGACCGCTAGACGATGGGGGCGAGA
>CAYGCN010000030.1:0-26727 GCA_964348385.1 uncultured Gemmatimonadaceae bacterium
TGTTGGGCCGAACGGCTCCGGCAAGAGCACGCTGCTGCGCATCCTGGCCTTTCTCGAGGCGCCTCGGGCCGGCGTGCTCACGCTGGACGGCGTCACGGTCCGCAGTGCCAGCGAGCGTCGACGCGCCCGCCGACGCGTGACGCTGGTCGAACAGGCACCGTATCTGTTTCCCGGAACGGTCCAGGAGAACCTGACATACGCCCTGTCGCTGCACGGCAGTCCAGCGGCTGCGAACGCCGCCAGGGCCACCCGGGCGCTGGACCGCGTATCGAGCGGCGACCTCGCGCACCGCCGCGCTCACCAGCTGAGCAACGGGGAGACCCAGCGGGTTGCCGTGGCGCGAGCGCTGGCGCTGGAGCCGGCCGTCTTGCTGCTCGACGAGCCCGCCAGCGCCGCGGATCGGGCTGCCAGCACACAGCTGTACCAAGTGCTCGATGAGGAGCGTGCGCGCGGTGCCGCCGTGTGCTTCGCATCTCATCAACTGGAGGACGCGTATCGCTGGTCGGACCATCTCGTCGCCCTCACCGACGGTCGCACAGGTGCGGTGACACCGGAGAACCTGTTTCGCACCGTCCTGCCCGAGGGGACCGGCGCCAAGACGGCCCGTGTCGGCCCCCTCGACATCCACGTGGTCACGGACCGCGGGGGCCCGGTCACTCTCGCCCTTCCTGCCGACGAGGTGCTGGTCAGCACGGCACCGCTCCATTCCAGCGCGCGTAACGAATTCCCCGGCCGGGTGGTGCGCATCAGCGAGCACGGTCGCGATCGTGTGACGATCGTCGTCGATGTCGGCGTGGATCTCGCGGCGCGCATCACGCCATCCGCTCTCGAGGAGCTCGGGATCCGAGTCGGTTCCACGGTAATCCTAGCCATCAAGGCGCTGGCCGTGCGGGTCTTCTGACACGACTGTACATTCCGCCCCATGCCCCTGGTCCGCCTGACCCGAGTCGTTCCCTTTGCCGCGGCGCACCGGTACTTCCGTCCCGAGTGGTCCGCCGAGCGGAACCGCGAGGTGTTCGGTGCTTGCGCCGGCGAGCACGGTCACGGCCACTCCTACGAATGCCATGTCACCGTGGCCGGGACGATGGATCCCGAGACGGGCATGGTGATGGATCTCCGGGAGCTGGACACGATTCTCGCCCAGGAAGTCTCCGCTCGGTTCGACCACCGGTTCATCAATCACGAAGTACCGGAGTTCGGACCGAACGGTCTCGTTCCCACCGGAGAGGCCCTCGCAGTCACGATCTGGCGGTTTCTGGCGCCACGCCTCCCGCGGGGCGTCACCCTCGAGCGGGTACGTGTGCAGGAGGAGCCACACCTGTTCGCCGAGTATCTGGGGGAGGACGACGGTCAGTGACCGGCCGGGGCTGCTAGCCCATGCGCAGTGCTGTTCTCGCCGGTGGCACATCGACCCGGCTTGGCAGCCGGCCCAAAGGACTCCTCGATCTCGGTGGGCGCACGCTCCTCGACCGCGTGGCCGATCTCCTCACGCAGGCCTGCGGCGCCCCGCCGCTGCTCGTCGCCAACGACCGCGAAGCCGCGGGTTGGCGGCCGGATCTCGAGACCGTGGCGGACGTCCTCCCGTATCGCGCGAGTCTGTCGGGTCTCTACACGGCCGTTGCGCACGCGCCCTCACCGGTTCTCGTGCTGGCGTGGGACATGCCGTTCGTGGCAGTGGCGTTGCTTCAGGCCCTGATCCGCGAGCGGGGCCATGCCGAGGTGTTCGTTCCGGAGAGCACGGGACCCCGCGGCCTCGAGCCCATGTGCGGCGTCTACGCGCCCACCTGCGCGGCGGCGATTCGCGCCAGCCTCAAGGCGGGACGTCTCGCGGCAAACGCGTTCTACGACGATGTGCGAACCAAGACCCTACCGCTGGACGCCGTGCGAGCGTTCGGCGATCCCGAGCGCCTGTTCTTCAACGTGAACACCCCCGCCGACCTCGCACGGGCCCAACAACTGTTGGACCCGCCCGATGTCTCGTAGCGGTGCAGCTCACGTGATCTCCACACCCACGCCCGAGTCGGAGGCACCCCGCACGCGGCTCACACCGCGGGACGCTGCGGACATGATTCTCCGTGACATCCGGGCGCTGCCAACGGAGACCGTGCCGATCGCGGACGCCCCGGGGCGGGTCCTGGCGCGCACGATCACGAGCCCCATCGACCTGCCGCACTGGGACAACTCGGCCATGGACGGCTATGCGGTCCGCGCCGCGGACGTGGTGCGGCCTGGCGTCCTGCTCCGAGTCGTGGATCAGGTTCCCGCCGGCGCGTTTCCGTCGCGGGACATCGGTCCCGGGGAGTGTGCGCGCGTCTTCACGGGCGCCCCCACCCCCACTGGCGCCGATTCGGTCATTCGTCAGGAGGATGTCACGCCGATCGACCCCGCAACGATCCGCGTGGATGACGCACGTGATGCCGGGCGCAACATTCGCAAGCGGGGAGAAGACCTGACACGGGACTCGGTGGTTCTCCAGCGCGGAACCCCCATCGGCCCGGCGCAAGTCGGCGTGCTGGCCTCTATCGCCTCCGCCACCGTCGAGGTCCATCGACGTCCCACGATCGCGATTCTCACCTCAGGGGACGAACTCGCCGACGTGAGCGAGCGCGATGCCATCCTGAGCGGCCGCAAGATCGCCTCGTCAAACACCTACACGATGGCGGCGATGGCCCGCGCCGCGGGGGGGGACGTCCGCGATCTGGGGATCGTGAAGGACGACCGCGACGAGACACAGACGCGTCTCGCCGGTGCGCGCGGAGCGGACCTCCTGGTCACGTCGGGTGGGATGAGTGTCGGCGAGCATGACCATTTCCGACATATCCTCGAGGGTGCGGGCGCCGGGTGGCGCTTCTGGCGCCTTCGCATGCGACCCGGAGCGCCCGTCGGCTTCGGGATGCTCGGCGGGACCCCGTGGATCGGACTCCCCGGCAACCCGGTGAGTACGATGGTCACGTTCGAGCTGCTCGTGCGACCCGCGATTCGGAAGCTGCTGGGGCACGCCCACCTGTTCCGACGCACGACGCCGGTCCGTGTCGGTGAGCCCATCGTCACGCACGCGCGTCTGCAGCACTACCTGCGGGTGACTCTGTCCCTCGAGGCGGATGGCCTCACGGCGCGACTCACCGGACCCCAGGGATCCGGCATCCTGACCTCGATGGCCAAAGCCCATGCGCTACTGATCGTCCCGGAGGATTGTCAGCGTGTCGAGCAGGGGGAGATCCTCCGAGCCATCCTGTTCGACGAGACGACGCATGTGGCAACCCCTCCGTACTGAGCACGGGTCAACGACGGGACCATGCGCAGCCAGGCCGAAGCTGCTAAGGTGGTGCTAGGGTAGCAGTGGTTTCGGACCGCACCGCTTCTGGGCGGTCACGACACGACGGTGGGTATGAGGAGGGGGAACGCATATGGAATGGCTCGAGCAGTTGCTCGTGGCGGTCGTGCTAGTGGCCAGTGTGGTCGGGTTCGCGTACGTCCTGTGGTCGCGTCGCCTGGGACACGTGTGGCCCAAGCGTGGGCAACTCGAGATCGTGCGGACCGGCGGACTGATCACCGGCATGTGGGAAGTACTCACCCAGCGGGTGGTGCTTCGCAATCGGCCGTGGGTCGGCCTACTCCACCTCCCGCTGTTCTTCGGACTGTTGGCGTTCCTCGCCAAGAGCGTGCTCCATGTCCTTTACGGCTTCGGCGTCGAGACCACCGCTCCGGACTGGTACGTCTGGGCCCTCGACCTGATCGCGGTGGCCGTCTTGGCGTCGATCGTCCTGCTGGCTATCCGCCGCTACATCGTGGAACGACGGAAGCTCACCCACCCCCTGGAATCCGGCGTGATTCTGGGTCTCATCGCCGTGCTCATGATCACCCACCTCTTGGAACGGGCCTTCCCACTCTCCTCGATGAGCGGGCGGGTGAACTGGTGGGCGCACTACCTGGATCTGGCGGTCTTCCCGGCCGTCATCGCCTCCGGCAAGCACCTACACCTGTTCCTCGCTCCGGTCAACGTGATCCTCAAGCACATGACCGAGGTGCCGTCCGATCGGCCGGTGTTCGGGAACGACCTGGATATGGACCTGGAGGACGAGGCAAAGCTTGAGTCGGAACTGGCTCGGCTGGGGATGCCGGGCGGCGTAGCCGACTTCGCTTTCGGAGCGTTGTTCGATCCCGCCGCGTGCATTCAGTGCGGCCGCTGCAACGACGCATGTCCCGCCGGACCCGACCTGAAGCCGCGCGACCACTTTGTCCTCGCGCTTCAGGATCCGTCGCTGTCGGCAGAGCAGTTGGCACAACTCATCGATCCGGACGTCACGGCCACGTGCGTCCAGTGCCGGGCCTGCGAGGTGGCGTGTCCCACGGGGTGTCGGCCGGGGCGCAACGGCCTCGAGATCCGCGGGCGCCTCATGACGGACGGACTCTATCCGCCACGGGCGCTCCGGGACACCGCCATGAAGGCTTTGACGTCGTCCGGTAACATCTTCGGCCAGGACGAGAGCGAGCGGAGTCGGTTCGTGCAGGAGAACGCGCTGCCCATCTTCGACCCGGCAGTCCACGACCTCCTCTTCGTGCTCGGGTGTCAGGGGAGCAACAGCCCGGAGGTGCAGCCCGTCGTCCTGGCCACCGGGAAGCTGCTCGACGCCGCCCAGATACGGTGGGGAGTCCTCGCCGAAGAGCGGTGCTGGGGAGAGGGTCTGCTGCACGGGGGCGGTCTCATGGAAGACTGGCCGCTCTGGGCCCAGGAGCGCATCGAGTTCCTCACCGCCGCGCTCGGCGGCGATCAGAGCCGGACCATCCTGACCATCTGTCCCCACTGCCGAGATACCATCCAGACCCAGTACCGGGCCTTCGGCGCGGATTTCACCGACGTGCGGCTCCACACGCCGTTCTTGGCCGACCTCGTTCAGTCGGGCAGGCTCAAGCTCAAGGCGCAACTGATGGACGCGGCCATCCACCTCCCATGCAAGGTGGTCCACAACGCCGAACACAGTGGGATGCGCAGGCTCCTCAAGGCCGCCGGCGTCATGCTCCACCAACCGGCGTCCAGCGCCTCGGCGTTCCCGACCGCGTGTTGCGGTGGAGGTGGAGGAGGGTTTCTCTGGGACTCGCCCGCCAAGGTGAACCAGAAACGGTGGGCGCAGATCAAGGCGACGGGGCAGACCGCAGTCGTGACCGGCTGCCCGGGCTGTCACCGGATGCTGGGCGTGGTGCGGGACGAACAGACCCGCATCTGGGACGTGGCCTCGATCCTGGCCGAGCGTCTGGACCTGCCCGGGGGGAGTTGATTCCCGGCGCGCGACGGGTCGCCTTCGGGGGACTACCCGTCGCGCGCCTTCTTGATCTCCTCGGTAAGCTTGGGCACGACCTCGAAGAGGTCACCCACAATCCCGTAATCGGCGACCTTGAAGATCGGTGCGTCCGGATCCCTGTTCACCGCGACGATCGTCTTGGCAGTCCGCATGCCCGCGAGGTGCTGGATCGCACCGGAGATGCCGATCGCGACGTAGAGATTGGGGCTTACCGTCTTGCCGGTCTGCCCGACCTGCTCGGCGTGAGGGCGCCAGCCGGCGTCCACCACCGCCCGCGAGGCTCCGACCGCTCCACCCAGGGCATTCGCCAGGTCCTCGATCAGGCCGAAGTGTTCGGGTCCCTTGACTCCCCGTCCGCCGGACACCACGATCGATGCCTCCGCCACGTCCAGTGCCGCGCGCTCGGGCTGCTTGATCTCCACGGTGCGCGCACGGGGCTCGCCGGCACTCACGGCGACCGTCTCGACGGTCCCCGGCTTGTCGTTCGTCTTCGGCGTCACCGCATTGGATCGCACCGAGATCACGCAGGGACTGGCCAGGACCTTGAGCATGGTGATGGCCTTCCCGGCGTAGAGCGGTCGGGTGACCACGATGGCGCCGTCGTACTTGACCTCCGTCACGTCCGACGCCAAGGGACACGCCAGTCGGGCAGCCAGACGCGGCGCGAGATCCTTTCCCAGCGCGGTGGCGGAGACGAGCGCCGCTGCATAGCTGCCGGCCCGGACCTGATCCGCGGCGATCGCCGCATACCGATCCGCCTGGTAATTCGCGAGTGAGGCGTCCGACACCACGACGATCTTGTCGGCTCCGAACGCCCCCAATCCGTCCGTGACCACCCCGGGCCCACCGACCACGAGGCCGTGGACCTCACCACCCATCCCGTCGGCCAGCGCCCGCGCCGCGGTCAGCACCTCGTGCGACACGCGCTTGATGCTGCCGCCACGTTGTTCGAGAACCGCGAGGACGTTCGGCATTAGAGCACCTTCGCTTCGTTCTTGAGTGCGTCGATCAGGGCCGGAACCGCCGCGGCTCCCTCGCCGACGATGCGGCCCGCTTTCCGCTCGGGCGGGTAGCTCAGGCTCAGCATCTCGAGTCCCGCGGCGTCGAGCGTCACGTCCCTCACCTCCAGAGGCTTCTTCTTGGCCTGCATGATGCCGCGGAGCGCGGGGTACCGGGGCTCGTTCAGTCCCTTGTCGGCCGTAAGCACGGCCGGCAGCGGGAACTCCACGACCTCCACACCCCCCTCGATCTCACGCTCGGCGGTGCCTCTGCCATCGAATACGTCGAGCTTCGAGATCGCGCTCACACACGGGAGCTCCAGCAGCTCCGCCACCATCGGGCCGACGCCGTGGCTGTAGTCGTCGATGGCGAGCTTGCCGAAGAAGATGAGATCGTACCCGCCTCCCGCGAGCTCTGCCGCCAGCGCCTTCGCGACGGGCAGCGGATCGAGTGGAACATCTGCCGTCTTCAGCAGCACCCCGCGGTCCGCCCCCATCGCGAGTGCCGTCCGGATGGTCTCCTGCGAGGCATCGTTGCCCAGGGACACCACGACGACTTCTCCGGAGCCGGCTGCTTCCTTGAGCTTGAGCGCCTCCTCGACGGCGAACTCCTCGTACGGGTTCAGGATGAACTTCACACCACCCTCGTCGATCGCCTTGCCGCCGGCGTCGATCTTGATGCGGGCTTCCGAATCCGGGACCCGCTTCACACACACGGCTATCTTCACGGTAACCTCTTGCATAGCTTGATGTTACACGTCTCGAGACCCGGCAGCGGCCGGGTGGGGGAAGCTACTTCAGGCGCCGGGTCGGTGCAACGTCACAACCAGCGCTTTCGCCGGAAATACAGCAGCATGATGGCACCGACGGTCAGCATCATTGCCCACACGTACCAGTAGCCCCAGCTCCAGTGCAGCTCCGGCATGTTGTCGAAGTTCATGCCGTAAATGCCCGCGATGAACGTGAGTGGAATGAAGATCGTCGCCATGATGGTGAGGACCTTCATCACCTCGTTCATCCGGTTGCTCACGTTGGAGAGGTAGATGTCGATCAACCCGCCGACCATTTCCCGGAAGCTCTCCATGACATCGACGACCCGAATGATGTGGTCGTACACGTCGCGAAGGAACACGATCGTCGGCTTGCGTATCAGCTTCGAATCGCCCCGAATCATCACGTTGAGCACATCCCGCAGTGGCCACAGGGCCCGTCGCATCTGGATCAACGCCCGCTTCATATGCTGCACGTCGCGCAGCGTCTCGACCGTGGGCCTCTCCATCACTTCCTCCTCCAGTTCCTCCGCCTGATCACCGAACAGCTCGAGCACGGTGAAGTAGTTGTCCACCACGACGTCCAACAGGGCGTAGGCGAGGTAATCCGCCCCCATCCTGCGGATCTTGCCCTTGTTCTCTCGCAGGCGGCGCCGGATCGGCTCGAACACATCCCCCGGGTCTTCCTGGAAAGTGAGCACGAAGTTCGGGCCCAGCACCAGACTGATCTGCTCACTGGCGACCGTGAATTCCTCACGTTCATCGTCGTCCTCGACCCGAGATACGCTCAACATCCGCATCACGACGTAGAGCCGATCGTCGAAGTCCTCGAGCTTGGGCCGCTGGTCCGTGTGGGCAACATCTTCCAAGAGCAGTTGATGCAGGCCCAGCTTCTCGCCGATCCTCTCGAGCATCGTCGGATCGTGCACGCCGTCGATATTCACCCACGTCACGCTCGACGGGCTCATGCATTCGGTGCACTCGTCGATCGTCGCCACCTCGCGCTCGCCCAAGTGGTCGGCATTGTAGTCGATGACGGTGATCCGAACGGGGGCGGTTCGCGCAGGACCCATATGGTGCAGGTTGCCGGGTGCTTGGCCGATCCGGGCCGACCGGCGGTGGAATAACTCTTCCATGGCTATCTCCCAGGGTGGGAATCGGAGGTACGACGACCGGGCGATCCCCCGACGGTGCGCACTGGGACCCCGGCCGAGGATCAGCGATCGCTGGAGAAACCGACCTGCCTGTGCGATCCGTCGCAGAACGGCTTGTTCTTCGACGCACCGCAGCGACACAGGGCAAAGTTCTCTTTCGTCTCGATGACGTTTCCCTCATGATCGGTGAGCACGCACGCTCCCGTCACCAAGTATGGCCCGTCCTTGCGCGCCTTGATCGTCAGACTCATCGTCGCTCCGTATCCGAGAATCGGTGATGGTGGACTGAAGACAGAGTAGAGGCATCATCGCAGCGACGCAATCATCCCTTTCGAAGTGTCTCGAGCAGCTGTCGCAGCGGGAAGGTGTTCACGATGTCGTCACTGGTGAGCCAGGCCCGCCGTGCCTGATCCACCCCGTACCGCATGAGATCGAGATCGCCGATCCGGTGCGCGTCGGTGCTGATCACCACCTTGAGCCCCAGCTCCTTGGCCCGCATGAGATGCGAGTCCTTGAGGTCGAGGCGGTCCGGGTGCGCGTTCAGCTCCACGATGACGTCGTGCTCCACCGCGCACTGAAGGACAGCCTCGAGATCGAACTGCATCGGGTCTCGACGATTGATCTGACGGCCGGTCGGGTGCGCCAGAATGTTCACCGCCGGGTGCTGCACCGCGGCGAGGATACGCTCCGTCTGCTTCGCGGGCGGTAAGTCAAGGAGCGAATGCACCGACACGAGCACCACGTCCAGCTGCTCGAGCAGCTCATCTTCCAGATCGAGACGGCCGTCCTTGAGGATGTCCACCTCCATGCCCTTCAACACGCGGATCTCCGTCCGCCGCGAGGCGATCTCGTCGATCTCTTCCCACTGTGCCGCGAGCTTCTCGGCGTCCAGCCCGCCCGTCATCGCGAGCGCCTTGCTGTGATCCGTGATCGCGAAGTACTCGTAGCCCCGAGCAAGGCACGCGTCGAGCATCTCCTCGATCGCGTTCTTACCGTCCGACCAGGTGGAGTGCATCTGGAGATCGCCCCGGAGGTCATCCAGCGTAATCAACTCCGGGAGTCCATCGCGCTCGGCCGCGGCGATCTCGCCACGATCTTCGCGCAGCTCCGGTGCGATCCACGGCAGGTCGAGAGCTCCATAGACCTCCGCCTCGTCGCGACCGGCGACCATGGTACCGGCATACGGATCGTCCGACTCAGCCTCGTCATCCGTCACGGTGAACACCCCGTATTCCGACACCCGGAACCCCCGCGCCACCGCTCGCTTGCGCAGGCGGACGTTGTGCTCCTTGGATCCCGTGAAGTACTGGAGCGCCGCGCCGTAGCTTTCGGGCGGCAGGAGGCGCAGGTCGACCTGCAGTCCCGACCGGAGGACGACCGTGCCCTTCGTCTCTCCCGCCAACTCGACCTTGCGCACCTCGGGGTACTCGGTGAACCACTCCATCACCGAGCTCGGCTCGCTGGTGATGGCCAGGAGATCGATGTCCCCGACGGTCTCCCGACGGCGTCGATAGCTGCCGGCGACCTCGAGCCGCTCTACCGCCGTGTGCTGTCGGAGGTACGCGACGAGCGGCTCCACGTGCTGATCCGCATCGGCGATCTTGAACCGTCCCTGCCGGCGACGATACGCGTCGATCCCCGCGAGGATCTTCTGTTGGCTCTTCTCGCCGAATCCGTCCAGCTCGGCGACCTGACCGGTTTCGGCGGCGGCGTGCAGATCCTCGATGGTCTCGATCCCGAGCGCCTCCCACAGCTTCCGCGCCTTCTTGGCCCCCACGCCCGGAAGGCGTGTCAGCTCGATCAGGGAGCGCGGGATCTCAGCGGTGAGCTCGTCGAGGACGGTGAGGCGGCCCTCGCGCACCAGCTCGGTGATGTGGGCGGCAATGTCCTTTCCAATGCCCGAGAGGTCCGTGAGGGCGGTCCCATCGTCGATCATCTTCCGGAGCGGGGTCGAATGCTCCTCCACGGTGCGCGCCGCATTCTGGTAGGCGCGGATCCTGAAGGGGTTGGCACCCTTGATTTCCAGGAGCGTCGCGACCTCGTCCAGTACCGCGGCGATCTCGACGTTCTCCACTCAGACCTCCACGCCCTTCGACCGAAGCAGCGCCAGGAACTCGTCCTCGGTGAGCATCGGCACGCCGAGGCGCACCGCATCGTCGTACTTGGATCCCGGGTTGGCACCGTGGACCACATAGCCCGTTTCCGCGCTGACCGAGCTCGTGACCCGCCCGCCAAGCGACTCGACGAGCGCCTTGGCCTCGCGCCGTGACAGGCGCTCGAGCCCACCAGTGAGCACGACCTTCACGTCTTTCAGCGGGGTCGTCGCCGGTCCTGCCGCCTCGCGCACCGTCAGCGTCTTCAACAATTGATCGAGCAGCTTGGCGTGGCGCGGGTTGCCGAAGAACCCCACGATCTGCTCGCTCATCTTGGGCCCAACGCCGGGAACCGACTCGAGCGCTTCCGGCGTCGCAGACCGCAGCGCCTCGACGGACCGGAAGTGACGCGCGAGATCGTTGGCCACCGCCAGCCCGACCTCCGGAATGCCAAGACCCAGCAGGAGTCGATGAAGATCGACCGTCGACGCCCGCTGGATGCCATCGACCAGCTTGGTCGCCGACTTCTCGGCGAATCCTTCCAGCGTCATGAGGTGTTCGGGTCGGAGGTCGAACAGATCGGGCAGTTGGCGGACGAGACCCGCCGCGACCAGTTGCCTTGCGGTCTCCTCGCCGAGTCCTTCGATGTCGAGCGCGTCGCGCGAGGCAAAATGCTGGATGCGCCCCGCGAGCTGGGCCGGACACTCGAAGCTGTTGGGGCAGATCGTGTAGGGACCGCGCTCGATCAGCGCGGCGCCGCACGACGGGCACGTCTCCGGCATTCGGAAGCGGCGTGCCCGCTCGCGGCCGGGCTCGTCGAGACGCTCTACCACCTGTGGAATGACGTCGCCGGCCCGTTGAATGCGCACCCGGTCTCCCTCCCGGATATCCTTGCGGGCCACCTCGTCGCGGTTGTGCAGGCTCGCCCTGCTCACGGTCACACCGGAGAGTTCGACCGGCCGCAGCATTGCCACCGGTGTCACGACCCCCGTGCGACCCACGGACGGCACGATCGCGAGCACGCGGGTCACTTCCTTGCGCGGGGGGAACTTGAACGCGAACGCCCACCGCGGATGGCGGGACGTTTCGCCTACCTGCTCCCGAGCTGCCAGATCGTCGAGCTTGACCACGACACCGTCTATTTCGTAGGCCAGATCGTCACGCTGCGCGGCCAACTCGCCGTGATACGCAACAATCTCGTCGACCGCGCGCGCCCGGCGCACGAGATCGTTCACCGGAAAGCCCCAATGCTCCAACGCCGTCAACACCATCCACTGCGTCTGCAGCGTGAGGTCGTCGGTGGCCAACACGTCATACACGTAGAGGTCGAGCGGGCGGCTCGCCGTGATCTGCGGATCGAGCTGGCGCAGCGAACCCGCTGCGGCGTTCCGAGGATTGGCGAACGGCTCCCGCCCCAGCTCCAACAGACTTTCGTTCAACCGCTCGAATGCGGCGGCACGCATGATGACTTCCCCCCGCACGGCGAGGAATGACGGGGGCGGCGGGGCGTCGCCCCGGAGGCGGAGCGGTGCGGTCCGAATCGTCCGGATGTTCTCGGTGATGCCCTCGCCGGTTCGCCCGTCCCCGCGCGTGGAGGCTCGCACCAGCACGCCCTCCTCGTACACCAGCTCGACCGACGCACCATCCAGTTTGGGCTCGAGCACGTACGCCACCTCCGGGCCCAGCGCCTTTCGCAAGCGCTCGTCGAACCGTCGGAGTGCGTCAACATCTTGGCTGGAGTCCAGGCTGAGGAGTGGGGCGGCGTGCTCGACCGACGGGAACTTGTCGAGCGGCGCACCGGCCACGCGCTGGGTGGGGGAGTCCGGCGTGCGGAGATCCGGAAACCGTTCCTCCAGCGCGACGAGCTCCTGAAAGAGGCGGTCGTATTCCTCGTCGGAGACTTCCGGGGTGTCCTTGACGTAGTACAGGTAGTCGTGATGCCGCACCACCGCCCGCACCTCCCGGATCCGTCGCTCAGCCTGTGCGCGGTTCATGGCGTGAAATCTGACTGACGGAGGTTAGGGCGGGAAGGCGCCAACCCTGGTGGACGGGATCAAACTGCCGCCGTTCGGGCCGCACGGCTGACGCGCACCAACGCTGTGAGCAGACCGACGGCGAGCAGCGCACCGATCCAGAAGGCCCATTGCAGTCCCAACATGGCAGACGCGGCACCGGCCATGAGTGGCCCCAGCGTCTGACCGAGGCGCAGCAGGGTGCCGTTGACCGACATGAAGATTGCACGGTGCTCGTCCGGTGCCGACCCGGCGACGATCGTGAGGATGCTCGGGATCGTGATGCCGTTCGCCGCACCGAAGACGGCCACCAAGGCGAGAAGGATCCAGAGCGCCGGCGCCAGTGGCATCAGCAGCATGGTCGCGACATACAGGGCGAAACCGGTCAACACCAGCGTCTCCGGACCGCGAAGGCGCGCGAGACGCTCGAGGAAGAACGACGCGATTCCGGTCGCCACGGAGGCCACGGCGAACACCAGGCCGATGCCCAGCGACGTGGCGCCGAACCTCCCTTCCAGCACGAACGGGAGAAACGACAGGAACGCGCCGTAGATCAGCACGAACGTCACGACCCCCGCGACGAACATCACGACGACCCGTTCCTGCCGCATGCCACGCACAGCGTTGCGCAGGTACGTACGCAAGTCGCCCTGCGGTGTGGGTTCGGGGTTCTGAAGGGTGAGCAGCGCGAAGGCGGCGACGGGGATAGCCGCGACCGGCAGGAAGAACGGCGCGAACCACGCAAGCATCGCGAGCGCCCCTCCAATCGCGGGGTAGAGCGCCGTCCCCACGCTCAAGACCGCTGAATTGTATCCCATGGCGGCCGTCCGTCGGGAGCCATCGAACAGATCACCGATCAACGTGATGTTGAGGGCGC
This sequence comes from uncultured Gemmatimonadaceae bacterium, assembly GCA_964348385.1. Classification (GTDB taxonomy): domain Bacteria; phylum Gemmatimonadota; class Gemmatimonadetes; order Gemmatimonadales; family GWC2-71-9; genus JAOTVV01. The sequence continues at coordinate 13,205 of CAYGCN010000030.1, forward strand.
CGAGTGCGGCGCCGCCTACGCCCTGGAGGAAACGCAGGCCAACCAGCACGTCGAACGTTCGTGCCAGCCCGCATGCCGAACCCGCGACGCCGAAGAGCAGCAGGGACGGGACGAGGATCGCCTTCCGTCCGACGCGGTCGGCGAGGACGCCCAGAAACGGTGTGAGCACCACCCCCGGCACGGTGAACGCCGAGATGAGGAGTGCGACGGACTGCGGGCTCACGTCGAGGGCGCGGGCGACAGCGGGAAACGCCGGGGTAACGCTCGCAACCCCCAACATCGCCATGAGGGTGATGCTGAACACGACGCGGAGATTCCTGTCGCGGAGGAGCGACCTGGTAGAAAGGGACTCGTGCCGCGAGCGTGACTCAGTCACCGGGAGACGAAGCGATACACCGTCCCATTCTGCGACAGGAGATACAGCTCCCCCGCCGCATCCTCTCCGAACGAGAGCACGTTGCCGACGTCTCCGACTTCCCACTCCGTATGCTGGCTCACGCCGCCGTCACGAACCCGAAAGCTCCGCACCCACCCCTGGCACCAGTCGGCGTAGAAGTAGTGGCCGTGCACGGCCGGCATCGCGGCACCGCGGTACACATAGCCCCCGATGACGGAGCAGCCATCGTCGTGGCCGTAGTCGACCAGGGGGAGCGTGAGTCCGGCTCGATCGCAGACAGGCGAAGCCAAGCAGTGCGTCCCCTCCATCACGTCCCACCCGTAATTCACGCCGGCGGCCGCGGCAGGCATCACATCGATCTCCTCCCAGGCGTTCTGGCCGACATCGCCGATGAAGAGGAGACCGGTTTCCCGATCGAACGAGAACCGCCACGGGTTGCGGAGGCCCGTCGCCCAGATTTCCGGTGCAGCATCCTGCCGCCTGACGAATGGGTTGTCGGCCGGGACGGCGTAGGGGTCCCCAGTGTCGACGTTCAGGCGGAGCAGTGCGCCGAGCAGGGTCGCGGGATTCTGTCCGTGCCCGTGGGGATCGTTGGCGCTGCCCCCGTCACCCATGCCGACGTACAGCATCCCGTCGGGTCCGAACGCCACGTGCCCACCGTTGTGGTTTCCGTAGGGCTGGGCCACAGTGAGAATCACCTGTTCCGATCCCCGGTCAGCCACGTCGGGATCTGCGCTGACCGTGTACCGCACGACCTGCGTGTTTCCGTTCCGGTCCGTGTAGTTGATGAAGAACCACCCGTTGGAGGCGTATTGTGGGTGAAACGTCAAGCCGAGCAGTCCACGCTCGCCACCCGCACTCACGAGGTCAGTGACATCGAGAAACGGCGCCGGGCGCAGTTGGCCGTCCCGCACCACGCGAATCCTCCCGGCCTGCTCGACCACGAACAGTCGGCCGTCACCGGCAGGACTCGTCAGGAGGAGCGGATTCTGCAGTCCGTGGGCGACAACCACGAGAGCGAGGCCACTGTCCGGAAGGGGCGGGCCGACATTGGAACCGACTCCTCCGCCAGAACACGCGAGGAGTGCCAGAAACGGCACGCCGGCGATGAGGGAGACCACGTGCGTCCGTATCACTTCTTCACGAATCCCAGGAGCAGCAGCAGCACGATGGCACCGACGGTGGCGGTGATCAGCGAGCCGAGGAAGCCGTAGGCGGCCAGACCCACCAGATTGAACAGAAAACCCCCCAACAGTGCCCCGAGCACGCCGACGATCAGGTTGCCGACCAAGCCGAAGCCCTTGCCCTTGGTGATGCGTCCGGCCACCCATCCCGCAATGATGCCGATGACGAGAAACCACAGGATTCCTGGCACGATGCTACGCTCCTCTCTCAGACGGTGCTGGTCGAGTGCCGGGCGGATGGCGGCGTAACACGGGCCCAGTCTCCCGAGACCTCAGCCCGAGAATGCCGCGATCCCGGTGATGTCTTCGCCCAGGATCAGCGTGTGGATGTCATGGGTGCCCTCGTACGTGTACACGCTCTCCAGGTTGGCCGCGTGGCGCATGGCCTGGTACTCGGCCAGGATGCCGCTCGCGCCGAGCAGCCGCCGTGTCTCACGCGCGCACTCGCATGCCATGTTCACGTTGTTTCGCTTTGCGAGAGACACCTGCACCGGCGTCATCGTCCCGCGATCCTTGAGCCGTCCGAGCTGCACGCAGAGAAGCTGGGCCTTGGTAATCTCGGTCAACATCTCGGCCAAACGGAGCTGCTGGATCTGGAACCCACCGATCGGTCGGTCGAACATGACGCGATGCTTCGCATAGTCGACCGCCTCGGCATAGCACGCCATCGCCGCCCCCACCGCACCCCATGCGATGCCGTACCGCGCCTGGGTGAGACACATGAGCGGACTCTTCAGTCCGCCACTCTTCAGCAGGAGGTTGGCCTTGGGGATGCGCACGTCCTCGAGCACCAACTCACTCGTATCGCTCGCTCGGAGCGACAGCTTCCCCGCCTGATCCTTGGCCGTGAAGCCCGCAACATCCGTCGGCACGATGAAGCCGCGAATGGACCTGGCGTCCTCCAGCGCTCCCGTCTTGGCCCACACGACGGCAACGTCGGCCATCGAGCCGTTGGTGATCCACATCTTCGCGCCGTTCAACACCCACGAGTCACCATCGTCCCGCGCCGTGGTGATCATGCCGCCCGGATTGGAGCCGTAGTCCGGCTCGGTGAGACCGAAACATCCGATCAGCTCTCCGGAGGCAAGCTTGGGCAGCCACTCCCGCCGCTGGGCTTCACTGCCGAACGTGAAGATCGGGTACATGACCAGGGCGCCCTGCACGGACGCGAACGAGCGGATACCGCTGTCGGCGCGCTCCAACTCCTGCATGATCAGCCCGTACGACACGTTGTTGAGCTCGGCACAGCCATACTCTGCTGGCAGGTTGGCACCCAAGACCCCGAGCTCGCCCATCTCCGGGATGAGTTGTGTGGGGAACCTGCCGGCCAGGTAGTGCTCCCCGATCACCGGCATGACCGCAGCGTCCACCCACCGCCGAATCGTCTCGCGTACGGCCCGCTCCTCTTCCGAGAGGAGCGAATCGATGTCGTAGTAGTCTACCCCATGAAAGGGCATCGCCTGGTTCCTCCTCCTACCGCTCGATCATGCGTATGGCCTCGCCGACGCTACGGCGGGCCGCCGGTGTGATACCGACTTCCCGCGCCTTCTGGCGGAAGCGTCTTCCGTGATCCGGTTCCCCACCCGTCTCGACCTGCCACTGATGAATCATCTCATGCAGCAACGTATCGCGAACCTCATCCCATTCGTCCTGCGTCACGTGAAGGCGACTGATCGCGATCTCCACCGTGCGCCGCGACCGGGCGTCGATGGTCACCTCACCGAGTCGCGTCACCATGCGGTCTGAGATGCGGAGCGGTACCACTTCGAGACTGCCGCCGAAGTGTCGCTCGTTCAGCTCGGCGTACAGGTTGCGGAGCTGCCCGAGCAGCCGGCGATCGGCAGGCCTCGTGCTGCTTCGACGGCGAACACGGGGTTCCGCGTAGCTCTCCGCAGCGAACTCACCAATCAGGCGCCTGGCGCGGTCCCGTTCCTGACGCGAGCTGCGCGGCGCGGTGAAGGTTACCACCGCCCGCAACACCCGGTCGGACCCGTAGGCAAACCCACGATGAATCCGAAGCACAGGGCGCTCGGTGAGGCTCACCATGACCGAGCGATTGACATGCATCTCGACCGGCATGGCGCGATCGAGTCCCAGGCGATGCAGTCGGGCGACGAGCAGCGCCTGATCGGCCTCCCAGGCCGCGCGTTCAGCGCGCGCCCGCGGGGACCGGTGCGTCATGAAGCCGTCGCGGCCTGGGGAAGGTATGCACATCGGACCGCTTGAAGACCCCATCGCTGGTTTCCCACCGGAAGAACTCGACGTGGATCGCGTGGTCGTCGACGGAGACACGGTTGAAGACCGAGGGGCGGTTGCCTCGTGAACGGGTAGACAGCGTTCCGGCACAGGAGATCACCACACGCTCCTGCAGCAGATCGGCCTGTTCCTGGTGATCGTGACCGCACAACACGACGTCCGCGCCCGACTCCACGATGCGACGCTGCGCCTGCCGCCACCGCGCCAGCCCCATTCGCTGCGAGAGTTCCCCGCGAAGCACGTTGTGGTGGACGACCAGCACTCGCACTCGCTCACTGCCGGCCGCGCTGAACGCCTCTCGTGCCCTGTCGATCTGCGATTTCGGCAGGTGCCCTTTGACGGCGATATCCCGAAGGCGCGGCGTGAGCGACCCCCAGGCGATGCCGTGCGAGGTGTTCGCGCCCACGATGACCGCCTCGGGAAAATCCATGATCGGAGACAATAGCGGCCCGAAATAGCGCGCGTACTTCCGGTACTTTGCGTGCGCCGACCAGGGGAAGAAGGGCCTCCACCACCACTGCACATCGTGGTTGCCCGGAATCGTCAGAACCGGAGCGGTGCGCTCCAATTCCTGCATGAAGGCCCTCGCCGCCTGGAACTCCCCATGCCGCGCGCGGAGCGTCAGGTCCCCCGTCAGGACGATGAGGCGAGCGTCGAGGTCCGGCACCAGCTCCTCCACTGCCTGGATCTGACGCAGATCGGCGACCCTGCCGAAATGCGTGTCCGACAGATGCACGATCCGGAACGTCACGGTGCCTTCCCCGTCATCTCAGGAACTCCCGCAGGACCCGCCGAACCACCAGGTTCGTGAGCAGGTACCAGATGGCCACCGCGGCGCCGCTGACCAGGCGAGCGGTCGGATCGGGGGGCACCCGGAGCAGCACGTAGAGACCGACGGCCGCGGTCGAGAGCAGGGCCACCGCGCGCGCGATCCGTGAGGCGCGGCGCTGGATGGCGCGCTGGCATGTCGGGCAGATCTCGCCCAGTGGGAGATCGACCGGCTGGTGGCAGCGCGGACACTCCCGCTCACGCAAGTCGCCGAACAATGGCGTCCGTGAATTCCACAGTCGTGGCATGTCCTTTGAGATCCGGAGTGCGAACGCGGTCGTCCCTGAGTACGGCCGTGAGTGCCTGCCGCACCCGTCGCGCCGCCGCGGCTTCGCCCAGGTGATCGAGCAGCAGGCAGCCCGCCAGGATCAGGGCCGAGGGATTGGCCACGCCCTTGCCGGCGATGTCCGGCGCCGAGCCGTGCACCGCCTCGAACACCGCAGCCCGTTCACCGATGTTGGCGCCCGGGGCGAGTCCCAGACCACCGATCAGTCCGGCAATCTGATCGCTCAGGATGTCACCGAACATGTTGGTGGTCACGATCACGTCGAATTGGCTCGGGTCCAACACCAGCTTCATGGCCGCCGCGTCAATGATCACGTCGTTCACGTCGATCCGGCCACGGTACTGCTCGGACACCTCGCGCGCGACTTCGAGAAACAACCCGCTCACCGCCTTCAGGATATTGGCCTTGTGACAGATCGTCACTCGGCGCCGGCCATGGCGCACCGCGTACTCGAACGCGAACCGGGCGATCCGCTCACAGCCGGCCCGCGTAACGATGGCCGTGGACTGGGCGACGGCTTTCGGATCACCGGCGACGGGAATCACCACCTCGTGCCCGACGTAGAGACCCTCCGTGTTCTCTCGTACCAGCACGATGTCGACGCCGTCATACCGGCCACCCGGGAGGATCGACGCTGCCGGGCGCACGTTGGCATAGAGGTCGAACTCCCGCCGCAGCGCGACGTTCACCGACCGGAAGCCGGTGCCGACGGGCGTCGTGAGTGGTCCCTTGAGTGCGGCCTTCGTCTCCCGGATACTCGCCACGGTGGCGTCGGGCAACGGTGTCCCCGCCTCATGCAGGGCCGCGACGCCACCGAGTTGCTCATCCCATTCGATCGACGCGTCAGCCGCCTCGATCACACGACGGGCGGCAGCAGTGATCTCGGGACCGATGCCGTCGCCGGGAATGAGCGTGACGCGGTGCATCGCTACGGCAAGTCCGGCACCAGCGCGCGGAGGGCACTCCACATCGCCGACCATGCATCGTCGCCCTCCCCGTGGGCAATCGTTCGCCACAGCACCGTTCCGAAGCGCACGTCCGCGATGACGACCGACAGATCGGCGGCTCCCTGCCCCGATGCCATCCGTTGGAAGGTCAGCGCTGCCGGGATGAGCACCAGGCGATCTGCCGCGACGGCGGTCAGATTCCGCATCTGCGAGCGCAGTGGGTCGGGGATCCGTTCCAGATCGCGGGCGCGGAGCAGGGCGGTGCCCATCTTGTCCGGATCCGGGAGCACACCGGGCGCTTGCCGCGCGGCGCGCCGCAGGACGTCAGGCAACACCCACTGGGCTTCCGGTACCCGCTCGGTGAGAAACGTGGCCAGGAGGCTATCGGCCGTGTGCAAAGCGGCGGCGCGGTTTCCCAGGTGCTCGCTCCATCCGAGCTGCGGGTCGGTCGCCACGAGGGTAATGGGATACACCGCGACGATCCGACCCCCGAGGACGATCGTCGGAAGGGGGGCGGTCTCGGGGGGGACACCCTCCTCGGTCTTGCTGCCGCCGCATGCGATACCCGCGACGACGAGCAGGAGCGTCGTGAGCCTCACGCGTCTCGCCACGTCGGCGCCCGCTTCTCCATGAAGGCCCTGATGCCCTCGTGGGCATCCTCGAGCGCCATCAGTTCCCGCAGGTACAGATTCTCGGCCTTGTAGAGCGCCTCTTCATACGCCGCGTAATACGATTCCGTCTGCGCACGCTTGGCCAACGTGAGGACGGGGCCGGACTTGCTGGTGATCTTGCCGACGAGCGTGCTGAGCTCCTCGTCAAACCGGTCGTCGGGGACTACTCGGTTCACGAGACCGTACGCGCTGAGTTCCTGCGCCGTGATCTCGTCCCCCATGAGAATCCACTCCATCGCCTTGCGTCGTGGGGCCGCGCGCGGAAGCACCACACAGGCCAGCGGCGGGAACACGCCGAGTTTGATTTCGGGGAGCGCGAACCGTGCCGACTCGGAGGCCACGACCAGGTTACAGCCGATGGCCAGCTCGAAGCCGCCGCCCAGCGCCCGCCCGTGGACGGCGGCGACCGCAATGACGTCCAGCAGGCGAATCGACTCGAAGATCCGGTGGAACACCTGAAGCATGCGGGTGACCTTGTCCTTGGTGTGGTCCGCGACGTCCACACCGGCGCTAAAGGCTTTCCCTTTGCCGCGAATCACCAAGACCTTCAGGTCCGTGCGTCCGCGCAACTTGAGGATCGCCTCGTTCATCTGCTCCATCATCTCGATGTTCATCACGTTGAGCGGCGGGCGATCCATGGTCAGCGTGGCCACACCACCCTCGTACGTGAGCTCAACAAAGCGGTCACTCACAGGCACCCTCCCGCAAGCGTTCACATCATACGACTGTCGGCACCGACCCACCGCAAATCAATGGAGCGTCAAACCGCCGTCGACAAAGATAACCTGTCCGGTGATGTGCCGAGCTTCGTCGGAGCAGAGAAACAGGACCACGTAGGCCACGTCTTCCGGCTCGGCGATTCGTCCGAGCACGGACTCGTGCTCGGCGTCACTGAGGACCTCTGGGGGAAGGGTATCGATCAACTCCGTGCGCACGAAGCCGGGCGCGACAGCATTCACGTTGACGTTGTAGGCGCCCAGCTCGACGGCGGCTGCCTTGGTGAGACCCACTACCGCGGCTTTGCTCGCTGCGTAGTTCGCCAAACCGAAGCCTGGCGTGTACGCCTGATGGGAAGCGATGTTGACGATCTTTCCGTACCGCTGCTCGCGGAAGTAGGGCGCCACCGCCCGGATCGCATTGAAGCTCCCCGTGAGATTCGTCTTCACGACGTCGTCCCACGCGTCCTCCGACATCCGCCACAGGGCAGCGTCGCGGTGGATCCCGGCGTTGTTCACGAGGTAGTGGATCTCGCCGAGCTTGTCGTGGACATCGCGGACGAACTGCTCGACGGCTCGGCGGTCCCGCACGTCGCAGTGCGCGCTGTAGACCTCGACCCCACACCCGCGAAGCGCCGCCTCCGTCAGCACCGCCTGCGCGGACACGTCTCGCTCGGGAAGCTCGATGTAGTTGAACGCGACGTTCACCCCACGCCGGGCGAAGCCCAGCGCCATCGCCCGACCCATACCCGTGGCCCCACCCGTGACAATGGCGGTATGCCCCCGCATCTCCCGCCGTTCGACCGGCTTCGGTTGAGGGCGTTCGGCAAGCACCGACCCGGTAGCCTGACCCCCGCTGGGGCTGAACTCGACCGGCTCCGACGGATCGTAGGGTATCAGACACCCCCTCTGCGAGAGGTATCGAACGTACGTTTCCGCAAAGGCTCCAGCAAGCGCGCTCCGACGCGCTCACTCAGCCGCGGTTCGCTCCCCGAGTCACCCGCCGCACCACTGCGGCCGCCTCGAAGACGAGCCACAACTCCAGCACGAAAACCATGCCGCCGACGGCGAGGAGCACCACCTGGCTGTCCGCCCAGTAACGGACCAGGTTCAGCACCATGGCCCACGTGGTCATGAACAGCAGGAACGCCATGGGCACGACGGTGACCCAGATCGGGCGGCGCAGCCTGGCGAGGAACAGGGTAATGACCAAGAGGGTCAGCGCGCCGGTGAGCTGATTGGTGGTGCCGAACAGCGGCCAGAGCCGCATGCCCCCGGCGCCGCGATCCAAACCGAGCGCGAGCAGCGCACAGCTCGTGACGGCAACGAAGGTGGCGATCCAGCGGTTTTGCGCGATGCCCACCCGGTACTGCGCGCCGAGTTCCGAGATGATATACCGCTGGAGTCGAACGCCGGTGTCCATCGTGGTCGCGGCAAACGAGATGACGACCACGGCGGCGAAGATGACGGCGACCGCATGCGGGATGCCCACCCCTTCGGCCAGCACTCCCACCCCGTTGACGAAGGCGGAGGTCGCTCCGCTCGACGCCCGAGCCCAGGTCCCGTAGTGCTCGATCCACCCCTCGCGACCCACGAACACGGCGAACCCCGCCGTGGTCGCGAGGATCGAGGTCAAGGCCAGGGTCCCCTCGCCGATCATCCCCCCGTAGCCCACGTAGCGGGCATCCGTCTCCATGTCGAGCTGCTTGGCGGAGGTCCCCGAGGCTACGAGTCCGTGGAATCCGCTGATGGCTCCGCAGGCGATCGTGATGAACAGCAAGGGGAACCAGTTCGGAGCATCCGCCGGGAGCTCCCGATTCACGGCCGGCGCGACGACTTCCGGATTGACCAGCACCACGCCCAGACCGATGATCGCCAGCGCAGCGAACAGCTGATGGCTGTTGACATAGTCCCGCGGCTGGAGCAGCACCCACACGGGGAGGACGCTCGCAAAGAACGCGTAGATGAACAGAACGATCACCCACCCTGCCCGCACACCGTCGACTCTGGCGGCCTCCGCCGCAACCGCGACATCACCCTGCGCCGCCTGCAGTTGCAGATCCGATGGGGCAAAGCCGAACACGTCCGGCAGGGCGAACGGTGCGTACTGACCGAGCCAGATGAGGACGTACAGCACCAGCAGCGCGGCGAGCGACGGCCACAGTATCCCCACAGCCGTGCGGTAGATGAGCAGTCCCACGACCACGGCGACGACGAGACTGCCCCAGACGGGCAGCACCGCTCCATGATTGGCAATGAACAGATTGGCGATCACGACGGCGAAGACGGCATTCACCAGGAGGAGCAGGAAGAAGATGATCAGCAGAAACAGGACCCGTGCCCGGCTGCCCACGATCTGTTCCGTGAGCGTGCCGATCGAGGTCGCCTTGTGTCGCGTCGAGATCCACAGGGCGCCGAAGTCGTGTACGGCGCCGGCGAAGACGGTTCCCAGGACCACCCAGAGGAATGCCGGGAGCCACCCCCAGATGACCGCGATCGCCGGCCCGACGATCGGCGCCGCTCCCGCCACGGACGTGAAATGATGGCCGAACAGCACGTGCCGGTTGGTGGGAACGAAATCCACGCCGTCCTCGAACTCGTGCGCCGGCGTGACGAAGGTCGGATCGAGTCGGTAGACGTATCGCGCGACGTAGCGGGAGTACAGTTGGTAACCCGTCAGGAACGCCGCAAGGCCGATCACGAGCAGCGCGATGGCGCTCACAGCCCGAACCTCCGCATCGGCTGAAGGTGCACCAAGGTACCGATCGTGCGCCGCGGCCGCGAGCGGCGGCCTACGATACCCCGAGGTGAGACGCGATCTCGTCCAGCGTGGAGCGGCCCAGGGTATCGATCTCGAGCAATGGAATCTCGAACACGGGATACGCGGCGAAGGTCGTCCGGATCGCTTGGAGGCGCTCTTGCTCCAGCCGCCACCGGCGCTCGAAGAAAGCGCCAACGGTGGCCTTGGGCATCACCCGGTTGACGACCACCGCACCGACTGGAATCCCGTATTTCACCACCGTTTGTACCGCGCGCTCCGTCTCGAGCAGCGACAGGCGCTCCGGGAGGAGGACGAACACGAAGCCGGTACGCTCGGGATCCGTGATGACCGCTCTCGCGCGGCGAAAGCGTGTCCGTCGCTCCTCCAGGGTCGCCAAGACCGGATCCACCTCACGGTGCGAGCCGGCCGCGGCACCGGCGACCCGCCGCCACATGCGGCTCAGTGCGGTCACCTTGCGGCGCCGACCGATCAGTCCCCCGATCCAGGCCGCCATGTGCTCGGGGAGAGCCAGGAGTCGGAGCGTCTGCCCGAGCGGGGCCGTGTCGATCACCAGCCGCTCGTAGGGGCTTCCGAGTTGGTCGATGAGCCTCGTGAATCGATCGAACAGCGCCGCCTCCTCCGCGCCCGGGCTGACTCGAGCGATATCGATCTGTCGCTCGACCTCGGCGACGAGCCGCGGTGGCGTGACCTCCGCGATCCGCTGCTTCACTGCCGCGATGTAACGATCGGCCTCGAGTGGGGGATTGATTTCCATCGCCCAGAGATTGTCATCGATGTGCGCAGGCTCGGGACCGAGGGTTCGGCCGAGGACATCGGATGTCGAGTGGGCAGGGTCCGTGGATACGAGAAGCGTTCGCCGTCCGTTCAGCGCCGCCCACCGGGCAAGTGCCGTGGCCAGCGTCGTCTTCCCCACACCGCCCTTCCCGCCGAGAAACAGCACGGGCCGGGCCAAGCTGGTGCTTGGGTCAACGACCATGACCGGTACGCGTCAGCAGCAGCGAAAGCCTCCTTCCGGCGCCCGCGGCATCCCCATGCGCACGTGCCACTCGTGGAACTGCTCGATCAGCTCGGGATACAGCTCCAGCGTGTAGAACAGCACCGGGTTCGGGGCACCCAACAGATCGCTGAAGCCGGCAAGCAGGAAGAGATCGCGTTCCTCGAGATACGCCCGGTAGATCTGCGAGCGATAGGGCGCGACATAGAGTCCCTCGTAGATCTCCCGGAACGCCCTGGCCTTGACCTTGGCGGTGTGCCACGCCCGGCGCACGAGCCGAGCGCTGGTCATCCCGGGAGCCGCCGGCCGTGCCGGTCCTGGCCGGCCACGGTAGCGACGAGGGCCAGCCCAGCGGCGGCGCCACCGCTCACCACGAGTGCCCACCCGCCACCCCATCCGGCATAGAGGGCGCCGAGGAGCAGTGAACCCGGCAGGACTGCGAGCCCGACACCGGCGTGATACGCGCCGAACCGTCGGCCGCGGCCCGCGGTGCGGCCCGCCGCCGCGACGAAGGTCCGTTCGGGCGACTCGGTGGCGGCGGCGACGAAGCCAAACGCCAGGAAGCACATCGAGGCGGCCGACGGGGTGCGTGACAGGGCAAGGCCGAGGCAGACCGCGGCGTAGAGCAGCCACCCGGCGATCATCGTGCGGCGCGGACCTAGAATGTCGCTCGCCCATCCACCCGGGTAGCTCCCAAGCGATCGCACCACGTGCAGCAGTGCCCACAGGAGCGGAACGGCCGCCACGGCGACGCCGAGATCCTGAAGACGCAGGAGAAACAGGGTCTCCGGAAACCGAACGAATGCGAAGGCGATGACGAGCCCGAACAGGACGGCGGTGCCCGGTGGCGGCTCCTCGTCACCCACCTCCGGTTCCGGACGCTGCTCTCCGCGCGGGCCACCCACCTCGACGCGCCCGAGGGCCCACACCACCGCCGCCACCGCCAGCAGGCCCGGCACGAGACTCCAGCGGATCACCGAGACCGGCTCGGCTCTCCCCCACGTCAGCGCGGCCCATGCGACGAGCGGCCCCACTACCGCACCGGCGTGATCCATACCGCGGTGGTACCCGAACGCCCGACCCCGCGACCGCGGAGCGGTGACATCGGCAATGATCGTGTCACGTGGAGGTGTCCGGATGCCCTTGCCGACACGATCTGCCGCTCGCAGGCCGATTACCTGCCCCGCGCCACCCACGATGCCCATCGCCGGCCTCGCCACAGCCGCCACACCGTAGCCGATGACCACCAGGGGACGGCGCCACCGCACGCGTTCGGCGAGCCAGCCGGATGTTGCCTTGATGCCGGCCGACACGGCTTCAGACAGTCCGTCCAGGAGGCCCAGAGTCACGGCCGACCCGCCAAGCCGGATCGTGATCAGGGCCGGCAGTAGCGGGTAGACCATCTCGCTGGCGAGGTCGTTGAAGAACGAGACGACGCCCAGCCGTTTGACGACACGAGGGAGCGCCTGGGGCCGATGCCCCGGCCTATTCATCGAGCTCCATCCCCCAGCGAATGAGGCTCACGGGAAGGGCGCCGTAGGCGAGCACCGCTCGATGGAAATCCCCCAGGGAATAGGCGGAGCCTCGGGCGGTGCGGTAGGCGGACCGCAGAGCGAGAAACTCCCGCCGGCCAATGGCATAGCTCAGCTGGTAGACCGGTTCGGCACAGTACCGTCGCACCTCCGCCTCCGCCAGCGCCCGGTCGAGCTGGGCACGGTCGACGAGGAACGTCACCGCCTCGTCGAACCGCATGCCGCGCGTGTGGAGCCCCACGTCGAGCACCACCCGACATGCCCGCCAGAACAGGGCCACCTTCTGGAACAGGCGCTCCTCCCGCGTACGGAAGAACCCCTGCTCGCCCATCATCTCCTCGCAGTACAGGGCCCAACCCTCGAGGGTGATCGGCGAGCGGACGATCTTTCTGATAGTCCGTGGCTGCGCCTGTGCCGCGAGGAACTGGAGATGATGTCCCGGATAGCCCTCGTGCAGCGCGGTGGCCGGCAGCTCCGCCCGTGCGTGGTCACGCGACGCCTTCCGGCCACCGCGTTCCGGGGGCGGGGTCGTCACGTACAGCCACCCCCGCTTCTCGGCGGCGAAGATGCCGGGTGGCTGGTACGCGGCAAACGGGATCAGCGGCTGGAGAAAGCGTGGGGTCTCGGTGACGTCGAGCCTGCCGTCGGGCACCGATGCAATCCCCTGCTCCTGGATGAACGTCAGCGCTCGCTGTGTTTCGGCGGCGTATGCACCGACCAGGTTACGCGGCAGCGGATGATCGGTGCGCAGCCGGGCCACCAGGTCGTACCACGCAGTGCCGGGCTCGATTTCACGCACCAGGGCCGCCAGCTCGTGCTCCACCCGGTCGACGAGCGCGACCCCGTACCGCCAGAGCTCGGGCGCCGTGTTCCGTAACGCCAGCTGGTAGTGAAGGCGGTGGTTGAACGCCTCCTCGCCAATGGCAAAGT
>CAYGCN010000031.1:0-26289 GCA_964348385.1 uncultured Gemmatimonadaceae bacterium
GCTCCCTGTCGTCACCTTCAGCCAGGCGGTCACGTTCCACCTCAACGGGGATGAGCTGCACGTGCTTCACATCCCGCACGCGCATACCGACGGCGACGCGCTGATTCACTTCCGGCGAGCGAATGTCGTGCACATGGGCGACACATTCTTCAACGGTCTCTACCCGTTCATCGATCTGGGGAGCGGGGGGAATGTAAACGGGATGATCGCGGCCGCCGACGCGGCGCTGGCGGTTGCCGACTCGGACACGAAGATCATTCCGGGACACGGGCCGCTGGCGTCACGCGCGGATCTCGAGCGCTACCGTACCATGCTGGTCGCCGCGCGGGACCGGGTGGCCGCGGCCATCGCTGAGGGACAAACGCTCGAGCAGGTGAAGGCGGCCAAGCCCATGGCCGATTACGACGAGGCCCTGGGTGGGGCGTTCATCAACCCCGAGCAGTTCATCGAGTTCGTGTACCGAAGCCTGGAGGCGACGCCCTAGCAACAACGCCCGGGACAGGGGCGCCACCGGCAATCTCGCGCCCCCGTCCCGAGCTCCCTTTCTCCTTTCCCCTTTCCCCGTTCCCATTTCCCTTTCTTCCCGCTTCCCGCTTCCCGCTTCCCGCCAAAACCTACCCATCCCCCGCAACGACACAATTCCGTCCCCGCGCTTTCCCCGCGTACAGCCGGCGGTCGGCGACGGCGATGAGCTGCTCGGCGGCGTCGGCGTCCACCGGGAATGCCGCTGCGCCGATCGTCACGGTCAGCCCGCCCGTCCGGAGTGGCGGCTCGACCTCGGCGGTGCTCTTCGCGACCCCCTCGCGAATCCGGTCGGCCATCGCGCCCGCGACCTCAAGGTTGGTGTGCGGAAGGATGATGGCGAACTCCTCCCCACCGTAGCGGCAAATCACATCCGCTGCCCGCACACCTCGGGTGAGAATCCCCCCTAGCATCACGAGCACGCGGTCGCCTTCCTGATGACCGACCCGATCGTTGATCTGCTTGAACCCGTCGGCATCGATCAGCAGGAGGCTCGTGGAATCGTTGTAGCGTCTCGACCGTTCCAGCTCCATGGGCAGCAGGGAGTCGAAGTAGCCGCGGTTGAAGACACCGGTGAGCGGATCGCGCGCCGAATACCGCTGGAGTTCGTTGACCCGGCGGCGGAGCTCGAGTTGCGCGACGACCTGCCGGGACAGCGCCTCCAGAGCCGCCCGTTGCTCCGCGGTCAGCTCACGCGGCACGCGATCGATCACGCACAGGGTACCGATGGCCTGCCCCCCGGGGACGCGCAGGGGCGCACCGGCATAGAAACGGATTTCCGGATCGCCCAACACCAGCGGGTTGTTGGCAAAGCGCTCGTCCGTCGTCGCGTCGTTCACCACCATCGTTTCCTGACTCACGATCGCGTGAGCGCAGAACGCGACGTCACGATGCGTCTCCGGCACATCGAGACCGAGCCGCGATTTGAACCACTGTCGATCGGTGTCGACGAGGCTCACCAGCGCGATGGGTGTCTGGCAGATGTGCGAGGCGAGCAGCGTCAGGTCGTCGTAGGCCTGCTCGGGATCGGTGTCGAGCACGTCGTACTGGGCCAACGTGGCCAGCCGCTCCGGCTCGTCGGGCGGAAGCGGCGGTCTCGGATAGGCCCCCGCCGGCCGGTGACTGCGCTCCGCCGCCATCAGACGCTCCTCCTCCGATCCGCTCTGGTCATCCTGTGCTCTCAAGGGCTGGGTGGCATGCGTCCGAGAAGTGTAACGACCCGGAACCCACAGATTCAAACGTCACAGGACGTCGTGGACCCCGGCCTCACATGAGCATCGGCAGAGACGCGGACGCGAAGCTCAGCACGAGGAAGAACCCGACCATATCAGTAACCGTCGTGAGGATCGGTCCCGACGCGAGAGCCGGGTCGTGGTTCAGCCCTCGGAGCACCAGCGGGATCAACCCGCCGAGCAGGACGGCGACGATGGTGTTCAGCGCAAGCGCAGCTCCGACCACCAACCCAAGCACGATATTCCCCTTCCACAGCACGGCCACCACCCCGAGCAGCAGGCCCAGCACGACACCGTTCAGAATCCCCACGACCCCCTCCTTGAACGCCACGCGCAGGATCTCGTGCGGCTTCACCAGACCCAGTGCCAGCTCACGGATGCTCACTGCGACGGCCTGATTGCCCGAGCAGCCGCTCATGTCCGAGATGATCGGCAGAAACACCGCCAGGGCGATCACCGCGGCGAGGGTGTCTTGGTACATGGCGATGACACTGGCCGCGATCATGTTGAGCACGATGTTGATCGAGAGCCACGACAGGCGACGGCGCGACCGGTAGCGAAGCGGCATCGTGCGGAGCTCTTCCCCAATGAGGCCGGTCACGGCGAGGAACGCCTCCGTCGCCTGCTCGCCGAGGGCGGTGAGCACCGCCGCGCGCCGCGCGACACCCACGAGCTGCCCCGCAGCGTTCGTGACCGGGATCCCCACGAACGCGTGGTCGTCGAACACCTGTTTGAGATCGGTCAGGTTGGCATCGTCGGGTACGCTCAGCGGATCGCGCATCATGATGGCGCCGACGGTCTGCGTCGGTCGCGCCAGAAGCAGGTCGCGAAGCCGCAGGACACCGACGAGGCGCCGCTCGGCGTCCGTGATGTACGCGTACTGAATGTCATAGTCCGAGTACCGTTCACCGTGAGCGCGCATGTCCTCCACCACGTCCCCCACTGTCAGGTGTTCGGCATACGACAGATACTCGGTGATCATCACGCCGCCCGCCGTGTCCTCCGGATACTGCAGCAGCCGTCGCGTGTCGTCGGCCTGCTCGGCGGGCATGGCGTCGAGGATCGCCGCGGCATCGGCGCGCCCCAGATCGGCCAGGAGGTCCACACGGTCGGCGCTCGGGATCTCCTCGAGGATTGCGGCGGCATCGGCGGCCGGCAGGTCCTCGATGATTTCGACTGCCTGGGCGCTGGAGAGATGCTCGAACAGCAGGGCCGATGACTGCGGGCCCAGGAGATCCAGCAGTGCCCGCTGATCCTCCTCCGAGAGGCGGGAGACGGTGCGCGCAAGTTCCCCAGCCGGCAGATCGTGGAGGAATTGCTCGGCCGCTGCCGCGTCGCGGCCGGCGATCAGGATTGCCAGCTGTTCCCACGGCGCTACGGACACGTGATCGGTCACAGACGGATGCTCCTCACGGACGGTGATGTGGACGGTGCGGAACTGTGAGCGTGCCGAACGGCACTACGGATTGCACTCCGTGCCGCGCCCGCGGCGGAAGCCGGGCGCGATCCCGATGCACCGACGATGGCGGGCCGTAAGGCCCACCCCAAGCTCAGTTCCCTTCCCTGGCGTACATCACGACCCCCCCAACGATCGTGTAGTCCACGGTCGTCGTCGGGATCTCATCCTCGGGAATCGTCAGGATGTCTTTGGAGAGCACTGTGATGTCCGCCAGCTTCCCGGGCGTGAGCGAGCCTTTGATGCCTTCCTCGAACGCGGCGAACGCATTGTTGATCGTGTAGCTCCGCAGGGCTTCCATCCGGCTCAGTCGTTGCTCGGGGAAGAACACGCTGCCGTCCTGGAGTTTGCGGGACACGGTGGCGTAGTACGACGCGATGGGATCCGCATCTTCCACAGGAGCGTCGGTGCCGTTGGTGACCACCGCTCCCGAATCCCACAGCGACCGCCACACGTACGCGCCCTCGCGCGACCGCTGCTCGCCCAGCCGCGGGATCACCCATGGGCCGTCGGAGGTGGCGTGAACCCCCTGCATCGACGCGATCACGCCGAGTTGTCCGAACCGCGGGATGTCGGCGGGATGGTGATGTGGTGCATGTTCGATGCGCCAGCGGAGATCCCGATCTCCGGTGAGAGGCTCGAATGCCCGCTCATACACGTTCAGGACTTCACGATTGGCGCGGTCGCCGATGGCGTGCACGCACAGCTGATAGTCGTGCCCCAGCGCCAGTTGCGCCGTCACGTCGAGCGCGTCGATCGGGCTCGTGTTGAGGCCCCGGCTCGTCGGCAGATCGGCATACGGCTCGAGCAGCCACGCGCCGTGCGGGCCGAGGGCCCCGTCCACCGAGACCTTGATGGCTCGGACCGTCAGCCGATGGTCGCCGTAATCGACGACGCGCGCGTCGGCAAGCCTCGCGGCGAGGGCGTCGTTGGGAGCGCGGATCATGGCCCACATGCGGACGCCCATGGCTCCCTCATCCACCATTTCCCGGTACAGATCCAGCGTCGCAAACCCGACACCCGCGTCCTGGAAGCTGGTCACGCCTTTCGACAGCAGCTCCTCAATGGCCAGCGCGGCCTGGCGGCGGGTGTCGGGTGGGCCGGCATTGGCCGCCGCCGGCCCCAGCAACCCCTGCGCGGTCTCGCGGAACGCGCCGATCGGATCTCCGTTGGCGTCGCGCACGATCTCTCCACCGGGGGGATCGGGCGTGCGCCGGGTGATGCCCGCCATCTGCATCGCTTTGGCGTTGGCGAACGCGGCGTGCCCGCTCGCGTGCCGCAGGATCACCGGGTTGTTCGGAGAGACTGCACTCAGGGTGTGGTGGGTCGGCAGACCATCGATGTTGCCCGGTGGCGGCGCGTCCCATTTCTCCTGATGCCACCCTCGGCCCTGAATGAGCGCGCCAGCCGGGGCATCCGAGGCCGCGTCCGCCACCATCGCGACGATCTCGTCCCAGTTGGCCACATGCATGAAGTCGAGCTGCATCTTCGCGCTGCCGATGCCCAGGAAGTGGCCGTGCCCCTCGATGAATCCGGGAATCGCAAGCCGTCCGGCGAGGTCGATCACGTCGGTCTCCTGACCGATGTAGCGTCCGATCTCCCGGTCGGAGCCGACGGCAAGGATCGTGTCGTTCAGGACCGCGATGGCCTGCCCGTCGGGCACGGCGGGATCGACCGTGACCACCTTCCCGTTGCGGAGCACGAGATCGGCGGCGATCTCGGGCTCGACCGCGCACCCGGCGATCAGCGTGGCCGCACCGACCGTGGCGGCAAACAGGGTCGCCCAGCGAGAGTGTGTTGCGGCAGTGTGAAGCATGGGATGCTCCCTAGATCCCGAGTGGCATTGCGGCGGTGCGACGACGTTCAAGAATAGGAAGGCGTCCGGTCCGTGGCCAGGGGACCGCACCCGGCTGGCCGCCGGTGGTCGCGCTGCAGGGGAAAATGTTCGTCCCGGTTGCGTCGGGATGGCGTCCGCGCCCCGGCCCTGACGACTGGTTCGTCGGACTGGGGGATCTCGGTGCCCGTACCGCGGCGGCTAGGCTAGTTGCCTCCCTCCGGCGGCACCGCCGTCCAGATGACGTCGTCGTGCGCCTCGATCATGCTCGAGAATTGCTCCCACGCGTACGCGTCCGACGTGAGTTCCGCCATGACGCGTCCGAAGTGGTCGTCCATGTCATCCCATTGGTCGAACAGGTACAGCACCTTCCAGTTGTAACGACCGCCGGTGTTGTGGCTCTGCACGACCCACCCGTCCAGAATGCCGTCCTCCATCGACTCGTTGAGAATCGGGGCCACACTCTCGTGCCAACGCTCGTTCCACTCCTCCAGATACGCGAAGCTGATCTGGAATCGGGAGTCGTACAGGTACAGAGCGTCGAGTCCCTCCGGGACGTGTACCTCGTCGACGTTCCACACTTCGTCGTAATGGGCCTGGATCATTCTGTTGTCGCGGGCCATCACCTCCGGCGCGCGTTCTTCGAGGCGTCCCAGATACTCACGCCAGAAACGGTCGAAGTCCGCCCATGCCGCAGCCCGCACCGCGAACCGCCAGTTGTATTCGACACCGGTCTGGTGCTGCCACACATTCCAGCCGAGGATCACCCCCTCGTCCTGGAGCTCCTGCAACACCGGCACGGAGTACTGGTAGTAGTCGCCGATCCAATCATCCAAATCGGCGTAGGCCACCTGAAAGTAGGCGACGTACACCAGCTCGGGCGATGGTGCGTCGGCCTCCTGCGTGGCGGCCGGGGGTGGCATGAGCACCAGGGCGCACGCGACGCTCGTGAGAATGCGGAGCATAAGGTCCTCCGGGGAGCTACGGGGATGCTCTATGCTATCGGTCGTGAACCGCGGGAACAACCCTGGGTTTCGAGTCCTTGTGCCGAACAACCCCTACGGCAGCTCCTTCACGTAGATATTGCGGAAGTACACGGGGCTCCGGTCATCGTGATTCTGCAGGCCGATGTAGCCCCGAGGGGCCAGTTCGCGCACCTTGCCCCGCGGCTCCGACTCCCAGTCGAGCACCTGCGTACCGTTCAACTCCACGCGGATGCGACTCCCCTGTACCGTGATGCGGTAGCGGTTCCACTCCCCAGCAGGCTTGGAGGCTCGCCGGGTGGGTGCCTCCGCGTCGTAGGCGGCAGCGGTCTGGTGCACTCCCTCTCCCGCATCGTTAATCTGGATCTCGACACTGTGGTAGATGTAGTCGTCGCTGGTGGGCACGCCGGGCACGCGGAGAAAGATCCCGGAGTTGGTCTCGCTGGTCGCGCACATGAACTCGAGGTCGAGGACGAAATCGCCGTACTCCTTCACTGCGTACCAGAACAGTCCCATGCCCCCGTGCGAGGTGAGCACTCCCGTCTGGGGATCGAGATCGAAGTACCCGGGGCCGTAGTGATTCCAGCCGTGCTTCGAGTACCGTCCGTTGCGCTGCGCCAGGATCTGCTCGAAGCCCTCACGATCCTGCGCGATGACCGGCTCGCCGGCCACAACGATCAGCGCGAGCGCGAGCCCGCAGATACGACGTGGGTTCATGATGTCCTCGGGTTCCAGGCGCCCCTGGCCACGGCGGGCACGAACGCCTCGAGGCCCGGCGGCGGGAACGGTACGGTCTTGCCCTGCTCGGCACTCATGTACGCGGCCATGAGCAACTCGGTCACGTTGACGCCGTCGGCAAAGGTCTCCGCCGGACGACGCCCGGCGAGGAACGCCTGAACCATGTGCCGGTTCTCGCCCACGTAGCCGTACTCGCTCTCCTCGTCGCTCACGATCGGCATCAGCCCCATCTCGGCATTCTGCTTCTCGACGATGTCCTCACCGGCCTTACCGGCCACCTTCCGGCTGAAAAAGACCTTGGGCCCGGCATCGAGCGAGTTCACCGACAGCGAATACTCCGGACCGAGCACCTCCATGCTGAGCCTGAGGCCCGCGCCCACGAAACACCAGGACGTGGTTGCCTCGACGACCCGCGTATTCCCGTGGCCGTCGCGGTACTCGACCAGCGCTCGTGCAAAGTCCTCGGACGGGCGCGTCACGTAGTCGAGCTTTCCACCGCTCTGCACGGCGAGCATCGCCGCATACTCCGGGTGCTGCCATTTGAGACAGGACGTGTGGGCGGTGACCCTGACGGGGGTGAGGGTATCCCGTGAGGCCCCGGGCGCGGTCAACAGAAAGCGCGCCACCTCCACGGAGTGACACATCATGTCGTTGAGCACCCCGCCGCCCTGCAGCTCGCCTTCCCAGAACCAGGGGCTGTGCGGGCCGCTGTGCTCTTCGGCCGCTCGGGCCAGGTATGGTGGTCCGGTGAGTGCCGCGCCGCGGGCCCAGAGAATGTCCCTGCCGCGCACCACACCGGGCGAGAACAGCTGGTTTTCGAGGTACCCGTCCAGCAGTCCCGCCCGCTCCACCAGCTCCAGCATGCGACGGGCCTCGGCCACGTTGCGTCCCAGCGGCTTCTCACACGCGACGCCGACCAGCGTGCCCTTTCCCGTCTCGATCGCCTCGACGATCTCCTCCATCACCTCGATGCGCGCAAAGTTTGGCGCGCAGATCCACACGGCGTCGATGTCGGGATCGGCCACCATGGCCGTGACCGAATCGAAGACCTTCGCGTCGCCCACGCCGAGCTGGCGCACGAGCGCGACCGACTCTTCTGCTGTCCCATCACGCCGGCTCACGACACCCCGGATGTCCGCCTGACGCACACTCACGAAGGAGCGGATGTGAAACCGCGCCACAAACCCGCCGCCGATCATCCCGACACCCAATCGTCGTGCCGTCCTGTCGGTCTTCGCCTTCCCCTGCGCTCGCGTCTTCGGTGCGTGTCCCATGGCTACGCCGCCTCGTCACCCGCGGCCGCGGCCCGCGGCGGATCGACCCGGTCATTGAAGAGCAGAGCGAACCCGACCATGATCACGGCCGCAAACGCCGCCGGGACGAACCAGAACTGCCGCCACTGGTCGAGCCTCAGCGCGGCCGCGTCGCCCAGGAAGGCATTGAAGAGGTTCCCCGCCACCTGCGCTCCGATCAGCATGCCGAGCCCGTAGGTGACCAGCACGAGCATGCCCTGCGCCTGGCCACGAATCGCGGGCGTCGACTTCTTGTCGACGTACACCTGGCCGGTGACGAAGAAGAAGTCGTAGCAGATGCCGTGCAGCACGATGCCGAAGATGATCATCCAGAAGACCGCGCTTGGCGCCGCGAGCGCGAACAATACATAGCGCAGCACCCACGCCCCCATGCCCGCCACGAGCATCCATTTCACCCCGAGGCGGACGAAGAACAGCGGCATCAACAGCATGAAGATCACCTCGGACATCTGCCCGAGCGTCTGCGTACCGGCGATGT
This sequence comes from uncultured Gemmatimonadaceae bacterium, assembly GCA_964348385.1. Lineage (GTDB taxonomy): Bacteria > Gemmatimonadota > Gemmatimonadetes > Gemmatimonadales > GWC2-71-9 > JAOTVV01. The sequence continues at coordinate 8,557 of CAYGCN010000031.1, forward strand.
TCCGGAACCCCGTGCCCTCGAGGAACAGCTGGGTGAAGTTGTAGTATGCCGCGAGCGGAATCGAGATGAGCAGCGAGGCACCGAGGAAGACGTAGAACGGCTTGCTGCCCAGCGACCGCAGCGCATCGAGTCCGAGGATACTCCGAAGCGAGACGCGCTCCCCAGCGGCCGGTGGTGGGGTGTGGGGCAACGAGAAGCTGTAGAGGCCCAAAACGAGACTCGTGACTGCGGCCGTGTAGAGTGGCAACGGTGTCTGCTCGGGCAGACTCCCGCCGGTCACGAACCTGCGGAGCACCAGGCTGACGAAGAGGCCGGCAACGATCCAGCCGATCGTGCCAAACACCCGAATCAGGGGAAACTGCTTCTCTTGATCGGCGATGTTGTGAAACGCGAGCGAGTTCGCCAGGCCGAGGGTCGGCATGTAGCAGAGGTTGTAGAGCAACAGCAGCAGCACGAACACCACCGGCGCGCCGCTGACTTGCGGAACGGTCAACAGGACCAGACCGCCGAGGATATGCAACACCCCCAGCACCTTCTCGGTCGAGAAGAAGCGGTCCGCCACGAGGCCGAGAAAGAACGGCGCCGCGATGGCCGCGATGGGATTGACCGTGTAGGGCCAGTGGGTCAAATCGCCCATGCCCTCGGCCGTCATGTACACGGCGATCGATGTGTACCACGCCCCCCAGACAAAGAACTGGAGGAACATCATGATCCCGAGTCGGGTGCTTGTGTTCACGGACGCTGCTCCTGGGCGGTAAGGCGGTTCAACGGTTAGGCGGTTAGGCGGTTAGGCGGTTAGGCGGTTTGGCGGTTGGATCATCTCGAACCGCCCAACCGCCAAACCGCCTAACCGCCTGTCGTCATACGATGCGTCGTTGCGCCGGATCCCACGTGACCTTCCGGCCCTCCTTGAACGAGCGGGTAGCCATGTGGCACGTGATGGCTTCTTCGAACGCGCGGTCGATGTTGCAACTGGTCTCCCCGCCGTTGCGGATCACGTCAAGCCACTCACCGATCAGGAGGTGATAGGCGGACACGCGTCGGCCGCCGCGGTACGTGTACAGCAGGCCCCGGCTCACGAAGTACTCCTCGGTGGCCGAGGTGACGGCGTCGATGCCCTTGAAGCCGGGCCGGTAGGTGAACATCGCCCGGGACGGATCGATGACCCCGTCTTCGATCTTCTTCTTGTAACGGGTGGAGTCCGAATCCGCCATGACCGTGAGCGACCCGCTCACCCGCATGGTGGCGTCGTGACCCATGAACGCCAGTCCACGGTAGTTGCCGTTGGCGAGCGTCGCGCTGTAGACGAACGTGAGTTCGCGGTCCGGATACTCGTAGGCGGCCTGGAACACATCAGGCACGTCGCGGCCGTCCTTAAAGTAGTAGATGCCTCCGGACGCGACGCAGGAATGCGGGATCCCCACCTGGAGGATCTGGTTCACCCCGTCGTATTCGTGCGAGAGCAGGTCGCCGGAGAGGCCCGTCCCATAGTCGTACCAGCAGCGCCACCGGAAAAACCGCTCCAGCGAGAACGGCACCTTGTTGGGCGCCGGCCCCTCGAACAGCTCCCAGTCGATCGTATGCGGGTTGCCCTCCTCGTGGATGTCCCACACCCACGCGCCCCACGGCGTGTTCCGGTTGGTCGTCCCTTCCACCAGCGTGATCGGCCCCAGGATGTTGGCGTCGATCACCTCGCGGGCCTTGTTGTGCGCCTCGGACTGGCGGTTCTGGTGCCCGAGCTGGAACACGATGTTGGAGGGCTTGACCGCGTCGTATACGGTGCGGGCCTCTTCTTCCGTGCGCGTGAGGCACTTCTCGCAGTAGACGTGCACCCCTTCGGCAACGGCCGCCGTGGTCATGAGGGCGTGCCAGTGGTCGGGTGTCGCGATGATCACCCCGTCCACGTCCCCGCTTTGCAGCAAGTCGGCATAGTGGCGGTACCGCTTGGCCGGTGGGTTGGAGCCACCGCCACCAGGCCGTACGTCCACCTGCGAGGCCGCGATGCCCCGCTCCGCGCGGACGTCGAACACGTCGCACACCGCCGTAATGGCGACGTTCAGATCCTCCTGGGTCAGGTAGATCTCCAGCGCCTTGTTGGCGGGGTTTTCCGCGGCGCCTTTCCGCTGCTCCTCTATCCAGTCCGGATGGGCGAAGCCGGCGTGCCGCACCAGCGACTCGCCCTCGCCTCCAAACCCGATGATCCCGAGGCGGATCCGCTCACCGGGTGGCTTGGAAATCGCCTCCGGGATGAACGCCGGTCCTTCGGTGACGCCCAGTTCTTCGAGGATCGCCTTCTTCTTGCTGTCGTCGGCCGCCCGCTTTCTGAGGTAGTTGTACGCGAACGCCCCCACGAACGGCAGCGAGACCAGTGCCTTCAGCACGCCACGGCGGCTCGGCTCCCAGCGGTCCGAGGCCTTCGGCTTCTCAGGTGTCGTGTGTTCGTCGGTCATGATCCCTCTCTCTCCTCAGGCTCCAGTCTGCCCAAGCGCCATGCTGTCGGATTGACGATTCCATGGAAGCAGTCGGTCGAGCCCGAACACCTTGCCCGTGGGAAACGCGAGCAGAACCGCCAGGGCCACCAACTCGATGAGCACCTTGTTGACCACCAGATAACTCCCCTCCGTGGGCATCGCGTACGTATAGCCCACGAACGGAGGAGCCGCGATGTAGTACAGGAGCAGCAGCACGATGCCGGCGATGGTCGCGGCGCGCGTGAAGATGCCAAGCATGAGGCCGACGCCAATGAGCAGCAGGCCCCACGCATTGACGTAGTCCACGATCGTCAGCACCGTCGGATTCGCTGCGATGTCGGTGAAAATCCCGGAGAACCACCACTTGGACTCGGCCAGGTATCCGGCGGACGTCCAGTACGGGTTGCTGATCTTGGCCAGCCCTTCGTACATGAAGTGCCACCCGATGAACAGCCTGAGCAGCACCAGCATGGCTGTCTGGAACGTGGTGTAGCCCTTCAGCGTCTCGCCTCCCGCTTTCGTCACGTCACGCATCATGCCTCCGCCTCGTCGCTGGTCACAGAGCCGACGCTCTTCCACCCGTGGGATCGGCGCGGCTGTCCCACCCGATCGATGATCAAGCACTCACACCCCGGCAGGCCATTCACGAACGCGATGCCGGCCGAGGGTCCCAACACGAACACGGCCGTCGACAGCGCGTCGGCCGCCATCGCCGTCGGCGCCGTCACGGACACGCTGGCGCACTCGCTGGGCGACGAACCCGTGCCACCGTCCAGAATGTGATGGCGCAGTCGGTCGCGATCGAAGTACCGCTCGTAGCTCCCCGACGTCGCGACGGCCGCGTCGGTGAGGTGAATCGTATCGGGGAAGCCGCCCGCCTTGGCGGGATCCTGCACCGCCACGGTCCAGGGTCTTCGCCCCGGTTTCCGCCCGGCTGCGCGGATGTCGCCCCCGGCATTGACCAGGTAGTTCCGGATCCGATGCCGCTGCAGGACATCGGCAATGGCGTCGACGATGAAGCCCTTGGCGATGCCGTCGAGCGTGAGTCGCATGCCCGGCCGCGCCAGGTTCACTCGGCGCCCCTCCACGACGATGCCCTCCGTACCCACCAGGTCCAGAGCATCACGAAGCTCGCCCGGCGCCGGCGTTCCGTCCGGTGCAGACGCGAAAAGGTCCAGCACCGGCGCGATGGTAACATCGAACGAGCCCGCACTCATCGCGTAGTAGGCGCGGGAACGATCCACCACCGCCGTAAGCTCCGGCGGCGAGCCGTCCAGCCGACCGTCTTGGTTCAACACGGTGATCGCCGAGTCGTGCTCGTAGCGGCTGAAGATCGCGATGAGGCGGTCCATCTCCTCCAGCGCCCGGCCGATCGCCTCTTCGGCCCGGGTGGCCGACGACGCGAGCGTCGACACCGAGACCAGCGTCCCCATGGCCTGTCGGCTCGACGTCACCACATGGGCGCGGCGACCGACCCGCGTGCACTCGGTGGCGACTGGGGGCGGGCCCTCCCGTTCGAATCCCAAGCGCCGGAGCGCAGCCAGCTTCCTGGCGATGTCCTGCGTAGGGTGCATCGTGACTCGTCGTTGAGCCGCGTGGGAGGAACGCGGCGAACATACGGGTTGCCGGTCCGGATTTGCCAGGCGGGGCCCACCGGGCCCCGCCATCCATCATAATGACTAGTGCAGGTCCTTGCCCAGCCGCTCGCGGGTCCGCTCGAGCAGGGCAAGCGTCGCGCGAATGCCGTCGGGCTCGCTGAGGCGGTCCCCCTCGTATTCGATCCCGACGTACCCCCGATACCCCGCGTCGAGCACGATCCGCATCATGCGGAGGTAATCGGTTTCGGTCTCGTTCCCCTGATCGTCGAAGTCGTGCGACTTGGCGCTCACCGCCTTGGCGTACGGCATCAGTTCGGTCACGCCCTGGTACCGGTCATACCACTGGTCTTCCCCGATCCGGAAGTTGCCGAAGTCCGGCAGCGTGCCGCAACGCGGGTGGTCGACGGTACGCATCACGCTCGCGAGCCACCCTCCGTTCGACGACAGGCCGCCGTGGTTTTCGACGATCACGTTCATATCGCGGGTCGCCGCAAACTCCGTGAGGCGCCGCAATCCATCGGCGGCGAGGTCACGCTGCTCCTCCGGGGAACCACTCGACTGCGCGTTGACCCTGATCGAGTGACAACCCAGATACTGGGCCGCGTCTACCCATCGATAGTGGTTCTCGACGGCCTGCAGCCGAGCCGCGGTGTCGGGATCCCCAAGCGCCCCCTCGCCGTCGCACATGATGAGGAGGCTCCGGACACCGTTATCGTCGGCTCGCTGCTTGAGGTCCGTCAAGTACTGACGATCCCCGGCCTTGTCCTTGAAGAACGAGTTCACGTACTCCACGCCGTCCAGCCCGTAGTCCGTCCGCGTGACAACCGGGAAATCGAGATTGCTCATTTGCCCAGCCCAGAGCGTGCGGTGCAGTGACCACTCGGCCAGCGAGATGCCGAACAGTGGCGCGGCCGACGCCTGGGCGACAAGCGGTCTAGGGTTCACGCACCACGCCGCCGGGATCGCGGCCAGCGCCGACACCAGGAAGGCGCGCCGGTCGAGACCGTCGGAGAGACGGTCGCGCCGGGTTCCCTCGACGAATGACGACTGTTTCATATCCATTGCTCCAAATTATCGGGTGGGCCGGCTCCCGACCACCGGCCACGGTTCGCACTGCATCCCGGCCGCGCCTATCGCGCCCGCCTGGGGTAGTCGGGAACGTCCTCCATGGACCACCGAATAAAGCTCCGCAGGTCGTCGTTGGCGTTCGCCAGGTCGGGTTTCCGCAGATACATCATATGCCCGCTCTCGTACCACGCGAACCGGAAGCGGTCCCGAAACTCACCCCCGGGCTGAAGGTGCGAGATCGTGTACACGGCACTGTAGTAGTCGGTGGCGGCATCGTAGTATCCACCCTGGATCAGCACCTTGAGGTACGGGTTGTTGCGCATCGCCTGCCGCAACATCTCGCCGACGTTCGCCGACTGGTCCCGATTCCACGGCCGGACATTCCCCCACACGTTGTACTCGAGATCGGGATTGTAACGCAATTCCCCCCTGAGATACCGGTTCACGGCATCGGCGAAGGGGCCGTTCCAGTCCGCCATCGCGGGATCGTATTCCGGGTTCTCCCCCGCAGCGTCCAGATCGACGCCGAGGTACCGGCTGTCCAGGCGCCCTACCGTGAGACGCTGATCACGCAGCAGCTCCTTCCAGAACCGGCGGGAGCTGATGCGGAGGTTGGCGGAGGCGACGTAGTCCGCAGTGAGTCCCGTGTAGCGGGCCACGCGCTGGGCCATGGCGTCCCGGGCCGTGTCGTCCAATCGGTCGCCCTGGACGAGCGCGCCCAGATAGTCGCCCATCGCGAACCGTTCCACCTCGTCGAGGAGCGCCCGGAGCGGTCGGGCCTGCAGATCGGCCGGCAACTGCCGATGGTACCAGGCCGTCGCGGCGAGGTGGGGGAGCGCCGTGGCGTAGGAGATGTCGTCGCCCTGATCCACATCGAGCCCGGTCATCGAGACCAGGATAATGCCGTTCAGGTAGATCTGGTGCGCCCGCACCAAGTGCCCCGCCAACCCCGACGCGCGGGTGGTTCCGTAGCTCTCGCCGATCAGGAATTTGGGAGACATCCAGCGGTTCTTCCGCACGATGTAGAGTCGAATGAACTCCGCCACGGATTGGACGTCGCTGAGCGTACCGTGGTACTTGTGGAGATCCTCTCCCTCCACCATCCGGCTGAATCCCGTCGCGACTGGGTCGATGTAGACGATGTCCGCCACGTCCAGAATGGAGTGCGGGTTGTCTTCGAGTCCGCCCGGTGGCCGGAGCGCAAAACCGTCCTCGTCATAGACCACCCGGCGAGGCCCGGTGTAGCCCATGTGCATCCACACCGACGCGGTGCCCGGGCCGCCGTTGAAGGAGAACACGAGCGGTCGAGCGCGCAGGTCGGTGACGCCGTCCCGCGTGTAGGCGATATAGAACATCTTGGCCGTGAGCTTGCCCTCGTCCCGGATCGGCAGCCACCCCGCCTCGGCCGTGTAACGCACCGATTGGCCGTTGATCCGAGCCGTGTGCTGGGTCACGACCGGCTCCTCCGGCAAGAGATCCGCTTCCTTGCCCGCCTTGTTGGCGTTGCGCGGGGCTTCGGTCGGCGGTCCCTGAGCCGCTGCCGGGACGGCGGCAGCCACGAGCACGCAGATCGCGAGGCTCGAGAGCACACGTCGAGATCTCATCGCATCCTCCGGGTCCTGGTCGGGTGATCGGGCGAGGCCTAAACGTGCAGCACGTACCCGGGGCGGGAAAGGGCCACGCCCTGGCAGTGCTGGCAGACGCCTGCTCCCGCGGGCTGCGGGACGCCCGGCGTCAGGGTCGACCGGATGATGCGACAAGCAACAGAAAAGGCGACAGTGTCGGCCCCCTTTTCTGCCGGCGGCCACAGGTTCCGACTTCACGGTGTTCTCACGACGTGTTCATGATGGGGATGTCAGGGTTCGCAGATCCAGCTCCGACGCGTGCGCTTCCACCGTCGATGCTTCCGCGACGCGTCGCACCCTAATCCCTCCACAGGAGAGCTGTCATGCGTGCTCCGAGGCTCGTTCTTGGATTGGCGATACCACTCGTCTGGCTCAGTTGTGCAGAGCACGACGTCACCGATCCCGACCCCCTCGCGCTCAGCAAATCCGCTGATGCGGGCATCGCGAGTACCGATATGCCCACTTTGGGTGAGGCCTTGTTCTTCGACGAGTCGCTCTCCCTCAATGGGAACCAGTCATGCGCCTCCTGCCACGACCCCGCGTGGGGATTCACCGGCCCCGACTCGGACATCAACGCCCACGGGGCAGTCTATGCGGGCTCGGTTAACGATCGTTTTGGAAACCGGAAGCCCCCCAGCTCGGCCTACGCCACCCAGAGCCCCGTGCTGCATTATGACGGAGAGCTGTTCATCGGCGGCAACTTCTGGGACGGACGAGCCACCGGCGAGAAACTCGGCAACCCGGCCGCCGACCAGGCGCAAGGCCCGTTTTTGAATCCCGTCGAGCAAGCGCTGCCGGACATGGCTACGGTAGTCTCCCGGGTCTGCAGCTCGTCCTATGCCGGCCTGTTCACGGGGGTTTGGGGGACCGAGGTGTGCGAACTCGACTACGTCGCCGAGGCCTACGACGCCATTGCTCTGTCGATTGCGGCCTTCGAGGCCTCTCCGGCATCCAACGCCTTCAGCTCGAAGTTTGACGCGTACCTTGCCGGCACTGCGGATCTGACCCGCGAAGAGAAGAAGGGTCTCGCCCTGTTTCGCGGCAAGGGCAAGTGCGTCAAGTGCCACCTGCTGGCGAAGGGCCGAGACAAGGAACCGGCACTGTTCACTGACTTCACCTTCGACAATCTGGGCATACCGCGCAATCCGGAAAACCCCTGGTACACCATGCCGGCAGAGTTCAATCCGGAGGGCGAGAACTGGATCGACCACGGACTCGGAGGATTCCTGGCGACGCATTCGGACTACGCCGATCTGGCGGACGACTTCATGGGACAACACAAGGTGCCGACGTTGCGCAACGTGGATCGGCGACCGGAGCCGGGAGCTGTCAAGGCGTATGGCCATAACGGGTATTTCAAGTCGCTCGAGCAGATTGTGCACTTCTACAACACCCGCGACGTCAAACCGACCTGCCCTGGCGATTTCACGGCCGAAGAGGCCATCGCAGCCGGTTGCTGGCCTCCGCCCGAGGTGGCGGTCAACGTGAACACCAAGGAGCTGGGGGATCTGCGGCTGTCAGCGGAGAACGAGCGCGCCATCGTCGCGTTTCTCAAGACGCTGTCGGATGGGTATTTCTGAGGCGGGGTAGCGAGCGTCGGTCCTGTTGACACAAGGGAGGGGCGGTCCGGACGACCGCCCCTTGTCGTTCTGCTACGCTCGATCGATACGCACGCGTGCGCGCCGCGCCGCTGCCTCGAGCATTGCTCCCCCGAGATACGTGCCAAGTGCCGCGGCGAGGGATGTCAAGAACGGATGGGGGAAACCGCCGATACTCGCGCCCAGATAGCTTCCCACCCCCACGAGCAGCGTCGCCGCCGCCGTGGCCGGGCCACCGATGCGGGTGAACAATCCGAAGCTCACGATCACGAGCGTTCCGGCACTGCCGAACGCCGACGCCTGCTCCACGAGGGCGTACACGCCCTCGGCCCGCAGCGCCAGCAGATAGGCGAGGATCCCGAAGCCGCCCACGCCGAGCCGAGCGACCAGGACACGCTGGCGCTCGGTCGGGTGACGCAGCAGCGGCACGAGGAGGTTGTGGGACAGCAGCCCCGAGCTGACCAGCAGTGTGCTATCGACCGTCGACAGGATGGCTGAGATCAGCGCTCCGGCGAACAGCGCATACAGCGCCGCCGGCAGCAGGGCCTGCGCAACCATCGGTAGGAGCTGCTCCGCGTCGGTCAGGTCGGGCACAATGGCGGCCCCGGTGAGGCCCACGAATACGGGGATGAGCCCCACCCCGATGTACATCCCGCCCGCAATGACGCTCGACCGGCTCGCGATGTCCGGTGTGCGGGCGGCGATGACGCGTCCGACCAGCTCCACGGCCACGACAGAGCCACACACCGGGATCGCCCACGCCTCGAGAGTGTCGAGCAACGAGGTGTCGGACGCGTACTGGGACCCCGGTCGTGCCAGCGTGTCCACGACGACCCGTCCCGCTTCCTGCAGCCCTCCGAGGTGCACCAGCGCCGCGATGCCGACGATGGCGAGGCCGAGGACCAGGAGGATGCCCTGCACGAGATCCGTCACCGCATCGGCCAGCAGCCCGCCGACGGCGGTGTAGAGGATCACGAACACGGCCGCGGCGGTGATGGCGAAATCGACGTCGAGTGACGACGCACTGGACAGGACATGACCGAACGCCCGGACTTGCGCCGCGGCCCAGAGAATGGATCCGGGGATCAGGATGAGTGCGGCCAACCGCTCTACCGGCACGGAGAACCGTTGCCGAAACAGGTCGGGCAGCGTCGTGAGCTTGCGCCGCCAGAGCGGCGCCGCGAACACGACACCCATGAGGATCAGGCACAGACCGTAGCCGAACGGCTCGGCCGACGTGAAGGACACCCCTTCGCGATAGATCTCGCCGGCGGCGCCGATGCAGGTTTCCGCGCCGAACCACGTCGCGAAGATCGACAACACGGCGAGCGGGTACCCCAACCGACGACCCGCGACAAGGTAGTCGTCTTCTGTATGAACTCGCCGCGACGCCCACACACCGATCCCAAGCTGGACCGCGAGATAGCCGAGGATCGCGGCGAGAAGCGGCGTCACCGACGGTCAGCCTGGAGGCACCACGAGCGGCGGCAAGGTCTCTTCGATCGAATCTCGTCGATCCTCGAGCCACGGCGGCAGGATGAGCCGTTCTCCGAGACGCTCGGCATCCTCGTCTCGATCGAACCCCGGTCCATCGGTCGCGAGCTCGAAGAGCACACCTCCCGGCTCGCGGAAGTAGACCGAGGTGAACCAGAACCGATCGATCGGCGGTGTCGGCCGCCGCCCGGCTCGATCGACCCGCTCGCGTACACCCAGCTCCTCGTCCGTATCGCGAACGCGCCACGCCACGTGGTGCACCGCACCGGTTCCCCAGGCTCCGATGCGTTCGTCGGGAAGCTCTCGCACGTCGACGAACATCCCCGCCTCACCGTCGGCGAGACCGAACCGGACCCAGTCGCCGTCCTCACCGCGGCGGTGGAAGTCCAGTGTCTGCGTGAGGAACGACGCGGTGCGATCGAGGCTTCGCTCCCACAGGCGCACCCCGTCCATCCCGCGAAGCTGGTGCCGCGTCGGCACGGCGCTCCGCTCCCACGCGACAAAGGGTCGCGGACGATGGGTCTCCACCAGCGCGAGCGCCAGACCGTGGGGATCGCGGAACGGCAACACGCGTTCCCCGAACCGCTTTTCCTCATCTCCGGGGCGAACGCCATGCGTTACGAGCCGCTCTCGCCAGTATTCGAGGCTCCCTGATGGGATCGCAAACACGACCCCCATCGCCAGGCCGACTCCGGCCCGCCCCGGCCCCATCTCCGGCCACGGGAAGAACGTGAGATCGGTGCCCGGCGTGCCCGCACCGTCGGCGTAGAACAAGTGATAGGTATCCGGTGCGTCCTGATTGACGCTCCTCTTCACCAAGCGCAGCCCCATCACGCCGACATAGAAGTCGACATTCTGCTGCGGATCGCCCGCGATACACGTGACGTGATGGATTCCATGGATGGTTGGTGGCATCGCTCTCACATGTGCAGGGTTGGATCGGTGGATCGCGAGACTCGTCGGATGAATGATTGGGAAACCGTCGGCTCGACCCTTCCCCTTTCCCGCTTCCCGCTTCCCGCTTCCCGCTTCCCGCTTCCCGAGTCTAATCCCCCTCCAGCTCCTTTCGCAGCTTGGCCAGCCTTCGCTTCCCGGTCTTATCGACGGTCGGAAAGTGCAGGTCGAGTGACGCCAGGGCATCGACGATCGCCGACGCCACGATCATGCGGGTGAACCACTTCCTGTCCGCCGGGACCACGTACCACGGCGCCTGCTTGGTGGCGGTATGGCGGATCATGTCCTCGTAGGCGTGCATGTAGTCGTCCCAGTGCGCGCGCTCCGCAAGGTCGGCGGCGGAGAACTTCCAGTTCTTCTCGGGCCGGTCGATGCGATCCAGGAACCGATCCCGCTGTTCGTCCTGCGACACGTGGAGAAAGAACTTCCGGATCACGACCCCGTTGCGGCTGAGATACTGCTCCACGTTACGAATGTCCTCGAATCGTTCTCGCCAGATCCGGTCCGTGACCAGCGCGGACGGGAGCTGCTGTCCGTCGAGGATAGTCGGATGCACACGCACGACCAGCACTTCTTCATAGTACGAGCGGTTGAAGATGCCGATGCGCCCCCGCTCGGGGAGGCGCTGGAGGCAGCGCCACAGGTAGTCGTGATCCAGCTCTTCCTTGCTGGGGGCTTTGAAGGAAAACACCTGGCACCCCTGCGGGTTCACCCCGGACATGACGTGCTTGATGGCGCTGTCCTTCCCCGCGGCGTCCATCGCCTGAAACACGAGGAGTACCGCCCACCTGTCTTGGGCGTACAGCATCTCCTGCAGCTCCGCCATCGCCTTCACGCCTGCACGGAGCGCTTTCTTGGCCTGCGGCTTGTCCCCGGAGCCGAGCGTGCCGGTGTCCGCAGGGTCGTAGTCGGAGAGCCGGAACTTCTTGCCATCGGCGACCCGATACGGCCTCGAGAGGCTGCGCGCCCGCTTGATGAACTGCTCAGCACTCATCGCTGTCGCCCTCGTGTGGGTGGATGCCGGCTAGCCGCGTTGACGGGCTCACGTCGATCGATTGCAACATGACGCGCCGGCACGCCGCCCGCAAAAAACGACCGGCACCCACCTAGCGCTGCGGCGCTCCCCGTTCGACGAGCTTCATGTAGCTCTCGGCAGAATGCAACGCGAATCCGGCAAAGGACGAGTAGCGCCGCAGCTCGGCGGCGGTACTGCGCATCACGTCTTCCAGCTTGCGGATGTCGTGTCGCGCGAACGTGAGCTTGGCGGCGGGAACCTCGACCCGTCGACCGACCGGCCACCACCAGACGTTGTCCACCTCGATGCCACGTTCGGCCAGCCATCTCCTGGGTGCACCATCGGCGGCGGCCGGCTCCATGTAGACGACGCGCACGGAGTCGCCGACGGGGGCGAGGGCGACGACCGGCCCGGCGGCGGCCGGCGGCGGCCCCCGCCGAGGCGCACCGTGGAAGTCCACCAGTACCTCGTCGGGGAGATCGAACGTCTCGAGGGCAATGAATACCGGCTTTCCCACCGACGTCGCGTATTCGAGCTCGCCGGACGCGTGGCGAATCGTCCCATCCGCGCCGTGGGCGCCGGTCCGATAGTCCATGATCGCCACGTCGTCGGCCAGGTCGATCAGGTGCGCGCTGACCGGTTGCCGAACACCTCGGAACTCGACGGTGACCGCTTCGGGGCTGTCGTCCGATGCCGCGTCGTACCAGAACGGGAGGTCCGCGCCATAGATCAGTCCTCCGGCGTGCGCCCGTTCGACCGACGCCGCCGTCAGGTCGAGCAGGCCCCGCAGCAGGCTCGATCTTCCCGGACCGTGGAACGCCGGCAGCAGATATGGCTCGATGTCGTACCGCACGCCGAGGAACCGCTCGTGCTCCTCTACCTCGTTGTTGTAGCGGACGACGTGGTCGATGGTGGCGAGTACCCCGGCATGGAACTCGGGAAGCGCGTACCGTGCGTACCCGTCGAGTGCGTACACGCGCATACCGTGGCGCGTGAAGGCCGCCACCAGCGATCGCATGGTCCGGGTGTCGATGGCGAGTTCCCCCGGCATGCTCGGCGTTCCTGGCACACCGGGAAGCTGGAGAAACACGCGGTCGAATCCCTCACGCTCGAGGAACGGGAGCACGGCGGATCGCCATGCCGAGTCGGCCAACAGCTCCGCGGTGTTCCACAGCCACGTCGCCTTGTGCGGGACGGCGAGGGTGTCGCCCGTCGTTCTCGGGGGCAGTAGGGGTGGCAGGTCGTCCGGTCGGATCGAGAGCGCCACCGGTCCGATCTCGACCGTGCTCGTGCCGAGCGCCGTAGCTTCGAACACGACCATCGCGAGCGCCTCACGGCGAAGGCGCGTCGGCAGGCGGTCCAGGGGAACGACCGCTTGCTGCCACATCGTGTCCACGCGGCCGGCAGGGAGGAATGTCGCGACGTCGCCCACGGGCAGCGCATCCTCCCGCTGCTCCCATCTGGCGTCCGCCACCTTCAGCAGGAGCCGTTCACCACCGACCCGTCCCCGAATCCAGAAGCTCAGCGTGGAGAACGCTCGAGCGTCCAGATAACGTCGGGCGTCGGGCGCGGCATCGAAGTCGTACAACTGAATCCAGACACCGCAGAACCCCGCGTCCTGGCGTCGACAGGTGAGCTCGAGCGCGCGCCGCCCGTCGGCCATGTGATCGACTCGCGCCACCGCCGATGACGGGCTGCGCTGGAAGGTCCCGAAATACCCACCCAATGGTGTGCGGTTGCTTTCGCCGAAATCACTCACGACGAGGCTGTTCCCCGACACGTCCGGCGCACGGCCTTCCGTCGTCGGCGTCGGTACGGACATTGGCGTCTCGCGCAGCCTGCGCACGTCGAGTCGGAGGCCGTCCGGTGCATCCACCAACGCGACACGTCCGAATCGCACGGCCTCGACTCGGGTCAGGCCCCACTCGGCGCGCGACTCGGTGCGGGTCACGACGGGCGGTGGGGCATCTTGCGCGGAGGCTCCGCGGACGAGCAACGCGACGAGGCAGTAGACAAGCATGGGGCGAGCCATGGAAGAATGGATAACACCGAGGCGTGGCAAGCGCCTGCGCGCTACCGGCCCGGCTGCGACGGATGAGCGCCGCTTCTACGTGCGAGGCGCGCCGGGCTTTGCGGCGTAGATGAACTCGTAGTAGTCACGCATGGCGAGCTGGCTCGCCGCCTCCTGGTCGAGGAACACCTTGGCGTCACCGTGCAGCTGCAGCGCGCTCGCGGTCACCATGCTGGTGACCGGTCCCTCGACCGCCTGCGCGATTGCCTTGGCCTTCTTCTTTCCGCTGGCCAGCAGGATGAGCTTGCGCGCGTCGAGAATGGTGCCCACCCCCATGGTGATCGCGTAGACCGGCACCTCCTCCCGACGATCGAAGAACCGGGCATTGTCGTCGATGGTCTGTTTGGACAGGGTCTTGAGTCGCGTCCTCGAGCTCAGCGAGCTGGTCGGCTCATTGAACGCGATGTGGCCGTCCGATCCGATCCCAAGGACTTGGAGGTCGATCCCACCGCACTCTTCGATCCGCCCTTCGTACCATTCGCAGAACGCCCGGTAGTTGCTGGTCGTGCCGGACGGGATGTTGATGTTGTGCGCCGGAATGTTCACGTGCTTGAAGAAGTGCTCGTGCATGAAGTAGTGGTAGCTCTGGGGATGTTTCACCGGCAGGCCGACGTACTCGTCCAGATTGAAGGTCGTGACCCGTGAGAAGTCGAGCTGCTCCTCCTTGTGCAGGCGCACCAGCTCCTGATAGAGCCCGAGCGGTGTCGACCCGGTCGCCATGCCCAGCACCGCGTTCGGCTTGGTGTTCAGCACCTCCGCCACGAGCTCCGCGGCGGCCTTGCTCATCTGCTGGTAGTCGTCCTTGATGATGACTTCCACGTGACGCTCCGCTGGCGCACCGGCAGCTGCGCTTGCAGGTGCCGCCCGTTTTCGGTCCGTGTCAGATCGGTCGTTCGCGCCGGCGCCATGGTCACGGCCAGGGGCCGTGCAGTGGCGATCCGCCACGCAGGACGGGTCGCTCGGCAAGCGTATGACCCCCTGAGGACACTGTCAAGCATACCGATGCGTCGGTGTCGCATGGAGCCAACACGTGAGGCGTAAAGAACGAGCAGCGGTCTTGTGACCTATCGCACCGCTGGTCCGGTACCGTGGCCCGATGTTTGTACAGGCACCCGCTTGGAGGTGTGCGGCTATGCCGATCACTGGATGGGCCCGTCTCAGCCGGGACGTCGATTGCGGATTGCGCCGTGGGGCGTGGTACGAGACTGTAGCACTCGGACGCACCGAGGCCCTGATCGCGGTCCACGGTCAGCAGCGATTCCTGCCGCTTCACAATCTCGAGATCGTCGCCGACCCACCGACCCACTGGACCGTCGTCGCGCACGCGGGCAACATGAAGGTGATCCCGGCTCGCTGGGCCAAGGGCTACGCCGTCTGTCCGAGTTGCCGCCATCGGCAGTTGCCGATGGGTCGTCCGCCCCGTCTGCGCTGCGACGATTGCCAGGGGCTGTTCGACGTGGCGTGGGACCGACCCTACCTGGGACGCGTCGCCGACCGAAACTAGCCGCCCGATAGAGCCGCGTCGGGGTCAGCGGCGCCCGGTGGAAGCCTTGCCGCCGGCCCGCCTGCCGGCCAACCTTCACACACACACGCACCGGTGTCACAACGTCGCCACCACTAGGAAGGCGGTTTCTTGCGGATCCCCTTGCGCGTTGCCCTTGGCCTCCTCGCCGCCACGCTCGCGAGCGTTGCGGTCACGGCCTGCGACCTCGGACTGTTCGGCCCAAGCGGATCCGGGGTGATCCAGATCCGGGTCATCTCACCGCACGGTCCCGAAGGGGCGGCGGTCCTGGAGCTGACGGGCGGGATCGGGCTCGGTCCCGTGACGACCGACGTCGGGGACGCGTACTTCCGTCACGACGGTGCCACGAGCCGCATCGTCGTCCTGCTCGATGAACCCGGGGAGATCGCGTTTCAGGTCCGGAGCACCGACATCGGTAAGCTGCCGGACACCCGCATCATTGAAGTTGCCGATGGCGACAACCGACTGCGTCCGTCGGTGACCGGATACAGCATCAAGTTCACACGGGTCGAGGATCTGTCAGGCGACCTCCAGCGGAGGGCACCGTGAGGCGGGTGGCCCTCTGGGCGCTGGCGATCGGCCTGAGCGCCGCGGCCGCCGGTCCGCGCCCGATGTCGGCGCAAGAGCCGCCCCGGGTCAGCGGCGTACAGCTGCCGCCAGCCTACCATGACCGCATTCAGCGACAGCCGGCGGTCTTCCAGGTCCAGGACGGCTGGATTGCCCGCGCCGCGCGAGCGGCTGCGCGGGGCCAGGCCGTGTCGGACACGTTGCGGCTCGCCGTGATTCTCGCGCTCTTCGCCGACTCGCCGGACCCGCATTTCGGCGCTGAGGAGGTGCAGCGTGTGCTGTTCGACGGCCCCTCGGCCTACGGGACGGTGACCGAGTTCTACAGCGAGGTGTCGGGTGGACGGTTCGCCCTTCACGGCCAGGTATTCCCCTGGGTGCGCACAGGCCTGACGATGCTGGAGACGGTCGGGCAGTCGGCCGGGCTCGGAGAGGATGCCCGGACCGGCGACTACCTGGACGAGGCCCTCCGTTCGGTCGACGCGTCGGTCGACTTCGGTCAGTTCGACAACGACGGCCCCGATGGCATTCCCAACAGCGGCGACGACGACGGGCGCGTCGATGCCGTGGCGTTCCAGTTCCTGGAGGTGGCGGCCTCCTGCGGCGGTCCCTCCATCTGGCCGCACCGATCACGGCTGGAATACTGGATTGGATCGCCCTTTGTCACCGACGACCGCCGCCCCGGTGGGGACGCGATCGTCGTGAACGACTACATCGTGCAGAGCAGCGTGGACTGCGGTGGGGTCGAGCCGCAGAAGGCCACCACCATCGCGCACGAGATGGGACACATCCTCGGTCTGCCGGACCTCTATGACGCCTCGCTGGGGATTCTTCCGGAGCAGCGACGCTGGGTGGTCGGCTGCTGGTCACTCATGGCCGCGGGCGCGTGGGGCTGCGGCGCCAACGATCGTGACTCGTGGGTCCGCCCCACCTACCTCGGTGCCTGGGAGAAGGCTCAGCTGGGCTGGCTCGCCGAGATCGAGGAGGCGAGCGGCGTCTTCGGGCAGCACTACACGCTCGAGCCCGTTCTCGCGGGCGAGCGGGTGCTGCGAATTCCACTCGAGGCGGGTGCGGCCGATACGAGCGAGTATTTGTTGATCGAGTACCGCACCAAGCAGGGCTTCGACAGCGACCTGCCGGCCGCCGGCGTCCTCGTCTACCACATCGACCCGCAGATACCAGGCAACCGTCCCTGCAGCTCGTGCCCGCAGGTCTACCGCGTCGCCCTGGTCGAGGGCGACGGCAACGGCAGCCTGACGCGGACCTTCCCGCAGGGTGGCAATCGGGGCGAGGCCGGCGACGCCTGGGGCATCACCGGCCCCCAGCAGCTCGCCAATGGCACCACCCCGTCCACGCGTCTCAACTCAGGCGCCCGCTCGCCGGTCACGATCTACGAGATCGCGGTGCGGGACGGCATGGCGCACCTTACGCTGTCCTCAGCCGCGATCGCGCTGGACCGACTGAGTCAGCCGTTTCTGGCCACCGGCGCCGCGCCCCTGACCGCCGAAGAGCGCGCCTACCTGGATCGGTTCGGCAACGCCAACGGGCAGTACGATGTGGGAGACCTCCGGGCGTACCTCAAGCGGTGACCGCACCCCGCTCCCGGCCATGCCGCTATTGCTCCGCCATGTAGCTCTGCGCCGCCAAGAACTGCGCGTCGCTCTCACGGTGATCGATCACCAGCTCGTTGAGACGGGTGAGCAACTGCATCCAGCGATCGGCCATCCCGTGTTGCTGGGCGAGCGACGTCACG
>CAYGCN010000031.1:26318-26561 GCA_964348385.1 uncultured Gemmatimonadaceae bacterium
TCGGCCTCGCCGACGAAGGTGACGCGCTGGCCGGCGGAGGCCTCCATCATCACGATGTAGGAATACGTCACCAGGTCCTTGAAGAGCGTCACGAACTCAGGAATGAGCGTGTTCCACTTGGCGAAGTTCGCCTGCCCGCTCTTGAGCCAGAACTCGTGGATGTGCACCCAGGCCATCGGCGGCATGGTCATGCCCTCTGGCATATACCCCCAATCGGGCATCTCATGCACGATCTCGCTGACG
>CAYGCN010000032.1:0-26331 GCA_964348385.1 uncultured Gemmatimonadaceae bacterium
CTCCGGTGTGACAGACCGGCACTCTAACCAGCTGAGCTACAGCCCCAAGCTACGGTAGCGCTGCAATGTAGACGGGGCCCTACCCGAATTCAAGCGCTCAACGGCACTCGAAGGCCCGTCTGAGCTGCGGAATCCGCTGCTCGAAATTGTTGAACTGCTGCATATAGGGGCCGATCCGATCCGCCCCGACACCCGAGGCCTCCAGCGCTCGCTTGCCCTCAGCGATCATCTGTGCCTCTTGGCCCACGAGCTGGCACGACTTCGTCTCGACCACCTGTGGATCGAATTCGAAGA
This sequence comes from uncultured Gemmatimonadaceae bacterium, assembly GCA_964348385.1. Lineage (GTDB taxonomy): Bacteria > Gemmatimonadota > Gemmatimonadetes > Gemmatimonadales > GWC2-71-9 > JAOTVV01. The sequence continues at coordinate 295 of CAYGCN010000032.1, forward strand.
TCCGGAACATCAGGCCGAGGCCGAGGAAGAAATTCGTTTGCTGCGTCAACCGGCCTTGAAGGTCGTTCGCCACGGCCTTCTGCAGGACCGTCACCGCCACCGGAATGGCCTTGCGCACCTGGACCAGCGCGGAGCCCTGCTGATACTGCGTCGCGGCGATGTTTAGCAGAACGGCGGTGTCGCGCGTCGCCTGCGCGGCCCGGTCCAAGAACTCCAGACCCTTCCGCAACCGTGCCGTGTCGAGCGGCGTGATCGTGTCGATCGGCAGGTCCTCGAGCAGGACCCGTGCGCCGGCCAGCGCGCTCCGATAGTCCGTCGGGTCGAGTTGCAGCAGGTGATCGTAGACCCGGACCACCGAATCGGACATCCCGGCCGCCGCGAGCGCGCTCGCGTGCGCCCGCAACAGGGACACGGAACCGGGAAGCTCCGTGATCGCGCGGGCCGACCACTCCAGCTGAGCATCGACGTTGCCCAGCGCCTGCGCCGCTCCGATGATCTGCTGATAGAACACCGAGTCCGTCGCGAGCGTGGAATCCAGAGCGAACTGGGCGCCAAGCGCCTCCAAGGCACAGTCCCAGATGCCGCCCTCGACGCACGCGCGCGCCTCGAGCTGCATCAACCCGACGTCTTCCGGGTTGCGCCCAAGCCAATCGTCGGCGAGCTGCTGTGCGACATCGAATCGCTTGAGCGTGATGGCGCCGGCCACGACACCCATGCGCAGATCACGATTGCCATCATCGATCAGGCTCTGCCGCGCGAACGCGTCGAGCGCGGCTGCCGAATCTCCTGCCTGCTGATGGAGTCGCCCCAGCCGCTCCCACGCCCTCGGCAGCAGCGAGTCGCCCCGCACGGCCCGCTGCAGGTGGGCGATTTGACTGTCGACCGGCTGTCGGAGCGCCTCCGAGACGATCTCGGCGCACATCGCCGCCGCGGGGTGATTGGGATAAATGCGGAATGCCCGTTCCGCCCGCTCCCGCGCCTCCCGGAAATCCCCACGTCCCATGCGATCAGAGCACTCGCGCGCGTGTTCGGCAGCGCGGACCTGGTTCTCCATCGTATCAACGATGGCCTGCGCGAACGACCGGGGTGGGTCGCCCGGCGTCCCCAACACCGTGGTCCAGCCCGACACGCCCGAGTTCCCGATGTCGACGAGGCGGAACCGTCCCTTCGGCGTCCGCCCGTCATGGGTCACCGAACCCGTCACGTACACATCCGACTGCAGCGCCCGCGCCAGCCGCTCGGCGTCAGCTGGGCTGAGGATGGTCGTACAGCGATAGGCAGACTGCTCGAGCACTTCGCAGACCTGTCGGCTCTCGATGACGACCAGCTTATGGCGCATCTTGTTCCGCAAGCGGCTCCGAACCTCGTCGGCCAGGGTCACGACGTACGCGGAATCGGTGCCGGCGGCGGGACTCGGAATGAGGAAGAGGAACCGCTCATCGGATCGCGGCAGCGCGAGCTGCGCCTCGATGCTCGGCACATAGCCGGCGAGGAGCACCATCGCCCCGACCACGGTCAATCCCTGACGCATGCTCGAAGGTAAGATCCGCACGGTTACAACCCTCCCGAAATCCGGCAATTCACGTTGAACCTTCCATGGGCGAAGAGGGATTCGAACCCCCGACTTCCTGCTTGTAAGGCAGGCGCTCTGAACCCCTGAGCTATTCGCCCCCGGCGTCGAATCCTACAGCGCCAGCCCCAATGGGAACAGAACACAATAGCCCAGAACCAGCAACATCGGGGCCAGGCCAGTGGAGCCCTGCGCGAGGAGATAGTACCCCACTGCCAACGCCAGGACCGCCGCGCTCAGGAGCACCACGTTCCGCCGGCGAAACTGCAGGCGCGCTGGCGACCCGACCCTATTGATCATAGACACCCAGCCTAATGGCAGGTTCCATGAGCGTCAAGAATTCTCCGATACCGCTTCACACCTGTGGATTCCACTCATCCGCCGGGACGACCCAGCCGTCGTCCAACGCCTCCCGCCGGAGCCGATCCCGGCGGCGTCGACGAGTCCACAGTGCCACCAAGAGCAGGGCGACGAACCCCCAGAACGCGCTCAGCGACGTGATGAGCAATAACCAACCATAGCGCTGGCGGAGGTCGTCTCGCCAGAGTGTCTCGAACTGCCCGAGCGTGAGCTGGTGGGTGGCGCGCAAGGCCAGATCGAAGTCCGACGTGCTCGCGAGCGTCGTGAGGAGCGGCTCGAGCCCCCGGTCTCCACCGAGCCGTTCGAGGTGCAGCACCGCAGACGTCGCCAGTGCGTACGACGCCTCGGCTTCCGTCGCGCGGCCGGTGGATCGGAGATGCCGATCGAGGTCGCGCAACGACGGCACCACGCCTCGCAGCAGCGCCCAGTTCACCCGCAGGGCCTCGAGGCGGTCCCATTCGCCTGCCGCCCGCGCGGCGTACCCCTCATCGAACCACCGGGGAACACGGCGCACGACGCTGTGCAACGCGAGGTGCGCCAACTCGTGACGCAGCACGCGTTGAAAGTCGGGGGTCGGCTTCAGGACGACGGTCCGCGTCGCCGGGAAGGTCGCCGCGGCTCCCCACTCCGGGATGCGGCCGGCGGTGAGGGAATCGAACTGCCGATCGTTCCGCGCGAGGATGATTCGCACGGGGAGCGCGGGGGCGTCGGGAAGCCCCGGCCATCGGTTCAGCCGGTCCGCCATCTCCGCCAGCGTCGTGGCCGCCCGCTCGGATCCCGACCAGTACACGACCGTCACCCGACCCAAGTGCACGACGTTGGGCGCCGTGAGCTGGAGTGCGATGACGAGAAGGGGTCCTAGCGTGGGGGCTCCTGCCCGGACGCCGCCACCTCCAGCATCTCCTTACAGCGCTTGCCCCACGGACTGAACTTGTTGGCCTGGAACCCCTGCTCCCACGTGCGGCGCGCCGCCTCGCGGTCCCCGGCAAACCAGCGCACTCGTCCCAACTCGTAGTAGGCCTCGATGAGGTTGGGACCCAGCTTCAGGGTCTTCTCGAAGAACGTTTGGGCGTCGTCCAGCATGTCACGGGCGAGATAGACCAAGCCGAGGTAGTAGTGCGCGTACAGGGTCGCCTTCTTGTCGTTGTCGAGTCGAATGGCCTTCGAGAGATGCTCGATGGCCTCCCCGAACATCCGCTTCTTGAGGCACAGATACCCAACGTTGATTCGGGCCAAAGAGTTGGCCGGCTCGCGGGTGAGCACCTTCTGGAAGGTACCGAGCGCGGCATCGTACTCCTCGTGCAGCATCTGCGCCCACCCCAGGAGCGATTCCGCCTGGCTCTCGTTGGGTGACAGCGACAGGGCCTTCGTGAGCGCCTGGATGGCGCCGGGATAATCGCCGAGCGCGATGAGGCTCCAGCCTTTTTCGACGAACGTCGAGGCACCAATGTGGTCCGCGTGCACCGGCGGGGCGCTGTCGATGAACCCCGGCACCCGGTCACTGGCGTCGCTCTGGGCGAGCCGTTTGTACTTGTCGACGAGACCGCGGATGTCCTCCTTCAGCGCCGTGAGATCGATGATGCTTTGATCCACCATCTTGAACAACTGGATGATCTCCCGCTTCACCCGCTCCCGCTCCTCGGGAGTCCGAACGCCGTCCACCCGCCGCGCGATCGCGTCGAACGTCGAGCGCAGGGACATGATCGACCCGTCGCTCATGCCGACCTCCGGTGGCCCGCCGGCAGCGCATGCGTCACGAGAGGGCGCTCACGGTTTCGAGGTTGGTGCGGGCAAGCTCGTGCTTCGGATTCAACTCGAGCGCGCGGTTCCAGTACTCCGTCGCGAGCTGTCGATCCTGTCGCTTGTAGGCGATGTTGCCGAGGCGGAAGTACACATCGTCACCGAGCGTGGGTTGGAGCCGAACGGCCCGCTGGTAGGCCTCCCAGGCATCGTCATAGCGCGCCGCGCGGTACAGCAGATCCCCCAGGTTCTTGGACACCTGCGGGATCACATGGTCGTCGACCGCGGACGTCCGGAGCAGGCCGGATGCTTCGTCCACGTCGCCTCGGGCTTCGAGCAGCACGGCGAGGTTGTTGGCCAGCACGACATGGTCGGCATGGGCCGTCAGGCCTTCCCGCAGCAACACCTCCGCATCGTCGAGCCGATCCAGGGCCGCGGCGGCCAACGAACGCGCCCAGTACCAGAGCGGACTGAGGCGCTGGTTCCCGACCGCGTCGCGGGCCTGGTCCAGGCGGCCGATAGCGACCTCGAAGTCACCGCGATGCAGCGCACCGATGCCCCAACCCGTGAGCACGCGCGGGTCGTTGGGCGCCAGGGCCGCGGCCTCCGAGTAGGCGTTTTCCGCCTCGTCGAACCGGCCGGCCTTCTCGTGGCTCAGCGCCAGGTTTGACAGCGCCGCAGCACGCGGGCCGCCGTGATCCAGCGCCTGCGTGAAGTAGGCCGCCGCCGCCTCCCAGTGGCCCTGCTTGAGCGCGATCAGCCCGAGATAGAAAAACGCACCCCCGTCGTTGGGGAGCAGCTCGACCACTCGGCGGAACTCACGGGTCGCCTCGTCGAGCATCGCCGTCCGGTAGAAGGCCACACCGAGATTGCGATGTTCGTCCGCCCGCGCCCCCCCTGCCACCGGGGGTCGGGGCGCTTGGCTGCGGCCGGTGCGATGCAGAAATCCCGCCGTCACCAGGCCGTAGAGCGCCTTGCCCACCTCGAATTCCACCAGGCCGGATTCCGCCACGACCGCCGAGACGTCGCGGGACCCGTCGAGCAGGGGCAGGAGCCGCTCTTGCTCGGGGGTGAGCGTCACGTCGGAACTCGCCACCCGGTCGCGGTCGACTGTGAAGATGATGTCGAACGCGGGAATCTTCTTCTCGATCAGGCTCCACTCGTCGATGCGGCGGGCACCCTCGAGCAGCAAGGACTCCGGGTTGATGTTGACCTGGAAATCCTGCTCGTCCGGCCGTACATCGGTCTCGAAGGTGAAATTGCCACGCGTCCACGTGAAGAGGTGATAGACCGCCTCCTCGATCTGAACGCGGACTACGCTTTCGAGATCCCGCCGGGAGATCGCGCCGTTGGTGACGAGGATCTCCCCCAGCCGCCGTTCGCGGTGCTTGGACTGCAGCTCGATGGCGTCCGCAAGCTGTTCTCTGGTCACCCGACCGTTGCGAAGGAGCAGATCGCCGATGCGGTCGAGCCGGTTCACGATCGAGGCGTACACGATTCGACCCTTGTCGAAATAGATGTAGCCCAGATTGGTGCGATCGGTGACGGTGAGGCAGCCGCTCTTCTGACCCAGCGACAGGAGCTGCAGGACGTCGGCCAACGACGCTTCTTTGAGACTGCCCTTGATGGCCACTAGGCGAATTCCTCGATCACGCGTTCCTCAGGGGACGGCCACTCCCACACCACCTTCTCGCGACTCCGCACGTTGCTGATCGGTGAGCTGAGCACCCCGCTGGTACGGACCCGTCGGACCAGGCGCGACGTGGCCGGGGTGGCCCCCTCGAGCAGCGCGGTGGCAAACGCGGCCGTCGGCGGATCGCCCTGGGCCTCGGCTGCTCGAATCACGCGCTGGACCGCGTTCAACACGGAGCGAATGGAGTCGGCCGGTCGATCGGCCAGGTATTCGATCAGCTCCGCCTCCGCGTCGGCATACTTCGCCTTGAGCTTGCGGCGCACGATGCCGTAGCGGAGGTCTCGATCGGGCGGGGCCAGCTCGGCCACCAGACCGCCTTCCAGTCGCGTGACGAGTCGCTCCTCGAGCCCCTCGACGTCCTGAGGCCGACTGACCAGCGTGAAGATCAGCTGTCGCTGCTCGGCCAGCAGGGCGTTGTACAGGTGGAACAGCTCCTGTTGCGACCGCTCCTTGCCCGCCAACAAGTGGATATCATCCAAGAGAAGCGCCGTCGAGGAGCGATATCGTTTCCGCCACGCCTCCACCCGATCGCCGTCGATCGCGTCCAAAAGCTCGTCCACGAACTGCTGTGCCGACAGGCACGCCACCCGCGCGTCTCGCGTACCGGCCAGCTGATTCCCAACCCCGTGGAGCAGGTGGGTCTTGCCCACGCCGGGGGGACCCACCAGCACGAGCGGGTTGTAGCCCGTTCCGGGGCTCGCGATGACGGCGTTGGCGGCACTCAACGCCACCTTGTTCGCCTCTCCCGAGACCAGCGTGTCGAGCGTCCACGCCCCCGACGGCCCCGGTGGCGGCCGGCCTTCCTTCAGGGCAGTCTGCACGACACTGTCCGCTTCCTCGAGACGGTCGGGATCGTAGAAGATGGGATCGCTCACACGGTTGGGGTCCACTCGGGCCATGGCACGCTGGAACCCGCGCAGCCGGTCGACGTCCCGCTCATACTCCCGCACCACTCGCTCGACTCCCGTCGGGACTTCCTGCTGGAGGAGCGCCTCGAGACGCGTCGTGCGATAGCCGTCCCCGGCCCAGCGTTTGATCGTTTCGAGCACACGCTCCCGCCACACCTCGACCTGCTCGTGCACCGTGTGGCTGATGCCCGAGAGGAAATCCGCAAACTCGTCGCCCGAGGGTCGTCGCGCCTCGGGGATCGGCGGGCGGCGTCGTGGCGGCGGTGCCTCTCCCGACAGGAGCTGATGGGCGACCTCGCCCGTGAGGGCCACGTCGCTGACTGCCTGATACGCCACGAGGCGATTGAGCAGCCCCAGCAGCTCGCGCACGTTTTGCACCTCGAACGCGGCCACCACGTCGAGCACGCCGGGACCGATCGTCACCCCGCGCTCCAGCGCGCGCCGCTTGAGGATCGCGAGACGCGTCTCGAAGTCCGGCGAGTCGATGTCCACAACCAGGCCGCCGTCGAAGCGCGCCACCAGCCGGTCATCGAGTTCCTGGATGTCGGCGGGCGGGCGATCGCTCGTCAGCACGATCTGACGACTGCCGGCCTGCACCTGCTCCGCGATGCGCAACAGCTCGGCCTGCATCTCCCGCCGATGGGTCAGGAACTGGACGTCATCGACGAGAAGGACGTCGACCCGGGCGAAGCGATTCCGCAGGGCCTCGCTCTGCCCCGCCGCCACCGCCGCCTGGTACAGCTCGACGAACTCCTCGACGGTGACGTATTCGACGTCCGCCCCGGGGGCGAGTCGGCGCGACATGTGCCCGATGGCGGTCAACAGGTGCGTCTTGCCGAGTCCGCTTTGGCCGTAGATGAACAGCGGGTTGTACGCCGTGCCTGGCGACTCGGCGACGGTCCGAGCAGCCGTGACCGCGAGCCGATTGGCCGCTCCGACCACGAACGAATCGAAGGTCAGCCGGGGATTCAGCTCCATGCTCACCGCGCCGCCTCCTCGCTGAGCTTACGGAGCACCTGCTCGGAAATCGCCTTCAGCGTCTCGAAGACACCCACCCCGCGGAGGGCGTCCGACGCGAACGACGGGAGCCCCCAGAAGTTCAGTGCCTCATCCAGCTCCGGCGGGCGGAGGATCAGCTGCGGCGGTAGGTCTTGCTTGTTGTACTGCAGCACGAGGGGCATCGAGCGCATGTCATCATCCATCTCGACGAGGTTCGCCTGCAGGTTCTGCAGGCTCTCGATATTCTCGTCCAATTGCCGCACCTGACTGTCGGCCACGAAGACCACACCGTCGGCGCCCTGGAGCACCAGTTTTCGCGTCGAATTGTAGTATACCTGCCCCGGGACAGTATAGAGGTGAAACCGCGTGGTGAATCCGGAGATGGTTCCCAACTCCAGCGGCAGAAAGTCGAAGAACAGCGTTCGCTCCGTTTCAGTGGCGAGCGAAACCATGCGGCCGCGACGATCGTCGGGCACTCGACCGTAGATGTATTGGAGATTGGTCGTCTTTCCGGACCGCCCGGGTCCGTAGTACACGATCTTGCAGGTGATCTCGCGGGTCGTGAAGTTGACTAGCGACACGGCGTCACCGTCCGAAGAGGCTCGCGAGACTCTCGTTCAGCTCGCGTTCGAAATCCGCCGCGAGGATCGGCGCGCGCGGCACCTCGGGAATCGGAGCGGCCACGACGAGCTGCTCCGCCAAATCGCCGAAGAATAGCTGCACGAGCCCCAGAGACGAATCCGGCCCGTAGACCACCAGCACCAGGAGTTTGCCCCGATGCGTGTCGAGGGCGCCGAGGAACACCCCGTATTGGCGTCCCTGATGGTTCAGCGCCCGGAACTCCCGCTCCCCGAGCATGCGGGCGATCTCGCGGGTGGAGGAGAAGATCGCCGCACCGAGGGCCGCCGACGCCATAACATCCACAGCCCGGGTGAACCCGTGCTGCGCCAGCACCTGCCCGGCCGGCGTCATCAGCAGTGTGAACCGGGCCCCGGACTCGACCACGAACCGATTCAAGGGCTCGAGTGTCCACGCCTCGACCGCCCGCGTCCGCCTCACCGCACCACCTCCGCCACCCGAAGCATCTCGAGACGTGCGAGGCCGACGTTCATGTCCGACCCGCCAACGGCGACGACCAACACACCCGCCGGTGCAGGCACGATCGCGAGCGTGCCATCTTCGCCCTGCAGCTGCAGGAAGCCGAGGTCGCCCACGGCACTCGTCTTCGTGACCATGGTGAAGCGCCGGGTGAGGCTCGCCGCCAGCGCGGCCACGGCGCCCCCCCGGATACCCTCCATGAGCGATTCCGCCACCACCAAGCCGCCGTCGGCCTCGACGAGCATTGCTCCCCGCACACCACCGACCCGCGTGACCTGATCAAGGAGCCGAACATACGGGTGGGTCACGGGTGACCGTCTCCCAGCCAAGCTCGCGCCGCGTGGCCGGCCCGCTCGGCCAGCACCGCGAGCCGCCCCGCCGGCACGCTACGATCGCGCACCACGAGCAACAACGTGTCTGGATCCGGGCTGCTGACGTGCACGTTGCCGTCGGCCGCCTCCGCCACCATCCAGCGCCACGCGCCAAGACCGAGCATCCGAGCCGTGCGCTCCGCCTCCTGCGCCGTGCCGGACAGGTACGCCGCCGCGGATTCCGACACGTCGTCCCCGGTCGGGCCGCGCAGCCGACCCCCGAGCACGCGTCCCCGATCACTGACCAGCAGCATCCCGTCGTCGGCGCCCTCGAAGCCGCTGAACACGGGATCGACCGGCGCCGGTTCCGGCGCCGGCGCCGCCGCGTCGACGGCGGCGCGCACGGTCATCAATGCCTGCACAACCGTGTGGTCCGTCGGATCCACGCCGAGCGCCGTTTCGAGACGGTCGAGAGCCATTTCGATATCCCCATCCCAGAACGACAGGAACCCCAGGCCCTTCAACGCCCCGACGTGCCTCGGATGCCGCTCCAGCACCCGCGTCCACACGACGCCCGCCCGATCGAGGTCGCCGATGTCCACCAAGATCCGTGCGTAGAGATCATGGGCTTCCGCCAGGCTCGGGTGCCACTCGAGCCCCGTGAGGGCCACGCGGACCGCCGATTCGAGACGCCCCGTTCGCCGGAGTTCCTCACCCAACTCGAGGAACACGAGGCTCCCGGGGTCCCGGTCGAACAGGTCCGCCATTGCTTGCAGTTCCCTAGCCACGGACCACCTCCAGGAACCGCGCGAGCGAGGCCGCCGCGCGCACCGCGTCCTGCACCTGTCGCGCCTCCTCGGCGAGTTCGTCGGAGTGCGCTGCCAGCGTGAGCCATCGGTTCCACCAATCCGCGGCTTCCGTCAGGCGTCCCTGACGCACCAAGGCATCGCCGAGCAATCGATGGGCGTCCATGATCAGGGGATCCAGCCGCAAGGCCTTGCGAAACTCCTGCTCCGCCTCCACTGGGCGTCCCGCCAGCAGGTGCGCCCGTCCAGCGACCACCAGGGCCAACGGCTCATCGGGAAACCGCACGCGCGCCGCGCGTGCCCAGTGCTCCGCGCCGTCGACATCGCCGGCCTCGAGCGCCGCGACCGCGTGCTCCACGAGCGACTCGAGGTCCGGCCCGACCTCCCCAGCCCAGTCCGCCGCGTCTGCGCGGTCCAAGAGTTGAATGATCCCCGCGCTCTCGAGCCCGAACGCCGTCCGCGCAATGTCGAATTCCGAGCGTCCCAACAGCTCACCGATGGCGCGAAGATCGCGCTCGCCATCCACGACGGCAAGCAGCTCCCACTCCGCCGCGAAGAGCTCCAGCCGGCCGCCGTCCGCGTTGGCGGCCGCCAGCACGGGAACGATGCCGGCATGCGGTACCCGTGCCGCGATGCGCGACCACTCGTCGATTCGCCGGGTGGCCTCGAGCAGCAGTAACCCCGTGGGAATCCGCACGGTGGCCTCGGCAGCGATGTCGACAGGCGGACCTTCGCGGAACGCGAAGTACCCCTCGCGCCAGCTCATCATCTCGAACACCACCTCTTCGATCTGCATGCGGACTTGCCGGTCGAGCTCGCGTCGGCTGAGGCTCCCAATGGCCACGAGGATCTCGCCCAGGCGGCGTCGGTCACCACGGTGCTGCATGCCACCCGCGCGCTGGAGATCCGCTTCCGTCACCTTTCCCGCCTTGAGCAGCACCGTGCCCAGCGGATGCGGGTTGCTGTCGATTCGTGCGTGGACGATGGCGCCCTGGTCGAAGTACACCGACCCGCGATTCTGACGCACGCGCGACGAGACGGTCAGCACCCCCGTTTCCCGACTCAGGTCGAGGAGCTGGAACACGTCGTGGATGCTCAGCTCGCGCAGTGGCCCTTCAATTGCCATCGGACGGGTCCTCCACCGGGAAGATCTGTTCGAGGTCGAGCGCCGTCGCCGCGAAGTGGCGGGCACGTGCCGCGGCGGGACCGTCCGGATCCAGCTCGATGACCCGCTCCCAGCACCGCACCGCTTCGCGGAAGCGATGCCGCCGAGCCTCGGCGATGGCCGACAGGAAGAACGCACCGACATTGGTGTGGTCGTAGGTCAGGAGTCGCTCGAATGCGTGGACCGCCTCCTCGGGGCGACCGTCGTCCAACAGCGATCGGCCCAGCGCGGCCAGGGCGTCCACGTTGGACGGATGCCGGTACAGCAACTCCGCCAGCAGATTCACCGCCCGGGAGGGCTCGCCGTTTCGTCGGTGGAGGTTGGCCAGCGCCAGGAGCGCCGTCACCGACTGCCGGTCCGCCATCAGGGCCCGGCGGTACGCGGCCTCGGCAGTGCTCGCGTCCTCCAGCCGCTCACTGGTGTGACCCAGCCCGATCCACGCCGAGGCGTCGGCAGGATCGAGCTGCACGGCCGCCCGGTACGCCACGCGGGCCTCCCGGTAGGCTCCCAACGCGGACCGAATCCGACCCTCGAGCTTCATCAGATCGACGTGCTGCGGTGCCCTGGACCGTGCCTCGCGCAGCGCGTCGAGTGCCGGAGCCGGCTGACCCATTGCCAGGCGTGCTTCCGCGAGGGTCGCGAGCGCCTCGATCTCTCCGGGATGGTCGGCGGCGAGCGTCGCCGCCGCTCCCAGCGCCGCCCCGGATTTGCCGAGGGCCAGGAGTTGACGGATTTCGCCGAGCCGAAGGTCCGGCCGGTGCGGCGCCGCCTCTCGCGCCGCCCGGTAGCGCTCCAGGGACTCGCCGTACAGCCCGCGTCGGGCATACAGCTCGCCGAGCAGCGCGTTGCCTTCAATCGGATCGTGGCCCCCCGCGAGCCCGTCCCGCACCACATCGCTCGCCACTTCCAGGTCTCCCTCAGCCGCCAGCGCCCTCGCCCGTCGAAACGGCGAATCCGGCGGTACCGGCGGTCCACCCGCCCGCCCGTCCAGATCGCTGAACAGATCGTCCAACAACCCGGCCTCGAACGCGAACCCCTCGCGGCCCAGTCCCGCCGAGACGTCCGCAGCAATCTCGGGCAGGATGACCAAGCTCGGATCCTCCTTCATGAGGTCGATCGCGAGCCGAAATCGGCCGGGCTGGTAGTACGGGTTGAGCGTCTGTGCCCTGGTCACCTCCAGCAACGCCTCGTCATACTCGCCGAGCCGCGACAAGGCGAAGCTCAGTCCGTAGTGGGCATCTGCATCCTCCGGATCGGCGTCCACCGCGCGAGCGAAGGCGTTGCGCGCGTCGTCATGCCGCCCCAGTTCCGTGAGGACCAGACCCACCCCGTTCCACGCCACGGCGTTGGCCGGCTCGTGGGTGAGCGCGCCACGGAACGCGTCCATCGCGTGTTCGAATTGGCGGAGTCGGAGAAGGAGCAGCCCGAGGTTCACGCGTGGGAGGACGGCCCGGGCCTCGACCTGCATGGCCTGGTAGAAGACCTGGACCGCTTCCGCCGTGCGGCCGAGGTGAATGTGCACGACGCCCGTGTTGTTGCGCGCGTACACGTGCGCGTGATCCAGCTCGATCGCCCGCCGGTACGACTCCAGCGCTTCGTCGAACCGCCCGAGCTGGTGGAGCACGACCCCGCGCTCGTTCCACAGCTTTGCGGAGCCCGCCAGCTCGTCAACCAATTGCTCGTACAGCTCGAGCGCGGCGGCGTGATCTCGCTGGAGAAGATGCACCGATGCCGCGGCGGGCAGGACGAGATTGCGGTCGTCCCCCTCTTCGAGTGCCAGCCGGAATTCGCGCAGGGCCTCGACGTACAGGCCGCGGCGCCGGAATCCCAGGCCGAGGTTGTAATGCGCGAGCGCGGCACTGGGACGCCGCTCTGGCAACGCCGACCCGAACGCCGATCGCTTCGAGGGGGTCTCCAACGAGAGCTGAGCCGACGGTCGCCCGATGAGCGGGCTCAGCTGGATGGCACGTCGAGTGGCCTCGTTGGCCTCTTCGTGGCGACCGAGATCTCCGAGCACAAAGGCAAGCTGGTAGTGGGCCTCGGGGTCGTCCGGGTCGGTCCCGACAGCGCGCTGCAGCGATTCGAGGGCTGCTTCGTACCGCCCGAGTTCGTGCAGCACCGTGCCGAGATGGCGGCGCGCTGTCGCGTGATCGGGATCCAGGGCACAGGCCCGCTCCAACCATTCGCCGGCGGCGCGTGCACGGCCAAGCGCCCGTTCGGCGAGTCCCAACTCGATGAGCACGTCCACACTTGGCTGCGCCCGCGCGACCAGTGCCTGCAACTCGTCCACCGCTGAGTCGTACCGCCGCAGGGCCGCATACACTCGGGCGAGTTCGTGGCGGGCACCGTGATCGTCCGGGTCACTCCGCAGGCGCTCTCGCAGCACGGCGATCCGGCGGTCGTAGTGTCCGGACTCGGTATGCGCGATCTCCAGGTTGCGACGTGCCGTGCGCAGCCCCTGATCCAAATCGACGGCTCGGCGGAACTGCTCGACCGCCTCGGCCACCAATCCGTGACGGTACAGCACGACGCCCAGGTTGTTGTGGGCACCAGCGTCCGCCGGGTCGATCCGGTCGATCAGCGAAAGCAGAATGGGACGGTCGCGGTCCGAGGACACAGTCCTCGGCGAGGGATCGAGTGGCGGGGCCGTCATGGGCCTGGCACGGGTTGCGGGGCGATCGGACGCCTCGTCGTTGGCCGGTGGGATGCCTCGTCTTCCCGCGGATCGAGCGTGCCTGTCGCCCACCGACGGCGCCCCGCCCGGGTCCGTGTCATCACTCGAAGAAGCGAAGGTATGCGAGGGCATCGGTCCGATCAAGGAAACGCTCGTCATCCGACGCGGCGGCCAACGTCGCCCGAAGGTCGTGGGGCCACTCGCTCCGGAACTCGACCGGCGACCCCGTGAGGGGGTGCGTGAACCGCAGGGACGCCGCATGCAGCACCTGGCGCGGCGCCGCCCGTTCGATCGCCTCGGCCGCCGGGCGCTGTGACCCGGTCACGCGCCGGGCGCCCCCATGGCCATAGGTCGGGTCACCCACGATCGGATGTCCAACGTGCGCCAAGTGTACGCGAATCTGGTGCGTTCGGCCCGTGACCAACGCCACATGCACCAGGTCGCACACCGCGAAGCGCGCGACCTGTCGGACGTGCGACACGGCCCGCCGGCCCGTCGCGAGCACGGTCATCCGTTTCCGATCCTTGGGGTGCCGGGCGACCGGGGCATCGATCTCCACCTCACCACTCACGTGCCCCCACACGAGCGCGGCGTAGCGGCGCTCGATCTGACGTCGCCCAAGGGCCCGTGACAGCGCGCGGTGCGCCGCTTCGGTCTTGGCGACGATGAGCAGCCCCGACGTGTCCTTGTCCAGGCGGTGCACGATCCCGGGACGCCCGGTCGATGCGCCGCCCAACGCTGTCCCCCGCGCCACCAGGGCGTTGAGCAACGTGTCCTCCCAGTGGCCGGGGGCGGGATGCACCACCAGTCCGGCCGGCTTGTCGAGGACCATGACGGCCTCGTCCTCGAACACGACCGTGAGCTCCATGGCGTGCGGCACCAGCCGGCGGGGAGGTGCCGTCTCCGGGATCTCTACGACGACCCGATCGCCCCGTTGGAGCGTGCGGGACGCGCGCGCGGCCTGCTCGTTCACGCGCACCCGGCCGTCGGCAACCAGTCGGGCGGCGTGCGTTCGGGAAATCGAGAGTTGATCGGCGAGAAAGCGGTCGAGCCGTTCGGTGGCGTCGGCGACGATGGAGAACGCGTGCGCGATGGCCGGAATGCGCTCAGGCCTCCTGAGGGTCGGTCCGCTCCGCTGCTCGATCGGGGTGGTCCTTGCCCTCCTGCCACAGCACGATCGCGAGCGCAATCGCACCACAGCTCACGGCCATGTCGGCCACGTTGAAGGTGGGCCAGTGAAACGAGCCAATGTAGACGTCGATGAAATCGACCACGCCGCGGGCCGATCGCAGACGATCCAGGAGATTGCCGACCGCGCCGCCGCACACGAGCGCCAGAGCGGTGAGGCGAAACCACTGGTTGGGGGCGGTGTGGCGCACCATCGATCCCAACACGATCAATGCGACGATGGCGAGCCCCGTGAAGACCCAGCGGGAATACGCGCCGACGTGGATGCCGAATGCGGCGCCGGGATTGTAGACGAGCCGCAGGGTAAGCCAATCACCGAGCACGCGGACCGGCATCGGCCCGAGCGTCGCCACGGCGATCTGCTTGGTGACGACGTCGAGCAGGACGACCGAGCCGACCACGCCCCAAAACAGGGGTCGCTTAGTCCCGCTTGGCATCTTCCTCTTTGGCCTTGCACTTGATGCACAACCGCGCGTGCGGCAAGGCGTCGAGGCGCTCGAACCCGATGGGGTCGCCGCACTCGTGACACATGCCGAACTCCTCGGGCTTCGCGTACAGCCGACGGAGCGCTTCGTTCACGTGCCAGAGGTAGCGCCCTTCCTTCGACGCGAACAGGAACTGCTTCTCACGCTCCATCGCGTCGGTTCCCTGGTCCGCCATGTGGAACGAATACGACGACAGATCACCGTCCGAGGCCTGCAGCGTACCGCTGAACTGCTCGTCGTAGTGCCCGAGTTCCTTCATCACACGGGCTCGCTCCTCGAGGAGTCGCTGTTCGAGGTGGGTCAGCTGTTTCTTCTTCATATCCGTATCATCCCCTGCCTGCTCGACCGCTGGTCATGCTCCGTCTGAAGTCGTTCGCCGGACGGAGATGACTGCCTCGCGGCCGTCGATGTCCACCCGTTCGAGCCCGTCCGCGTCCGGCAGCTCGGCCCCGATGTCCAATCTGCGTGCCAGGGTCTCTCCGCCGATCACGTCCCGGTACGCCTCGGCCGCTGCCGCGACCTCGGCCGCCCCCGCAACCGCGAGCTCAATCCGGGTATTGTAATCGTATCCGGCCTCTTTTCGTAGCCTCTGCACACGATTGATGATTTCTCGCGCAAGGCCCTCCTGTCGCAGCTCATCGGTGAGATGGGGATCGAGCGCCGCCACGAAGGGCCCGTCGCTCTGCACCAGCCACTCGGTCTTGACAACCCGTTCCACGACGACATCATCGGGTCCGTAGTCGAACGTGCGACCGTCGAGGGTTACCGTGACCCTCCGCCCGGCCTCTACCTCCCGCAATTGGTCCGGCGTGAGCTGTGCCGTGCCCGCGGCGGCCTGCGGTGTGTCCTTGCCATACCGCTTGCCGAGCGACCGGAAACTGGGCTTCGGCTTTAAACGCACCAGTTCCTCGTCCGACGCCACGATCCCGATGGCACGCACGTTGATCTCGGCCGCGAGCACCTCGAGAAACTCGTCGAACACCGGTCCCCTGAGCGCTGCGGGCACGGCCACGTGCATCCGCGCGAGCGGCTGCCGAACCCGAAGCCCGGCCTCCTCGCGCGCAGCTCGCGCCAGCGACGCCAGCCGCCGGGTGGCGTCCATCGCTGCGTCGACGGTCCTGTCGGCGCGGCCCTGCGATTCGGGAAACGAGGCCAAGTGGGCCGACGAGCCCGTGAGTCGTCGATGGATGGCATCGCTCACGATCGGGGCGGCCGGCGCCAGAAGGCGAGCCACCGTGACGAGGGCGTCGTACAGCGTGCTCAGCGCCGCCGAATCGGCCGTGGCATCGGGCGCCCAAAACCGTCGCCGATTGACGCGGACATACCAGTTCGACAGATCCGAGTCGCAGAACTCGATGATGGCCCGCACCCCCGCGGTCACGTCGTACCCAGACCAGGCGCGGCGCACCG
The DNA here is from genome assembly GCA_964348385.1 of uncultured Gemmatimonadaceae bacterium. Classification (GTDB taxonomy): domain Bacteria; phylum Gemmatimonadota; class Gemmatimonadetes; order Gemmatimonadales; family GWC2-71-9; genus JAOTVV01. The sequence continues at coordinate 16,702 of CAYGCN010000032.1, forward strand.
CATCGACGAGATCGTCCAGCCGGCCGAGGAGCCAGCGGTCCACAAGCGGCCGGTCCGCGGGCGGTGGTCCCGAGCCCGCCACCCAATCTTCGGCGTATAGGGCGAAGAACCCATACGTGTTGCGAAGCCGGTTGAGGAATCCCGCCGCCACCTCGCGGATCGCGGCCGCGTCGAACCGCTTGGGGAGCCAAACCTGGCTCGACGCGAGCAGATACAGGCGGACCGCATCGGCACCGAATTCACGCACCGCCTGCCACGGATCCACCACGTTGCCGACGCGCTTGGACATCTTCCGGCCGTCGGCATCGAGCACCAATCCGTTCACGATGACGTGACGGTATGCGGGACTGTCCGACACGCCGGCTGCGATAGCCAGCAACGAATAGAACCACCCCCGGGTCTGATCCAGCCCCTCGCAAATGAAATCCGCCGGGAAGTGGCGCTCGAACTCGCGCTCGTGCTCGAACGGATAGTGCCACTGCGCGTAGGGCATCGACCCCGAGTCGAACCAGGCGTCGATCACCTCGGACACCCGGCGCATGGTCCCCCCGCAGCCGGCGTGGTCGCAGCCGAAGGTGACGGCGTCGATGAACGGCTTGTGCGGGTCGAACTCGTCCGGCAGGGGAGCACCGGTGCGCTCCTCGAGGTCGGCATAGGACCCCATCACGACGCGATGCTCGCGGTCCCGTTCGCATACCCAGACTGGGAGCGGCGTACCCCAGTAGCGGTCGCGGGACAGGGCCCAATCGACGTTGTTCTCGAGCCACTCGCCGAACCGTCCCTCCCCGACCTCGGGCGGCGCCCACGCCACGTCGCGGTTGATGCGCAGCATGGCGTCCTTGTACGCCGTCGTCCGGACGAACCACGACTCCCGCGCGTAGTAGATGAGGGGCGAATCGCAGCGCCAGCAGAAGGGGTACGTGTGCTCGTATCCATCGGGCTGGTAGCGACCGAACAGCTTTCCATCTCGCTCCAGCCGGTCCGCGATCACCGGGTTCGCCTCGAACACCGTGCGGCCCTCGATCGCCTCCCAGCTTCCCCCGACGAACCGTCCCGCCGCATCGACCGGATTGAGAAACGCGAGGTCCTCGCGTTGGACCGCCGCATAGTCGTCGGCGCCGAAGGCGGGGGCCAGATGCACCAGGCCGGTGCCTTCCTCGTTGGTGACGAACTCCCCCGGGATCACGCGGAACGCCCGGGCGGGATCCACCGGAAAGGCATCCAACAGCTGCGCGTACCGCCACCCCACCAGATCCCGACCCTGGTACTCGCCGGTCTTCTTGAAGCTGGCCAGCGGCTTGCCACCGGTCGCTCCAGGGAACGAGCGCTGCTCGGCAATCGCGCGTTCGGCGATCACCCGTCGCCCATCCACGTCGTGCTCCACATAGGTGAGGTCCGGGTGGACGGCCACGGCCACGTTCGACGGCAGGGTCCACGGGGTCGTGGTCCACACCAAGAGGAAGCGCTCCGGCTCGCCGAGCACATGGAACAGTACGTGGATCGACGGAGATCGGTGCGTGGCGTACCCCTGCGCGAGCTCGTGGCTCGACAGTGCGGTGCCGCAGCGTGGGCAGTACGGCAGCACTTTGTGACCCTGATACAAGCGGTCCAGGTCGTACAGCCGACGCAGGAGCCACCACACCGTCTCGATGTACTCCTTGGTGTAGGTGACGTACGGACGACTGTAATCCAGCCAATACCCGATGCGCTCGGACAGGGACTCCCACTCCGCCTTGTACGTGAACACGCTCTCTCGGCAGCGCCGATTGAACTCGGCGACCCCGTAGCGCTCGATGTCGGCCTTGCCACTGATGTCGAGGCTCTTCTCCACCTCGATCTCCACCGGGAGCCCGTGGGTGTCCCAGCCCGCGATGCGGGTCACGGAGCGCCCCAGCATCGTGTGGTACCGACACACGAGATCCTTGATGGTCCGTGCGAACACATGGTGAATGCCCGGACGACCGTTGGCCGTTGGCGGCCCCTCGTAGAACACGTACGGCTCGCCCTGGCGAGTCGCGTCCAGCGTGCGATGGAACAGATCCTCGTTCCGCCACACCTCCAGCACGCCGCGCTCGAAGGCGTCGGGATCGGTGTAGTCGATCGGCTCGTACATCACGACGACAACCTCCCAACGACGCCCGTCACGAGGCGCGTCAAGGCAGGTTCGGCTCGCCGCGCCGTTGCGATGATCGTCGGCACGTCGACCGGCTCGAGCGCGTCGGGCAGGCAAGCGTCAGTGATGATCGAGATTCCCAGCACCCGCATGCCGCTGTGAACCGCGACGATCACCTCGGGCACCGTGGACATGCCGACCACGTCCGCACCGATCATCCGGAGGAACCGGTACTCGGCAGGGGTCTCGAGATTCGGTCCGGTGACGGCCACGTAGACGCCCTCGCGCAACGTGAGCTTCATCCCGCGCGCCACGTCGCGCGCCAGGGCCCGCAGCCGACCGTCGTAGGGCTCGGACATGTCGGGAAACCGCGGGCCCAAGGCATCGTCGTTGGGGCCGACCAGCGGATTGTCACCCAAGAGATTGATGTGGTCCGCGATCAGCACGAGATCACCGGGCGCCCAGAGCGGGTGCATGCCGCCGCACGCGTTGGACACGACGAGCGTTTCGGCGCCAAGCGCCCTGAGGACCCGGACGGGAAAGCCGATCTCGGCGAGCGAGTACCCCTCATAGCGGTGGAATCGGCCCTGCATCGCGACGACCGACACGCCCGCGAGACGGCCCAGGAGTAGCCGCCCGGCGTGCGTCTCGACCGTCGGGATCGGAAACCCCGGGATCTGCTCGTACGCGACCTCGGCCTCGACCGCGATCTCGTCGGCAAGTCCGCCAAGACCCGTGCCGAGGATCAACCCCACCGTGGGCTCAATGGGCGTACGCGCACGAATCACCGCGACCGCCCGATCGATGGCTGTCTGCAGCGTGCCGGCGGCCTCGGTCACACCGGCGGGCTCCCATCCCGCTCGTGTTCGGCGAGCGCGTCGATTTCCGCGAGTTGCCGCTCGAGCAAGCGCCGGAATGCGGCGATGTATGCCGCGAATTGCCGCTGCGCCTCCTCGATGTCCCGCCGGATCGTGGCCTCCGCCGTGCGAGCCTCCGCGAGCACATCGTCGGCACGTGTGCGCGCTTCCTTGAGCTGCAGCTCCGACTCTCGCCTGGCAGCCTGGTGAATGTCCTCCCGCACCTGGTGCGCCATCACCACCGCCTCGTTGAGCGCCTTTTCCTGCTCGCGGTAGGCCTTGAGCTGCTCGCGCGTGCTCTGCACCCGCTCTTCCAGGGCCGCGCGCTCGCGCATCAGTCGTTCGAACGCCTCGGCGACGCGGCTCCGGAAATCCTCGACCGCCGCGACCTCGTACCCAAATGCCGAGCGCCGAAATTGCTGGGCGCGGATATCAGCCGGCGTGAGCCGGAATTCGTGATCGTTCATGCTGGCCGCTCCCCAAGCAGCACCGTACCCAGTCGCAAGATCGTCGCGCCCTCCGCGACCGCCGCCCGAAAGTCGCCGGACATCCCCATGGACAGCTCCGGCAAGTCGTGTCCCCGATCAGCCAGGTCGTCCCGCAAGCGTCGCAGTGTCGAGAACACGTGTCGTTGCACCCGTTCGTCGTCCGTATACGGCGCCATGGTCATGAGTCCCCGCACGGCCACGTGCCGCAATCCCGCCATCTGCTCGAGCAAGGGTGCCACCTCGTCCGGCGCGCACCCGCTCTTCTGATGTTCGCCTGCCACGTTGACCTGCACGAGGACGGCCAGTTCGCCGTCCGGCACTCGTCGCGCCATGGCCCACTCGGCCGCCTGGGCCACGCGCAACGAATCGATCGAGTGCACCATGGCGAACCGCCCCGGTACGTGCTTGGCCTTGTTGGTCTGGAGGTGGCCGATCAAGTGCCATCTCACGTCGAGATCGGCCAGCGCGTCCACCTTGCCAAGCGCCTCCTGCACCCGATTCTCCCCCAGGTCCCGGAGACCGGCACACACCGCGGCCCGGGCCACCGCCGGCCCGTGGCCTTTCGTGACCGCCACGATCTGCACCGGCCCCGACAGGCCGTGCGCCGCCTGCACCACAGCGATGTCGTCCCGCACCCGGGCGAGGTTCGCGGACAGGGCGGTCAAATCCATAACCAGTCAACATAGCCGGGCCCCTGAGCGAAGACAAAGCACCACCGGGCCCCGGGCGCGAGCCGCGCCTACGGCGTGATGGGCGTATCGGCCAGCGGCGGCGGGAGGGTGAAGATCTGGTCCAGGGAGTCCACCGCCTGGGCGATCTCCGGGAGGTAGTGCAAGGCGAGGGCTCTCCGCAGGTTCGCGGCGGAGCGCTCGCGATCACCGAGCACCTCGTACGCCCACGCAAGACCGTAGAAGGGATAGCTCAGATTGATCGCGATGTTGCGACTCGTGGGATCTACGGCGAGCGAATCGACATCCGGGAGACCGCCGTAGCGGTAGATATCCCAGGCCAGGGAATCGGTGCGCGGCACATCGAGCGGCACGCCGAAGATGCCGGGGACGAGGCGGGAGCTATCGGGAGCCTCCGCTGCATGGACCCGGAAGACCAGCCCCTGCTGGGTCACGTAGTCGGCCAGCCGCGCCCAGTTCTGGGTCCCGGCCGTCATGGAGAAATAGATGGGCCGCCGATCCCAGTTCTCCTGTATCAGGCGGAGGATCAACTGGTCGTAGACGTAGAACGCGCTGTTCTCCTCGAACCTGACTCGCAGGCGTCCGGCCGGGAACGTCATGGCCCGGCTCAGCAGGAAGCTCCGGAACTCACCCACCTCCCGATCGGTCAGCGTGTGCAGCGCTCCCGGCATCTCCGCCGGGGCGAGGGCGGCATACCAGGGGGACCGCTCGGCATCGAACGGTCGCACCGGGTTGTCTCGCAGCTGACGGATGTACCAGTCCGTATTGCCCAGGGACAGGTTCACGACCGCGACGTCCTGCCGCACGCCCTCGACCTCCTGCAAGTACCACAGCGGGAACGTATCGTTGTCGCCGTTGGTGAAGACGATACCGTACGGCTCGACCGACTGCAGCAGGCTGTAGGCGAACTCGCGCGCGAGCGTCGCATCCGGGCCGTGCGCCCGCGAGGCCGCGGTGAAGTTGAACGCGAACGGTACCAGGGCGAGGCCGAGCACCCCGGCCGGGAGCAGCGTCCGACGATTGACGCTCCCTGCCTCGCGCAGCCGCTCCCGTAGAAGGCGGTAGAGTGCGGCAAGCCCGATGCCGACGAACAGTCCCCAGACCTGGAACGAGACGGTGAAGAAATAGTCCCGCTCCCGCACTTCGTGCATCTCGATGCTCGGATACAGGTCCCACGCCAGCGAGTACCCCGGCTTGAAGTTCATGTACCCCACGAGGCCGGGACCGGTCGTGAGGAACAGCAGCAGCAGCAGCCAAAAGACCGATCGGTCCTTCCACCGCAGCGTCTGGGCTCCGTACACACCGAGCGCGATGAACGCCAACGTGAACGGCAGCCGGATGGGCGCGAACACCGGCGTGTGGCGCGCCAAGCCGTTGACCCATTGCCAGTCGAAGTACTGGAGGTAGTTCTGGGCCTGCCGCAGCATCAACGGGATGCTGCGAACGGTGTAGCAGCGTGGAATGCCAAACACCGCCTCGTCCGCGGGCACGGGGCCATCGACGAGTTGGAACAGGCAGCCGACGAACGCGCCCAAGCGGTCCAGGAACCCGCCCTCGCGCGTCGTATAGATGGGGTTGTCGATGGGCGAGCGCGGGGGATACTGCTCGCGCGAGATGACGTCCCACAGGCTGCCCCACGTCGAGGGGTCGGCCTCGTTGATGATCGGCCCGACCTTGGCCCGGACGAGCAGAAACAGGTAGGTGGTCGCTCCCGCCACGGCGATCGCGAGCACGGTACCGGCAAAGGCAAACGCGCCGATCGACGTGGCGTAGGCGGCAGCGAGGACGAACACGATCCCGCCGGCGGCGAGCAGCACGGGGCTGCCTAGCCCGACCCCGATCAGCAGCGCCCACACCCCGACCATGACCGCCCACTGCGCCCACTCGGTGGCCCGGTCGCGCTCGTCCCGCAGCGGGCTCGTGCGCAGCACGTGCCACATGAACCCGAGGAGCGCCGGACCGACCAGGAGGGTGAGCAGGTGGTTCCCAATCGACACGGCCTCGAGGTACACGATGAGGAGCAGCACGTGCGGCGCCCGCTCCCCACCACGGTGCTGGCGCCACACCCACGCGAGCCACGACACGGCCGCGATGCTGAACGCGGCCACCATGTAGACTTCGGTTTCGTTGGAGTTTTGCCAGACCGTGAACGTGAACGCCGAGACCAGCGCCGCCGCCACCCCCCCGCCCAGCGTGAACACCCGATCCTCGTTCGGCCCGGTCTGCAGCCCGCCGCGCAGCGACTGCGACACCAAGAGAAAGAAGAACGCCGCGGCCGAGGCGCTGAAGATCGCGGTCAGCAGGTTGGTCCGGAACGCGAACTCACCGATCCGGACGATCTCGCCCCAGGTGTTCGCCATGAGCACGAAGAGCGGCGTGCCTGGCGGGTGCGGAATGCCCAGGATCTTGGCCGCCGCAATCAGCTCGCCCGCATCCCAGAAGGTGACCGTCGGGGCCAGCGTCACGAGATAGCCGGCGAGCACGGCCACGAACACCGCGAGGGCGAGGCGATACGGCGGTTTGGCGACGGCCGTCAGCTGCGGCTGCATGCGGCGCTCGTGATCGGTTGGGGTTTGCTGGTCAGGCCGGTGAAGCGTCACTAGAGGCGCTCGAGAGCGCAAGAGTCGTATCGCCCGACGTGGCGAGATACTCCCGCAGCTGATCGGGCGTCACCCCACGCCGCAGGTTCCCGCGAACCGCCACCGAGATGTTGGACGTCTCCTCCGAAACCACCACGACGGCCGCGTCCGTCTCTTCCGAAAGCCCCAAGGCCGCACGGTGCCGAGTGCCGAGCGATCGATCCCGGACCGGGAACTGGGTCAGCGGGAGCACACAGCCGGCCCCGATGATCTGGTCGCCCCGGATCAGCACTGCGCCATCGTGGAGCGGCGAGTAGGGCGTGAAGATCGTGGCCAGCAGATCCGCGGACACGGTCGCCCGCATGGCGGTGCCGCTCTCCAGATACGTGTCGAGCGACACCTCCCGCTCGACGGCGAGAATTGCCCCGGTGCCGTTTCGCGCCAACCGGCCGACGGCTTCCACGATCTCGTCCGCCACGACGTTCTTGCTCGTCCCGGCGAAGAACCCGATCACGCGCGACCGACCGAGCCGCGCGAGCGCGTGCCGCAGCTCGGGCTGGAACACGACGATGGCGGCCACGGCGCCATACGTGAACACCACGCCGAGCAGCGTGCTGATCATGTTGAGCTTGAGCACCAGCGCCGCGAAGTACACGAGCACCAGTGCCGTGATGCCGAGCAGGATCTGGAGCGCCCGAGTCCCCGCGAGAAACAGGAGCACCCGGTAAATGAGATACGCGACGATGAGGATTTGGACGACGTCGTACCAGTCCGGAATCAGGAACCGGATTTGTTCGAACGACATCAAGCACTCCGCACGGCGTGAACGACGGCCAACGATTCCCCGGTCGGCGCGACCGCGTGTACCCGAAACAGTCGGGCACCTCCAAGATACGCGGTCACGCAAGCGGCGGCAGTCGCCAGATCGCGGTCGAGCGTCTCCCGACCGGTGACCTCCCCGAGGAACCGTTTGCGGGACGGGCCGACCATCACCGGGTACCCGAGGCCGGCGATGGAGGGCAGGTCCCGGAGGATCGCGAGGTTCTGTTGCGGCGTCTTGGCGAACCCGAGGCCCGGATCCAGCACCACCCGGCGGCGATCGAGCCCGGCGGCGAGGGCGAGGGCGGCCTGTGCGACGAGCTCGCGCACGACGTCGGCGACCACGTGCCCGTAGGTCGCATGCCGGTAGCTGGCCATCTCGCCGAAGGCGCCGCGCGAATGCATGAGCACGAGGCCCGCGTCTCGAGCGGCGCACACCTCGGCCATGGCCGGGTCGAATCGGAGCCCGGACACGTCGTTGATCGCCCACGCCCCCACGTCGAGCGCACGTCGCGCCGTTTCGGCCTTGACGGTGTCCACGCTGAACGGGACATCCGGATACCGTGCCGCCACCGCGGCGAGCACGGGGGCCAACCGCTGCCATTCGTCCTCGACCGGCACCGGTCCCACGCTCCCTGGCCTGGTGGATTCGGCACCAATGTCGAGGACGTCGGCACCCGCCGTGAGCAGCGCCTCGGCATGATGCACCGCCGCGTCCGGGTCCAGATACCTGCCCCCGTCGCTGAACGAGTCGGGGGTCACGTTCAGGATGCCGACCACGACCGGCCGATCGAGGGCAATCTGGCCACGACCCATGATCCACTCGCAGGGTGGCTCGAACGTCGCCCCCACGAGCCCGGCAAGCCGCTCGGCGACCGGCGCCGGCAGCGTCGTGCGCTCGGGGTGGACCAGGGCTGCGAGCGCCGCGGCCCCGCCCGTCACCAGCGCCCACCCGTCACCCGTGAGGCATTCCACGCCGTGCCTCGCAGCCTCGGTCAGGAGGCGATCACGGTGTTCCGCCGCCAGATCGTCGATCACCACGGTCACGGGCTGGATCCCACGCGCCGACGCCGCAGCACGCGCGGGATCGACGCCCCGATGAATCAGGGCGTCCTCGACAGCCGCTGAACTGAAGGGATGGAGTGGGAGGACCGTCACGCGCCGGCCGGCTCAGCCGGCGGGGTCCCGAGCACGGGCCGACTCCCCGGCGCGAGTGCCGGGGCCTTCGCCTCCCGCTTCGGCTCGGGTGTCGCGGCGCTCTCGGACGGAATGCGCGGTGGTAGATCCTGTCCCTTTGCCAGGAGGTCTACCTCGTCACGATCGAGCGTCTCGCGCTCCAGCAGCGCATCGGCCATGCGATGCAGGGTATCCATGTCCGCTTCCAGAATGGATCGGGCGCGCGCGAAGGCCTCATCCAGAATACGCTTGACCTCGGCGTCCACCATCTCCGCCGTGCGGTCGGAGATCTCGCGATGCTGGGCAATCTCTCGACCCAGGAAGATCTGTTGCTCGCGATCGCCCACGGCCACCGGCCCGATCGCCTCACTCATGCCGAACTGCGTCACCATGCGTCGGGCCATCTCGGTGGCCTGCTGGATGTCCTGTGCGGCGCCAGTGGTGACCTTCTCCGGGCCGAAGATGAGTTCTTCGGCCACGCGGCCACCGTACGCCATGGCAAGCCGCCCCAGGATGTACGCCTTCGTGTAGTTGTGGCGATCCTCTTCGGGAAGCGAGAACGTGATGCCGAGCGCGCGGCCCCGTGGCACGATCGTCACCTTGTGCACCGGGTCGAGGCCCGGCACACGCACGCTCACGAGGGCGTGACCGGCTTCGTGATACGCCGTGAGCTTCCGCTCCTCGTCGGACAGGACGATGCTCTTCCGCTCGACGCCCAGCATGACCTTGTCCTTGGCGTCCTCGAAGTCCAGCATCTCGACCTTGTTTTTGTTGCGCCGGGCCGCGAGCAGGGCCGCCTCGTTCACGATGTTCGCGAGATCGGCACCCGCGAGCCCGGGGGTCGCGCGCGCGATGGTCTCCAGCCCCACATCGTCGGCCAGCGGGATCTTGCGTGCGTGCACCTTGAGG
>CAYGCN010000033.1:0-25687 GCA_964348385.1 uncultured Gemmatimonadaceae bacterium
AGGTAGTGGCGGAACCCGTCCTGGCCGCGCGCCTGCAAGGACTCGAGCCTCGCCGCCGTGAGGGGCTCGCTCGGGACCTTGAACGGCAGCTTGGCGAGGAGCAGCACCCTCAGGGACCTTCCGGGCACGTCCACGCCTTCCCAGAAGCTGTCGGTGCCGAGCAGGATCGCCGAGCCCAGATCGCGGAAACGGCGCAACAGATAGTCCCGCGGTCCTTCGCCCTGAACCAGCAAGGGCCACCGGCCCGCCACCGACTCGCGGACCATGTTGGCCACCCGGCGAAGCTGCGCGTGACTGGTGAACAACACGAACATCCCTCCGTCCGAGGCGGCAGCCAGCTCGCGAATGCTCTGCGCCACGGCCAGATCGTGCCCGTTCTCGTTCGACCGCGGGTCCGGAACGTCCGTCGGCACCCCGAACAGACACTGGTGACCGAAGTCGAACGGCGAGGGGAGCACCTCCGCGTACTTCACGGGATCCGGGGGCAAAGACAACCCCACCCGATCCCGCAGAAAGTCATACGTCCCGCCCACGGCGAGCGTCGCGCTGGTCACGATGACCGTCTCCACACGATCGAACAGCGATGCTCTGAGGATGCTCGCCAGATCGAGCGGCACCGCCGACAGCGCCACCCCGAACGGCAGCCCTCCCGCCGGACGGTCGCCGCGCCGCTCGATCCACCGCACCAGCTCGGCGCCGGCTTGAGGGCGAAGCGCCAGGGCAAACCCGTCGGCGGCTGCCTCGAGCCGTCGTACCACTCCCCGCAGCTCACCCACGATCTGCGAGCGCCGGTCCGGCTCCTCCGCAAGCTCCATCCGGTCGGCCACGGTCTCGACCCCGTCCCGAAGCCGTCCCAGCGCCCCGACCACATTGTCCAGCGCCACACCGAGCCCGCGGTCCCAGATCGGGTCGGTGGCGAACCCATCGTCCAGCCGCAGCACACCGCCGCCCGCTTCCATCAGTCGCTCGGCCAGCAGCTGGAACGTGCGCTCCACCTGGCCCCGTGTTTCACCGACCGTCGGAAGGAGTGCGGTGCGAATCAGCTCGGCAGAGGCGTTGCTCAGGAGATCGTCCGCGCGCGCCAGCTCCGCGAGGAGTGTGGGAAGTTGTCCTTTGCCGTTGCGCTCGAGCCGTCCCAGAACGCGCAGCATGCCGCGTGAGGTGACCTGCGTGCCGAGATGCTGCGCGGCCACGTCCTCGAGATGGTGTCCCTCGTCCAGCACCAGGCGGCGATACGGCGGCAGCACGGCCGCCTCCTGCCAGTTGTCCTGGACCCGCCGCACGGCGAGATCGGCCGCCAGGAGGTGGTGATTCACCACCACCACGTCGGCCTCGGCCGCGCGCCGCCGCGCCTCGAACAGGAAGCAGCGATCGAAGTGCGGGCACTCGAGTCGCGTGCACAGGTCGCCCTCGGCCCGCACCTCCTCCCACACGTCGAACGACGGCGGATCCACCAGATCGGCCAACGAGCCGTCGGTCGTGTGCGCCGCCCAATCGGCAAGCGACTCCAGCTCCCCTTGCCGCTCCGCCTCGAGCAACGATGCCTGCCCGCCCATCGCCAGCTGCAACCGAGACAGACACACGTAGTTGTTCCACCCCTTGAGCAGCGCGTACGTCGGTGAGCGGTCGCGGTCGGCATACGCGTGCCCCAGAAGCGGCAGATCCTTCCCGACCAGCTGCTCCTGGAGGTTGATCGTGTTCGTCGAGACGACCGTGCGCTCGCCGTTCGCGTAGCTCCATTCGATGGCGGGCACCAGGTAGGCGAACGACTTGCCGACGCCCGTCCCGGCCTCGAGCAGCGAGATCCCGCCCTCGTTGTACGAATCGGCCACGTACGCGGCCATGTCCCGCTGGCTCGCGCGGTCCTCGAATTCCCCAAGCACGCCGGCCACGGACCCCCCGGGCCCGAGCGCGGCAGCGGTCGCCACAGGATCGATGGCCACGGTCTCGCGTGCCCGCGGGACTTCCACGACCATGTACAGCCGGTTCGCGGCGTTGTCGACGATCCCAAACCCGATGCCGTCATCGTGCAACCTCGCAGCCACGTCGAGATCGGCCATCGAGGGGTCGAGATCGCCGGACGGGTGGTTGTGCAGCACGATCTCGCCACGCGCGGCCACCCCGGGGAGGGCAAGCACCGCGCTCGCCGTGCCGCGGGCAACCGCACGGGCCTCTACTATGACCCCGCGCTCATCCACCCGGGCCACGAACGAGACCTCGCGTCCGCCGGCCGCCGCGATCTCCGCGGCCACCAAGGATGACACATCGGGCGAAAGCGTGGTCACGTCTTGAGCTCGCGCTTCCTGGCCGCCGGGAACAGCACGTTGTTCAGGATCAGGCGGTATCCGGGAGAACGGGGGTGCAACGACAGGTCCGTCGGAGGATCGCCAATCTGGTGCTGAGGATCTTCGGGATCGTGTCCGCCCAGGAACGTCCACGTTCCCTGTCCGTAATCACCGTGGATGTACTTCACCCAGGGTGCGCCCGGCTCTTCGGCGAGCACGATGACGCCGGGCTTGAGCCGCTCCCGGTTGAAGGACGTCGTGAGTCCGTAGAAATCCGCAATGACGTCCCGGTGGCACTGCACCAGCATCGTGGGAACCGGATCGATCTTCGCGCTGAAGTTGAATAGGCGAAACGCACCCAACGGCTGTCGTCGGGTCGGGTGATTCACCTGGTGCCCGTCGATGTCGGAGAAGCTGGCGGTCTGTGGCGCGCGTTCCAGCACCGCCCCGCGGAACGCGAACGTCCGGTCCCAGCGTAGCCGGGCCGTCGCGTCCGGATCCATGGGCGAGCCGTCACTGTACTCGGCGGCAACGTCGACGTCCTCGGCGGCGAGCGCGATCTCCAGCGTCTCGGTGGCCGTGCACATGGCGAACAGGAATCCGCCGTCTCCTACGTACGCACGAATCCGTCGCGCCACGGCCTTCTTGAGCGCCGCGGGATCGGCGAACCCCAAGGCGCGCGCGGTCTCGACGTGCAGGCGTACCATGGTGCGAAGCCACGGCGCGCCGCTCGACGTGAGAAAGAACTTCGAGTACTGACCCGTGAAGTCCTCGTGGTGAAGATGGAGCCACTCGTAGTCCGGGAGCGCACCGGCCAGGACTTCGGGATCCCAGATGCGGTCGTACGCGATGCCGGCGTATTCCAGAGCCATCGTCACCGCGTCGTCCCACGGCGCCGCGGTTGGGGGCGCATACACCGCGACCCTCGGCGCTCTCTCGAGCGGAATGGCGTCCATGTTGCTCGCCGCGATGCGGCCGCGCAGGTCGACCTCGTGCGAGGCCCGCAGATCCTCGATCAGCACGCCGTCGAGCGCGGCTTCGCGCCGTGCGGTGGGGTCGTCCTCCAGGAGGAAACTCCCTCCGCGGAAGTTCAACAGCCATTCGGCGCGGCCACCCCGCTTGAGGGCGCGGAACGTCACGCCGTACGCCTTGAGGTGATTGGTCTGGCGGTCGTCCATAGGGATCAGCACCGGGGCGGCCGATCGGTGCGACACGGCCGCCAGTGGCCGGCTGGCAGTCGAGAGCGCGCCGGCACCCACGGCGATCAGCAACTCGCGCCGTTTCACGTCCTGGGAACCGCGCCCCGGATCTGGTCCAGCAACCGTCGCGCTTGCGGCACCAAGGCGCTCTCCGGATACCTGAGAATGAGACGCTCCAAGTGGCGGAGCGCCTCCGTGGTCCGCCCCGAGCGCGCGAGGATCGAGGCGAGGCCGAACTCGGCCGCCGGCGCCGTGGGCCCGTCCGGATCGGCGCCGAGTGCTGCCTCGAAAAGCGAGGTCGCCCGGTCGAGCGCCGCCAGCCGCGTCGCCAACTCGCCCGCCAACGTCAGGACGTCCGCGCGACCACCGGTGGGCGAAAGCGCCGCTGCCGCGGACTCGAGTGAGGCGATGCCGCGGGCGGTGTCGCCCCGTGTCACGTACAGCAGACCGCGCCCGAGGTCTGGAGCGCGATCGCTGGGCACCCGCTCCAGGAGAACGAGCGCACCGGTGCTCCGTGTGGTCTCGTTCCGATCCTGTGCATAGGGGCCGGCTTCGCGGAACAGGCGCCGTGCGAGGTCCAGCTCACCGCGATACAGCGCGATCCAGCCTTGTACGGCCACGGCGGCGAGTGACGAGTCGGCTTCGACCAACCGCTCGGCGCGGGCCAGCTCTCCACGCCGGACCCAGCTCCACGCGAGCCGCCCTCGGAGTTCCGTCGCCTCCACGGCACCGAGCCGTGGCGCCCACTCATGGTAGCGCGTCTCCGCGTCGGCCACCTGTCCGGCGTCGGCCAGCACGCGAATGAACGTCGCCATGGCGTCCCCGACGTCACCCGGAGGACGGCCACCCTCCCACGAGATCTGCCCGAGCATTCGCTGCGCGCCCACCAGATTGCCCGCATCGGCAAATGCTCGAGCCGCGTCGAGCCGCGCCCGCTCGCTCGCGGAACCCGAGGTGCGCTGGGCGAGCCGCTCAAGCGCATACCCGCGAACGTCGAAACCGGCCCGCGTCCGGAGGGCAAGCGCCCGATCGGCGAACCGCGACAGCAGGCCCGCAGCGCGTGCACGGTCACCTGGAAGCGCGGCATCCAGCACGGTCCACGCACCATCGGGTTGGCCCCACTCGAGCAACAGGTCGGACGCGAGCCAGCGTCCCGCCGTCCCACCGTCGTCCATCAGGGTCTTCAGCACCGTGGAGCGGGCCGACTCCGGTGCGCGACCGAGGCTCATCGCCGCGGGCGAGAGCAGACCCACGTTGGTCTGCACGGCCAGCGCCCACTGCGATGCAGCCTGGTCCCACTCGCCCGCCTGCGCGAGCACTGGCGCGCTCACTTCGGCCAGTTGCGTGTCGCCGAAGCGCTCCCGTCCCCTGGCGAGCACAGCGTTCGCCCCGACCACATCGCCGCGCTCGGCGAGCCACGACCCCCACTCGCGGTACGGCGTCACGCTCCCGGGGACGGCGGCCATCCAGCGAGCGGCGATCGCCGCGGCGCTGTCCGATCCGCCCACGCGCGTGCCGAACCGGAACTCGAGGCCACGAATCCACTCATTCCGCGGATCAGCGGCGACGGCGCGTTCCACGAACGGTCCCAGCGCCTCGAACTGACCCACACGGGCCAGCGAGCGCTCGAGACCCATGAGGAGCCCCATATCCCCCGGTGCGACCGCGAGCCCGCGCCGGTAGACGACCGCGGCCTCGCCGAATCGTCCCTGCCGCTCGAGCGTGAGGCCCTCCTGGCGCGCGCCTTCGGCCTCGACCGGTCGGCCCGGCTCCTGACCCCACAGTGCACCCGGTCCGACCAGGAACCCGAGGCACACCACGATGGACACCTTACGGGCGCGCATCGTTGAGCCGCCGGAAATAGTCCAGGATCAGTTGCCGCTCCGTGGGCGTGAGCCCTCTAAGCTCCTCCCACGTGGGGTAGCGGAATCGTGGCACGCTTTCCGGCGGTGCGCCGACGGGTGCCTGTGCCGCACGCGGCCGCGCCGCCTCGCTCACCCGCTCCCTCGCCTCGTCCTCCTCATCGCTCTCCAGCGAACGGCCGGCATCGAGGAGTCGGCGAAACAGCTGCTCCTGGCGCTCCAGCACCTGGGGGTCCAGTCGACCGCGGTCCAGGTCGCGAGCGATCGCCTCGGCCTCTTCCGCCAGTTCGCCGGCGCCGGGCGCCCGACCACCGGCCTGGAGCCGCCGCAGATCCTGCGACAGCCGATACTGTTGTTGGGCGAGGACACGAAGCTGCTCGAGCACCTGCGCCCCGCCCTGCTGGAGCATCGGCATCAAGCCCCCGGCCTGTCCGTTCAAGGCACCTTGCTCCGCCGCGAGCTGCGCCATACGCTCCAACGCCTCGGCGAGCCCGGATCCCGACGCGGCTTGGGCCACGTCTCCGCGACTGCGCACCATGGCGTGCAGGGCCTGGTTCAGGGCGTCGAGCGACTCCCCGGCCAGGTCGCCGGCTTCCTGCGGATTGGGGTTGGCGCGTTGCAGTTGTTCGATCGCCTGCTCCATCCGGAGTTTGGCCAGCCCGAGCGCCGTGGCCAGTCGTGGCGAGACCAGGGCGTTCTTCCCCGCCGCGGCCTGCAAGCGCTCGATGATACGCTCCACGCCCTCCCGGAGTGCGGCCTGTTCGCCGCGCACGTCCGGACCCGACTCGCCGCGTTCCATGCGCGCGACCGTCTGTCGCTCCCGTTCGGCCAGTGCCGCTCCCTCGACGAGCGCCCGATCGAGGGCGGCCACGACCTCGCTGCGCCAAGCCTTCCGTATGCGGTCGCGCTCGGCGCGAAGGTCCGCGCCGAGTGGCGCGAGCATCTCGGCGGCCTCGGCACCGGACTGCGCGGCGCCCGCCATCTCGCTGCTGCGAACCCGCGCCGCGGCGTGCGCCATGGTCCGTGCCGCCTCGGCCGTCTGCGCGCCCACCCGCTCGATGACCGAATCCGACTGTCCGAGCGAATCCACCACGCGGGACAGCTGCGCCAGCTGGTCGGCCAGGTCCGCGGACCGCAACGCCAACAGGTCTTCGCTGCGCGCCGCGGCGTCGGGAGTCGTGGCATCGACCTGCTGGGCCCAATCGGACTGACGCTCCGCCAGTTCGTCGACATCGTCCGCCAACGTGGTGAGCTCCCCCTCGAGCGCCGCCCGCTCGAACAGCGCACGGCTGCGCTCCAACTCCTCACGGAGTTGCTGCGCGGCCTCGGCCAGCTGCTCGAGCGCATCCTGCATGGCACCGGAATCGAGACGCTCCAGTGCTCGCTGCAACGCATCGAGTCGCGAGCGCAAGTCGTCGGTGACGGCGCGATCGAGAAGCTCCTGGATCTCCCGCAGCTGGCGGTGGAAATCCGGATCCGTGAGTCCCGCGGTCCACGCTGCCTCGGACAGCTCGCGCAGGCGCGTCGCCATCTCGGCGGCGCGATCGGCCACGGCGCGCTCGTCGGCCAACAGGTCCCGGGCTCGCTCGACGTCGTTGTACGGCAGTTGCTCTCGCGACGGCGCCTCGGGCCGCAGCCCCCCGGGCGACGTCGAGCGCCGCACCCCCTCGGTGGCCACCTCGTCCAGCTCGCGCGCGAGGGTGCCCTGCGCTGCGACCAGGGAGTCGACGTCGTGCCCGGCAGCCCGGGCGGCGTCGCGCAGCGACCGACGGAGCTCGGTCATGGAGGGGAGGCGGAGCACAAAGGTCGAGCTCTCGCCCAGGTTGGCGACCGGTGCATTGTCGCGGGCCCGCACGAGGTAGCGAGCCGTATCGCCCGGGAGAAATCCGCGTTCGTTCAGGTCGAGCAGCCAGGTTGCCAGCACGCGTTGCTCTCCACCCTCGGGAAGGCTCACCGCTTCGACCAGGGGGTCGTACCGCTCGCCTCGGCCGCTCACGCGCCAGCTTACGACCTCGAGTGCACGCACCCGATGATCGTCACGTGCATCGATGAGGATCCCCTGGCGCAGCGACAGCGGCGCCGTCGTGTCGGCGCCGGGCACGGGGATCGACACCACGGGCGCGCTATCGGGTACCGCGACGATGCGAAGCCGAGGCGCGTCGCCACCGAGCGTGTCGCCGGCTGTCCCACGCAGCGCGAGGATCCAGTCCCCGCTTCCGGTCACGGGAAGGACGCCGGAGAACTCGGTATCCACCACCCTGAGCGCCACGGGTCCGCGTTCCGAGCGCCACGCCGCGTCGACCACCGGCACGCTGGCCTGCCCTCGGGTGCGAATCGACGTCCCGACCGGCAGCACCACCGGGTCCGTTCCCGCCGCGAGGAATTCATCGGGGCGCTCGAGATAGACCGGGAACTCCGCCGTGAGCTCGAGCGATTGCACGAGCAGCGGCAAGGCTACCTCGACGCGGATCGTCGCGGAGGTCCGTTCCCCACTCGAGGCTCTGACGAACACGTCGGTGTCGAGTGGCCCCAGCCGCACCGACGCGATCCCCAGGGAATCCAACGGGAGGGGCCGGACGTCCCATTCTTCGCCCACCGCACGGACCCACAGCGATGCCATGGAGCGCCCCGGGGCCGCCACGGTCAGCTGGACCGTTCCCCCGCGCTCGATCGAGGTTCGGTCGGCCGCCACGGTCACCGGTCCTCGCCCGCCAAGCACGAGGTCGATCGGGTGCCAGAAGGCCCGGCTCGACGGGGAACGTGGATTGGCGAACACCAGCAGCGCGAGGCCGACGGCAAACAGCGACATCCCGCTCTGCAACGCGCGTCGTGCCGCATGTCGCGGGAGCCCCATCGCGCGCTGCCCTTCGACGTCGAGCCACGCACGCACCTGTCGGTCCGCGAGCGCCGCCAGGCCGGGGCTCCCTGCCTCGGGAGTCCACGCCGCCGTCGCGACGATCGAGCCGCGCCGGCGGTGCCCCCCGCCTTCGACGCTGCGCGCGAGCGCGCCGACATCGAGCGCACGCAGCCGTCGAACGCTGCGCACGACACCCCAGGCCAGAACGACGACGACGAGAGTCCACGCGCCCGCGACCAGCCACGGCTGTCGATCGTAAAGCCCCATGGCCGCCAGGCCGAGCCCCGTCGCGATGCTCCCGAACACGAGCCCGACCGTCAGCAGACTGCCCCCCACCAGGTGCCTCACCACCAGCTCCTGGCGTCGCCGCTCGAGCCACCGTCGCGTGTCGTTCACGGGACCGCCGTCACCGCGTAGACGAACAGGTTCACCCCCATACGCAACGCCGATTCCCGAAGATCGTCCGGATCATCATGGACGCCCGGATCCTCCCACCCATCACCCAAATCCGACTGATACGAGTAGAATACCGCCAGTCGTCCGTCGATGACGATCCCGAACCCCTGCGCGGGCTGACCGTCGTGCTCATGGATCTTGGGCAGCCCGTCGGCAAACCGGTACGGGACGCGGTACACGGGATGGTCGAGCGGGACCTCGGCGAGGGGACGGTCCGGGAAGACGCGGGCGATCTCGCGCCGGAACGACTCGTCCATCCCGTAATTGTCGTCGGCGTGAAGGAAACCGCCGTTGCGGAGGAAGCGGCGTAGGTTGGCAACCTCCGCTTCGGAGAAGCGAACGTTGCCGTGCCCCGTCATGTAGAGGTATGGCACGTCCCACAGTTCCGGGTCCGTGAGGCGTACCACCCGCTCGCGCTCGCCCACCACGAGGGTGGTGCGCTGATTGATGGCCGCAACCAGGTTGGGCAGGCTGGAGGGGTTCGCGTACCAGTCACCGCCCCCGTCGTAGTGGAGTCGCCCGATGACCAGCGGCGGTTGGTGGGCGGGAACGGTGAGGAAGAAGGCGACGAGGGTGAAGGCGGCGGTCACGTCTCCGTGGCGATGCGGTAAGCCTCCCGCCGCGACAGTGCAAACTCCTCGACGAGTTGCGTGGCCACGTCGCGACGGGTCATGCCGTTCCCGAGAAGTGCGCGCGCGCGATCCCGTACCGCGTCGTGATCGACGTCCCGTTCATCCTCGGCTCTCCGCGGCGCGGCGGCGACGACGACCGTCACCTCGCCGCGGGGAGGGTGCATCCTGTAGTAACCCGCCAGGGTATCGAGGTTTCCGGCCCGGAGCTCCTCATGCACCTTGGTGAGTTCCCGTGCAACGGCGGCGTGCCGCTCAGCACCACAGACCTTGACTAGATCCTCGAGCAGCCGGACCAGGCGGCCGGGCGCCTCGAACAGCACCGTGGTCCAGGGCGAGTCGGCGGCCGCGGTCAGGAAGCGACGCCGATCGGTTCCCTTGCGCGGCAGGAACCCCAGAAAGGTGTAACGATCGGCGGGGATACCGGAGATGCTCAGGGCCGCCGTGACGGCCGACGGTCCCGGAACCGAGACGACGTGGAGGCCCGCGTCGAGCGCGCGATGCACCAGCGACGTCCCGGGATCACTGACCGTGGGCGTGCCGGCATCGCAGAGCAGCGCGACGTCCTTGCCGCCTTCGAGTTCCCGCATCACGTCGTCGAGTCGGCGCTCGCCCGAGTGGGCGTGCAGACTCATGACCCGCGGTCGTGCCTCGACGTGCTCGAGGAGGATGCGGGCCCGGCGTGTGTCTTCGGCAGCCACCCAGGCGACCGTTCGGAGCGTCCGTCGCGCCCGATCGGTCAGATCGTCGAGGTTGCCGAGAGGGGTTGCGACGACGTAGAGGGTGCCGCCACTCACCAGGCGACCGTCCACGGCAGGCGGTCGTAGAAGCCGGCTGTCTGCAGGAGGAAGCGGTGCTCGCGCGTCGCGTCGCGGAGGATGAGCGGCGCGCTGCCGGGCGCGAGGATCTCGACGTGCTCCAACAGCTGCCGCGCCCATTCGGTGAGGGCGGCGTTCAGCTGCTCCTTGGTCGCCACGATGGGCGTGGCTTCGACGTCGGGCGGCGTGCCCAGCATGCCAAGCGGCGCGTGGATCTTGACGATCAGATCACGAATGCGGTCCGCATGCTTGCGCCCCTGCCCGTGCGCCTCGCGGTCCGCCACCTGCACGATGCCCCAGTAGAGATCCCGGTAGTGCTGAACCAGCTCCGGTGCCGCCTGGACGGGAATGTCCGTTCCCTCCGGAAACACTGCGGCGGCCAGGTCGGGGCGGCTGCCGTCGGCGTGAGGACGCAAAAGCGCCTTCACGTAGTCGGCTATCTTCATCTCCTCCGGCTTCCCCGCGAAGTAACCCGTGGCGAAGTTCCCCTCCGAGAATCGCAGATAGTTCACCCGCCCGTCGGCGATCAGCTCCAACACACCGCTGAACCCCTCGCGCTTCAGCGAAGCGAAGAGCTGCTCGGGGCCCTCCTGGTCGAGGGAACGGGGAACCGCCGGCGCCGCACAACTCTGAAACATCCAGACGAGCTGCTCGAACGGCGCGTCGCAGAACACCAATTCGCTCCGCTCCGCCTCTCCACGGATGTCCGCCAGCGCGGAGGGAATGGGCAGCACGGCCCGGCCTACAGACGTGACGGCAACGGCCGTGGTGAGCTCCCCCGCACGGAGCAGGAGCAGAATCACTTCGTCCGGGAGGAACGCGGCGACGTATCCGTCGACGCGGCCGTCGCGGTCGACCTTGGCAAAGTGCAGCAGATTGTCGAGGTGGATGAACAGCACGCGCGTGCGGGGGACGTGCACCCGGGCAGCGGGAAACTCGAGATCGCTGAGCCGAATGGTGGTGGCGGCGAGTCGGGCCGAGCTCAATCGCATGCAGGACCGAACCGTCTGGTTGTGTGGGTGCGAAGGCGCGACGAGCCCGCCACTCCATTCGCTCCCCGCGGCACCACGCCAGTGTGCGGCGCGGCTCCTAACGCTCTGCTACAGATACTGCTCGATCTTATCGACCAGATGGGCTTTGGGCACCGCGCCCACCACAGTGTCGACGTGCTTACCACCCTTGAAGAAGAGAATACTGGGTATCGAGCGCACGTTGAACCGCATGGCCGTCGCCTGATTGGTGTCCACATCGAGCTTGGCGACTTTCAGCTTTCCCTCGTACTCCTCGGCCAGCTTCTCGACAACCGGCGCCACGATCTGGCACGGACCGCACCACACGGCCCAGAAATCCACCATTGCCAGCCCGTCGTGCCCTTCGATCTGTTTCGCAAAGTCCGCGTCCGTGACGGCCACGGGGTGCGTTACTGCCATGGTGCGCTCCCGGTCATTGCATTTCATTTGTCTCGAGGGGTCCGCCCGCAGCGGACCTGCCCGACTTCCAGCACGGAGGATCCGTGTCTCAATCTCGAGCCCGGCTCGCTCACATCGGCGTTGCGGTCACCGACCTCGACGAGGCCGCCGCATTCTACCGTGAGGTCCTCGGTCTCACCACGTCTCCACCCGAAACAGCCGACGGGGCCCAGATTGTTTCCGTCCGGCTGGGGGACGTCGATGTCGAGCTGTTGACGCCCGTGACGCCGGACGGCCCCATCGCTCGGTTTCTCGAGCGTCGCGGCCCCGGCATCCACCACGTGTGTTACCGTGTGCCCGACCTCGATCGCGCCCTGGCCAGCGCGCGCGCCCACGGGTACCGCTTGATCGACGAGGAGCCTCGCGCCGGGGCCGGCGGCCATCGCATTGCCTTCGTACACCCCAAGAGCACGGCCGGCATCCTCATCGAGCTCACCGACTGACGACGGGATCGGGCTTCACTTCACGGGGTGGTCTGGCACACCCTGGCCGGATTCCCGACCGCCGTCAGATCCATCTCGGTCACGAGCCACCCTCCCGACCACGGGATCACCCGGAACGGCACGACCGCGACGCAGCCCGTCCGCAGGATCCGCACCTGCACCGTCCGCGATCCATCCGCGCTGACGATGCCCAACTCGTTGCCTGGCACGAAGTCGAACGTGTCGTGGTTCAGGTAGATCTGAATCACCGTGAGCCGCTTGCGCAGTTCCTCCCGGTCCATCGTGCGTGACGCCGGACCCCGAGCCGTTCCCCAGCGGTCGCCCATGGCGGCGAGGTTGTTGGCCTTCACCGCGTCCAGGAATTCGCCCACTGCCGCGTGCGGGTCGGTCGGCGCGACGACGTCCCGCGCGCCACCGGGGCCGCAGGCGCCGGTGAGCGCGATCGCGAGGAGCGCTATACTTCGGAGGGCAGCGAACCTGCCGAAATGCCTGAGCATGGGTAGCATCCGGAGACGAAGCTACACAGTCGAGAAACCAGGGGCAAGGCGATGCGACTGTACGTGAATGTCGACCACGTTGCGACCATTCGAGAGGCGCGGAAGACGAACGAGCCCGACCCCGTCGAGGCCGCAGATGCATGCCTGCGCGGCGGCGCCGACGGCATCACCGTGCATCTCCGCGAGGACCGTCGGCACATCCAGGACCGCGACGTGCAGCGGCTCGCGACGCACCTCGCCAAGCCGCTCAACCTCGAGTTGGCCGCCGCGGACGGGATGGTCACGATTGCCGTCGGGCTCACACCCCACCAAGCCACGCTGGTGCCGGAGAACCGCCAGGAGATCACGACCGAAGGCGGTCTGGACCTCGGCCAACCCGGATCCCCGACCGACCGTCGCCTGCGGCAGGTGATCGGGCGACTCCAGGAGGCCGGGATTCGGGTGAGTCTGTTCATCGATCCCGAGCCCGTCGCGATCGACCGCTCGGCTGAACTCGGCGTGCCGGCGATCGAGCTGCACACGGGCGAGTACGCCAACACGTACGAACGATCCCGGAGCGCCCTCGAGCGACTGCAGCAGGCGGCGGTCCGGGCCCAAGCCGCCGGACTGGCGGTGCACGCCGGCCACGGACTCACGTACCGGAACGTGATGGCCGTCGCAGCCATCCCGGAGGTGGAAGAGCTAAACATCGGGCACAGCGTCGTGAGCCGGAGCGTGCTCGTCGGGATCGAACAAGCGGTGCGCGACATGCGTCGCCTCATCGATTCCTCTCGTTGACCAGGGTCTGGTGGCGCCGTAGGTTGGGAGCGCAATCCGGATCCGCACGGGAACGCGTCAAGTGAACCAACAGATGGGCCTGACCGAGTTCTTCGCGATGGAGGCGAGCGATTACCTCGAGCGCCTCGACGCCCTCGTGTCGCCGCCGACGCCACCGAACACCGACGAGCTGGTGCGTCTGACGCGGGCACTCCGAGGCTCGGCGCTCATGGCCAAGCAGAATACGATCGCGGTGGCAGCGGCAGCGTTCGAGCGATTTGCGCGCCGCGTCAAGGAGAACCGCGTCTGGGACGAGGCCACGAGACAGCGTGCGGTCCGCGCGGTCGACGACTTCAAGATCCTGATCCGCCACGTGGGGAGCTGGACGGACGTCGAGCAGCGACGTGCTCAGGCACTCACCCTGGAGCTCGACCCGGACGGTGGGGGCATTACCGCTTCGCAGGCTCCCGCCCGGAGTGAGGGGCTCGACACCGGCGCGCGCGCGTTCATCGGGCGGGAAGGGGCTGCGGTGGCGAGCGCGCTCGACCAGGCGGCCAAAGCGCTGCAGCGCGATCCACGGAGCCACGATGCCCTCAAGCGTATCGTGACCGTCATGCAGCCGCTCCGAGGCCTCGCCGTGCTGGGCGAGTTGCCGCCCATGCCCGAGCTGCTCGAAGGGATCCAGCGAGCGACCGCCGAGATTCTGGCGCGCGAAGAAGCGCCACGGGATGCGGCCGTCCTGTTGGACAGCGCCGCGAAAGCGATGGCTCGGGCCGCACGCGAGCTGGCGACCGAAGGGAAGGCAGATCCCGAGTCGCCGGAGACACGGAAGTTCGCCGGCGGGCTGGCCCGACTGGTGGGGAGCCGGGACGCCGTGTCCATCGAATCGCTGTACTTCCCGGACGACGGCCCCCACATCATGGAGCGAGGGACCGCCGCAGCGCGCCGCCGCGTGTTGGGACAGGTGGAGCTCGTCTCTCACGGCGAACATCTGCTTCAAGCCGCCCACGACCTGGAGCGGGCCTGGTCGCGGACCCAACTGGAGCTGCGCGCTCAGTCGCTGATCGCGACGTTCCGAGCGCTCGGTGGAGCGGGCGGCGGACCCATCGCGGATGCCGTCGCGCATTTCGCGACCGCCGCTCGTGATGCGGTGGGGCGCGGCATGCCGGTCCACCTTACCGAGGCATTCGTGACCCGGTTGCGCGAAGCGGGTTCCATTCTCGTGGAGACCACGGCGGGCGAAAGCGAGGCGGACCTGGCCGACCGGCTGCGCGACGTCGCGTCGGCCCTGGGACCGGAGGCGCCGACCACTCTGGCCGCTGCCGCGCCCGAACCGCCACCGCCTCAGGCCGCCACAGTGGAGGCGCACCCGGCGCCACCCTCGGCTCGCGCGGCCCCGGAGCGCGCGACTCGGTCGCCGTTCACGATCGCCGACGCGTCGCCGACCCCGACGCTGGAGTCGGCGATAAACCGCCCAGCCCCGACGATACCGGCAGAGGAGGCCACCCTGGTCGGCAGCTGGGCACGGTTTCAGCGGTTTGCCGATGTGCTGGGTCTGGCGCGGCCCTCCTTGGAGGAGCTCCTCGCCGGGCCGCCCGCTGATCCGCGTCGCCAGCCGGCGACGGCGGCGCCGGCACCGACCGCTCCCCTCATCACGGACTTCTGCTACCGCGGGCGCGCGGCACTGGCCCGGGCGGCCAGCCTCCGTCGCGAGATTCAGGCCAAGCTCGCCGCCGGAGCCACCAGTGACGACCTCCGAGACCCCATCGAAGAACTCCTCGATCTCGTCGATCTCGGCCTCGAGGACTAGTCAGGCCTCCCGGCGGTTCGGATGGACCGGACTGCTCGGCATCGTCGTGTCCCTTTTGCTGCTGTGGTGGGCGCTGCACGACGTGTCGCCGCGAGAGGTCTGGTCACACCTCCGCGGGGTGAAGCTGGGATGGCTCGTCGCCACTGTGGTGCTCGCGACGGCGGCGTTTCCCGCCCGCGCCGTCCGGTGGCGCTACCTGCTCCGGCTCGAAGGCGAGACCCTGCCCCTCGGCCCGCTGTGGCACGGGGTCGCGATCGGGTTCATGGCCAACAACCTGCTGCCCGCCCGGGCCGGCGAGCTGGCGCGTGCCTACACCGTGCGCCGGCTCACCGGGGTGCGATTCACCACGGCGTTCGCCTCGATCGCGGTGGAACGCGTGCTGGACGGCCTCACCCTGGTGGCCTTCCTCGTCGTCGCGTCGTGGGCCGGTGGCTTCTCCGACCAGATCGTATCCGGCACCGTCACGGTCGGCGGTGTGGCGCGTGGCGCCGGCTTGCTGTTCGGCGGCGTCTTCGTGATCGCGATCCTCGTGGTGCGGATGCCGAACCTCGCCCTGCGATTCGCCGCAGCGGTCACCCGGCGGCTGCTGCCCGCGGCGTGGCGCGGCCGGGCGATGGACCTCACGCGAGGGCTGCTCCTCGGATTCGAGGCACTCCGCAGCCCGGCCCAACTCGCGGCTGCCGCCCTGTGGTCTGTCGGCGTGTGGCTGCTGGCGACGGCATCCTTCTGGGCCGGGTTCATCGCCTTCGACATCGAGGTCCCGTGGGGGGCCGCTCTGCTCACCCAATCCCTGGTCGGATTCGGGGTCGCTATTCCCTCCTCGCCCGGGTTTTTCGGACCGTTCGAGGCAGCCATTAAGGTGTCCCTCGCCCTTTACGCCGTCGGCGCCAGTGGCGCCGTGTCGTTTGCTGTGGGCTACCATATCACAACGTTCCTCCCCATCACGCTTCTCGGCGTCTGGTCGTTGGGGCGGGCGCAAATGCACCTGGCGGACCTGCGGGAGGCCGCCACGTCATCATGACCGAGCGCGTCACCATCCGCGCGCACGCCAAGGCCAATCTCTTCCTGCGGGTGCTCGCCCGAGAGGCGTCGGGCTTTCATTCGCTCGAGACGCTGTTCACGTTGCTCGAGCTGTACGACCTTCTCACGGTGGAGCGCGCCGATCACGGCATCGCGTTGGAGGTCACCGGGGCGGAGACGGGACCGATAGAGGACAACCTGGCCTATCGCGCGGCGCGGATGGTGCTGGACGCCACGGGGCATCGCTGCGGCGTGCGGTTGACGCTCGAGAAGCGCATCCCCGTTCAGGCGGGACTCGGTGGCGGCTCGAGTGACGGCGCCGCGGCCCTGCACGCCGTCAATGCGCTCCTGCAGCAGGCCGTCCCGCGACCCGAGCTGCTGCAATTCGCCGCCAAGCTCGGGAGTGATGTCCCGTTCCTCGCGTCGGGCGCCCCGCTCGCGCTCGCCTGGGGACGAGGTGAGCGACTGCTGCGGCTCTCACCGCCCAAACCCGCGCCGGTGCTCCTTGCACTCCCCGATGTTCGCGTCTCGACCACGGACGCCTACGCTTGGCTCGACGCCTGGCAGGCGAGCGAGACGCTGCGGGGACCGGTCGTTTTGGACCGCGATGCGTTCGCTACGTGGGGCAGTGTGGGACGACTCGGCGGGAACGACTTCGAGAACGCGGTCTTCGGTCGAGAGCCGCGGATCCGGCTGCTGTTCGAGGAGATGGCCGACACCCGCCCGCTGCTGGTTCGGCTCTCGGGATCAGGGGCGGCGGTCATTGCGATCTACAAGAGCGAGGCCGAGCGGGACGCCGCGGCGCTGACGGTCGGCGGCACGCAGCGTATCTTGATTCGGACGTCGACGCGGCAGGCGCCGGCACCGGGCGCGGAGCCCGTGCGGTGAGGGCGCGCAACTGAGGGGTGGACGACCATGGCCCGGATTCTGGTCATCGACGACGACGCGGTAGCGCGTCTCCTCGCGGGGAAGGCCCTCGAGGGGCAGGGACACGAGGTGTCCTACGCGGCCGATGGCGAGGCGGGGCTGGCACTCTACTCCCACCGTCCGCACGCCCTGGTGATCGTCGACATGCTCATGCCCAAGAAAGGGGGGCTCCGCACCATCAAGGAGCTCAAGGAAATGGACCCGGATGTGCGGATCATCGCCGTAACGGGCGCGAGTCCGGCCGACCTCGACCTGGCCGAAGGGTACGGGGCGCTCCAGGTGCTGCTCAAGCCGATCGAACCGCGCAAACTCACGGCGCTGGTCAGCGCGATGCTGGACGCTGCCAGCTGACGTGCGCGGGGCGCGACCGGACCACGTCCAGCATTAGATTCATCGACAACGCAGGTAGTGGCCCCTCGTCCAACGGCAGGACGCCGGACTTTGGATCCGGAAATGATGGTTCGAATCCATCGGGGCCAACTGGCCGGACGGCTGCCCAGTGCCGACGCTGACACGGGGAGACGGGCGGTCCCATCAATACCCAACTGTCGACATCGCAATACGTTCCATGACCGGCCCGCGGAGTGAGTCCGCGTCGAGGCTCCGTGCGGCCTCCCTTGCGCTCCACCCCGAAACGAGCATACTCATGGGCCGCACACGTGTCGCCGATGACCGCGGCGCACGCGTGCGTACTGTTGTCGCGCCGGTTCGCTTCGAAGGAGTCATCTGCTGAGCAACGCGTCACCGCAGCACACGACCCATTGGCTGCTCCGCGAGGTTGGCGGACGCGAGTGGGACCGCCTGCTCTACATCAGTGCCGCGGTGGGGCTCGTGGGGATCATCTGCGGTCTGTTTGTCCGGCCGGCGAGCGAGCTCGCCATGTTCGTCTCGCTCACGCTCATCATCAACGGTCCCTACTCGCCACTGCTCCCCGCGGGGTACGAGCCGGTTGTCATGACGTACGGTCAGTTGTACGCCCCACTGCTCATCGCGGGCATCGGCGTCACTGGTCAGGTGGCCGTGGAGTATGTCAACTACCGTCTGTATGATGCGGCCCTGCACTCGGCCACGCTGCAGCGACTCAGCTCGGGAAAGCTGGCCCGGTGGATGGTGGCCGCCTTCAACGCGAGTCCGTTCGCCGCCGTGGCGGTAACGGCGTTCCTGCCGTTACCCTTCTGGGTGGTCCGCATTGCGGCGCCGCTCGCGCGGTATCCGATTGGGAAGTACCTGACGGCGATGGTCATCGGACGAATACCACGGCTCTGGTTCTACGCCGCGTTGGGGATGATCGTGCCGCTGAGCGGGGCCACCATTCTCCTCGCCGGCCTGATCGGCGGAGTGATTCTGGCCATTCCGATCGCGATGCGCGGACGGGGCCGGCCAACACCAGCGCGGGTTCCGGTCGCGGCCCGGACCATGGAGGGTTGATGTGACCAGACGCTGTCCCGAATGTGGCCGGGAGCTCGCCGCCATGGCGGTCCGGTGCTCGTGTGGCCACGAGTTGCCGGAAGCCCGTGACGTGCGGTCCGATCCGGACCGCCCAGCTTGCGAACTCTGCGATCGCCCCATGCCCATCCTGGCCGAAACCTGCCCGGCGTGCGGGGCCACGGGATACCCCGCGTTGCGTCCTCGACGCGGCAAGAAGTGGCAGGGTTCACCGACGATGAGACCGTTGACCCCTCCCGAACGGCGGAACCAACCATGAACGTCAGCCGACCGATGGCCCTGCGGATGTTTCTGCGTGGGCTGCACAATAGCCTGCGGCGCCGGCCTCTCTCGGTGTCCTTCGAGATCACGCACGCCTGCACGGCCAACTGCTGGCACTGCAACTGGGGCGGTCCGATCAAGGAGACCCGACTGTCGGCCGACGAATACGCGGCCATCTGTCGGGAGCTGAACCCCGTCGTGTCGCACATCTCGGGCGGCGAGCCGCTGGCCCGCAACGACGTCGACGAGATCATCCGGGCACAGGCCAATCCAGGCCGCCTCCCGTTCATGGTCGTCGTCACCAACGCGTCGCAGCTCAGCGGCGACCGCTTCCTCCGGCTCAAGCGGGCCGGTATGCACCAGCTGTCCATCTCGATCGACTTCCCGGACGATCGGCACAGCGAGTTCCGCCGGATTCCCGGGCTGTTCGACCGAATGGACCGCGTGGTACCCGAATGCGTGCAGCTGGCCGATCGCGGCGGCGTGGTGCTGAACTGCAGCATCACGTCCTGGAATTTCCGTGACGTGCCGGCCATCGTCGATGTGGCACAGCGATGGGGCACCAGCGTCAACTTCTCGGCCTACACGCCCCTCCGAACGAGCGATGACAGTGGCCTCGTCACGGATCCCGACGAGCAGCGTGCGCTGCGTCGGATGTTCGAGAGGCTGATCGCGATGAAGCAGGCGGGAAAACCGGTCTACACGTCGGAGCGTGTGCTCTGGCGCTATTACGGATTCCTGTGCGGCGAGGAAGTCCCGAATTGTCGCGCCGGCGACAAGTTCCTGGTGATCAGCCCCGATGGCCGGCTCGTGCCGTGCGCCATGGTGATGGCGTACTTCACCGATCAGCGCAGCATGCAGCGTGAGTTCACGTGTAGCAACACCTGTACGCGCTGCTACATCAGCACCCGCGCCAACACCGAGAAGACGGCGCGAGAGTTCCTGATTGACAACCTCGAGATCCTGTCCCGGGTGGGCCGGCGGCATCTCCCGGTCCTGGCAAACGCCGACCCCGTGGACGACGCCGCGCCGCCTGCCGATTCCGCGCCGCTGCGCGACGGCACCTTCGACTAGCCCGCGGCGGGGGTAGCCGGGGCCGTCCGCACGCTCCCGTAGGTGCCCCGGTCGAGCCACCGCCGCAACCACGGGACGGCCGTGACCTGTAGGACCAGCGCGTAGACCACGCCGGCGACGGCGTCGATGGCGTAGTGGTTCTGCGTATAGGTGGTCGACAGGAACACCCCGACGGCCTCGACCGTGAGCACAACCGCGACCCACCGAGGGAACCAGCGCCAGCCACTCAGCGCGATGACGACTGCCGCGGCGACGTGCGAACTCGGAAACGAGCAGCCTCGCGCGTCGCCTGCCTGTTGGGTCGCGTCCACCAACCCGTAAAAGAAGCCTTCCTGGTGAGGCCCCTGGAAATGCTCGTACAGGAAGTGCGGCCCGTCCACTGGTGCCACGATGAAGATCACGTAGCACGCGAGGTAGGTGACCATGAGCCGGAACGTCAGGTCACGGAGCGCGTCGGTCCGACGCTGGAGCAGCGCGACGAGGGGCGGCACCACGATCAGCGCGTAGTAGAAGAAGTACGAGAAGTGCAGCAACTCGCTGAACCAGAGCTGGTGCATGGCCGGCATCCAGATCTCGTGCAGGTGCACGCCGAACACGGCCCGATCCAGCGCGGCCACCGGTCCATCGATACCCGTGAAGTCGAGGACCGGCCGTAGCAGGTCCAATTCCGACCAGAACGCGCCCAGCCAGACGTACGGGTACAGCTCGTGGACGATCTCCGAGAAGCGTGATCGTTGCCCCGGCAGTTGACTGAACAGCCACGGCAAGCTGGCCGCCGCCACGTGCGCCGCGGCGATCCATGGTGCATAGGGAGCCGCACGCCACGACACTGTCCAGACGAGCGCAAGCGCAATGTTGTAGATCGCGAGCACGCGATCCATTGGCTGGCGCGAGTGCTCGGGCCCAGCCCTCAGCCGTCCGTCATTCATGCGACCTCGACCGGGTGCGTGGAGGCCTCGCGCGCTCGAGGGCGCGAAACCCGGCCAGGGTGAGGAGAACGCTGCCGGCTCCGACCAGCAGGAGCAGAAAGGTCATGAGGATCTGTGACAGGACGCGCTCCATGTAGCCGTGACCGGCCGCCCCGAGCGGACCGGGCACGGCCATGATCCACACCCAACACGTGAGTCCCATGATCGCAAGCGAGATCACCGTGAAGACTGCCCGAAGCGCCGGCCGCATTCGGCGTCGTGCGGCGTCGGTCGGCGAAGTCGATGGCACGGCGGTCCCCCCCTGGTTTTGCCGCAGCAAGATAGGGGTGTCGTCCCGGGCCAGGGAAGCCTCCGGCGACGGGAGCGGTGTCAACGAGGGTGCCACACCGCGGGACATTGGGCCATCTTTCCGGCGTGGCCGGATGGGCCGGCCCCAGAATGCGTAATGGACCACTGCACATGACGCTCGTCGCGTACCATCGCACCAGTATTGCGGACGCCCGCCGCGCCGTCGAGAAAGGCTTCGAGGATGCCGAATGGGACTTCGGCCTCCGCGATGCCCGCACCGGAGAGGACGTCCTGGTGACGGGCGTCTGGCTGTCCGACCGTCCGCTTGGTGAGAATGACGGAGTGGCCGGCGACGCTCAGCTCGAGGTGAGTCTCGAGATGGAACCCGCGGACCTCGCCTCCTTCGAGCTGGAAGGCATGATGTGGAACGCTCGGGTGTGGGTCGTCTCGGCAGCACTGCTCAACGAGCGGGGGAAGGCCCGAATCCTCGGCGTCGATCCCGGCACGTCCTGGTTCCACAAGGCGTGGAGCGAGGATGACTGACCCGTCCTCCGCGCACGGGAACGCCGTGCGCGGTGCTTGGTCATGAACCCCGACATCTACCACGACGAGCGGCAGGGACGGTTCTGTGCCGTGATCGACGGCGCCGAGGCGTACCTGAGCTACGTGCGGCACGATCAGCACACGCTCGACCTCCGGCGCACCTACGTGCCCGAAGAGCTCCGCGGCCGCACGTTGGCCGAACAGCTGGTGCGGTTCGGCTTCGAGTACGCCAAGGCGACCGGCCAGCGCGTGATTCCGACCTGTGCCTACGTGCAGCGGCTGGTGGCCCGCGATCCGGCCTTGCATGCCTTGACGACCGCCTGAGCCAGCCGGCCCGTCACCGCGGCCCGCCTTGGCTTCCTCAGTCTGTCTGAGTAGTTTTATGGGTTCTATGGCGGAATATCCGTTTTCAGGCGACAAGATGCTGCTCATGGCCGGGACGGCCAACCGTCCGCTGGCCGACGAGATCGCACGCGAACTCGATCAGCCCCTGTGTCGGGTCACGATTCGCCGATTCGCCGACGGGGAGATTTTCGCCAAGATCGACGAGAACGTCAGGGGTCGAGACGTGTTCATCATCCAGCCGACGAATCCGCCGGCGGAGAACCTGATCGAACTCCTGATTTTGATCGATGCGGCGATGCGGGCCAGTGCGGCCCGCGTGACGACGGTGATCCCGTACTACGGATACGGGCGACAGGACCGGAAGGACCAGCCGCGGGTGGCGATCAGTGCCAAACTGATGGCCAACCTGATCACCACGGCGGGCGCGGCGCGTGTGTTGGGGATCGATTTCCACCAGCATCAGTTGCAGGGGTTCTTCGACATCCCCGTCGATCATTTGTACGCGGCGCCGGTGCTGGTGCAGCACTACCGCCAGAAGCGGTTGCACAAACCGGTGGTGATCGCGCCGGATGTCGGGGGGGCCCGCATGGCCCGCGGGTTCGCCAAGCGGCTGGATGCCTCGCTGGCGATCATCGACAAGCGCCGGCCGTCGGCCAACATCGCCGAGGTGGTCAACGTCGTCGGCGAGGTGGACGACCGCGACTGTCTCGTGGTCGACGACCTGATCGACACGGCCGGAACGATGGCCGAGGGGATCCTGGCGCTGAAGCGGCTCGGGGCCCGTGACGTATACTGCTGCGCCTCGCACGCGCTGCTGTCGGGGCCCGCGGTCGACCGGCTCACGGCCTCGGAGGCGAAAGAGGTGGCGGTCACCAACTCGATTCTGATACCGGAAGAGCGCCGGTTCGAGAAGTTGAAGATCTTGTCGGTGGCACCGTTGTTGGCCAAGGCCATCCGGTTCACCCACAGTGACCAGTCCGTCAGTTCGCTGTTCGATTGACGCGACGCATAACGAAGCAGACGTGAGACACTAGCTATGGCAGAGACAGTGGTGTTGACGGCGCAGCGCCGCGCCGACTCGGGCAAGGGTGCGGCCCGAAAGCTCCGCAGCAGCGGGTTCGTCCCGGCCGTGGTGTACGGCCACGGTCGCGAGACCCAGTCGCTCGCGGTGGCGCAGACGGAACTCGACAAGGTGTTGCCTCGGCTCGCTCGGGGCTCGACCGTCTTCGATTTGACCGTCGACGGTCACACCGTTCAGGCCCTGATCCGCGAGATCCAGCGCCATCCGACGAAGAAGACTCTCACCCATCTCGACTTCTACGAGATTCACGCCGGCGAGGCCATCACGCTGGACGTACCGCTCACGCTCGTGGGGTCGCCCGAGGGCGTCCGCAACGCCGGAGGCGTGTTGGAGCAGTTCCTGCGCGCGCTCGAGATCGAGGTACTCCCTCGCGACATCCCCGAGCATATCGAAGTGGACGTGACGAATCTCGGAATTGGCGATTCCCTGCACGTGTCCGACATCTCGGTCCCCAATGCGGAGGTCTTGTCGGACCCGAACACGACCATCTGCACGGTGGTGCCGCCGCGCGTGGAGGAGGAGCCGGTACCGGAGCTGGCCGAAGAGGAGGCCGCCGAACCCGAGCTGATTCGGAAGCCGAGAGAGGAAGAAGAGGAACTGGAGGAAGGGGAAGCGGCCGGGGAGTAAGCGCTGCAGGCCATCGTCGCGCTCGGCAATCCCGGACCGGAGTACGCGGTCTCCCGGCACAATGCCGGGTTTCTGCTGGCGGATGTCATCAGAGAGCAATGGCGCCTCCCGAAGTTCCGCCGCGTCGGCCGATCGCTCGTCACGGAGGGCACCGCGCAGGGCACACCCTTCGTGGTGATCAAGCCGCAGACCTACATGAATCTCAGCGGGTCGGCGGTCACATCCCTGCTCCAGTCCACGCCCCTCGACCCCTCCACCGAGCTGCTGGTGCTGGTCGACGACCTGGCCCTGCCGCTCGGCACGTTCCGCCTCCGAGCGCGGGGGTCGGCCGGTGGGCACAACGGATTGAAGAGCGTCGAGGGCGCGGTGGGCTCGGACGAGTTCGCGCGGCTCCGTATCGGCGTGGGGCCGATGCCCGACGATGCTCCTGATCAGGCCGACTGGGTGCTGAGCCCCTTCGCTCGGACCGAGTTGAGCCAGCTGGCGGACCTCATGCCCTCGCTAGTCGACGCCGTGGAGTGCTGGATGCACGAGGGTATCGACGTCGCGATGAACCGTTTCAACCGACGAGGAACCACAGAGTGAGTCAATTCGCCTACCTCCCCACGTCCGCCATCGTCGCGGGGCTCGTGGGGCTCGTGCTTGCCTGGGCCACGTACGGGTACATCCTGCGGCAACCCGCCGGCAACGAGAAGATGCGAGAGATCCAAGACATGGTGCACGACGGCGCCATGGCCTTCCTACGGCGTGAGTACATGTACTTGCTGCCGTTCCTCGCGATCGTCGCGGTGTTGCTGGGAGTCGTCATCGGCTGGTCCACCGCCCTCGCCTACATCGGTGGCGGGATCTGTTCCGTGCTGGCGGGCTTCTTCGGAATGAAATCCGCGACGCGGGCCAACGCCCGCACCAGTGAAGCCGCTCGGGAGTCCGGCCAGGCCAAGGCCCTGCGTGTGGCGTTCAACGGCGGGGCCGTCATGGGGCTCTCGGTCGCGAGCCTCGGCCTCCTCGGCGTGGGCCTCGTGCTCCAGTTCTACCTGGGCTCGCCGGACACCCGCGAAGCGTGGCAGGCGTTCAGCGAGATCATCACCGGGTTCGCGATGGGAGCGTCGTCGATCGCCCTGTTCGCGCGTGTGGGCGGCGGCATCTACACCAAGGCCGCCGACGTCGGCGCGGACCTCGTCGGCAAGGTCGAAGCGGGAATCCCGGAAGACGACCCGCGCAACCCCGCGACCATCGCCGACAACGTGGGGGACAATGTGGGCGACGTGGCGGGCATGGGCGCCGACATCTTCGAGAGCTACGTCGGAGCGGTCATCGCGACCATCGCCATCGCCGCCACCAGCCCCGCGATCGCCAACCAGTTGGCGGCCGTGGCGCTGCCGATGTTGTTCATCCTTGCCGGTCTGGGGGCCAGTGTCGTGGCCATCGCGGCGTTCCGCGTCCTCGAGAACTTCAGCCCGGCCGGCGCCCTGCGGTGGGCGACGTTCATCGCGGCCGGCCTGTTCCTCGCCGCCGCATATTTCATCACGACGCAGGTGGACATCGGACTCACCCTCCCCAATGGAGAGGCGAGTCCGCTGGGGCCGTTTTGGGCCGTGGTAGTGGGCACGATCGCCGGCATCGCCATCGGTTTGGCTACGGAGTACTACACTGCGGGCGGCCCGATCCGGAAGATCGCGGACGCGTCGCTCACCGGCCCGGCGACGAACATCATCTCCGGGCTCGCCGTGGGCATGCACTCCACCATCTTCCCCCTGCTGTTCATCGCGGCCGCGATCTTCGTGGCGTACAGCACGTCCGACCTCTACGGCATCGGCATCGCCGCGGTGGGTATGCTGGCCACGGTCGGGGTCACGATGTCGGTGGATGCATACGGGCCGATCGCCGACAATGCCGGCGGGATCAGCGAGATGAGCGGCCTCGGTCCCGACGTCCGGAAGATCACCGACACCCTCGATGCACTCGGCAACACTACCGCCGCCATCGGCAAGGGGTTTGCCATCGGATCGGCGGCACTCACCGCGCTGGCGCTGTTTTCCGCGTACTCCAACGCCGTGACCCCGCC
>CAYGCN010000034.1:0-9629 GCA_964348385.1 uncultured Gemmatimonadaceae bacterium
CGATTCTGCCATCCACAATTCTGTATATGGCAATCACGCCGAATTCGACTTCGGTACCAGTAGCGGGGATACCTTGAAAACCCCCTTGGTGCGTACCGCGGTCAGTGGCACGCAGCACGACTTTGTCATCCGCTGCCAGCAAGTCTTCGATGGTGTGATTAAGATCGGGGAACGCAGCGTAGAATGAGCGCGCCATTTCCTCCGTTTGCTCGCGATCGAGCCGCGCTCCTGGGAAGTGGACAACGACATCCGGCGAGAGAACCTCGTCGAAAATCTCGAACTCGCCACGGTCCATCGCCTCCAGCATGCGGCGGACAATGCTCTTGTTCTCCTCCAGTTGGCCATCAACCGCCGGTGAGCAGGAAGCAGCAGCGATGAGGAAAATGCTCAGGGCTGGGAAGCACAGGGTACGTAGTCGCATGGCTGGAGCCCTCGCGTAAGAGATAGGGGTTGACGTCTCAGCGGTTGTATGCACAGCGGCCGTTTAACGAATATGCGTTTCTGCTGCGCCCCGCAGGAGCGCGGGGGGCATACATACAAAGGCAACAAGCACGTGCGTTCCAGCTCCGACGAACACGCCGCGCAAACAAGGTCAAAGGCTGTACGCCGACAGGCAGCAGCGCCAGCTGCAAACGCTTGTTAGACGGCGCATCCGAGCTTAGCGGCTCTGGTGAGCCTCGATCTGCTGATCCGAGAACCGGAAGAAACGAGCCGCATTGTTGTACAGGATGTCCGCCTTCTGCTCGAGCGTGAGGAAGTCCGCATTCTGGATGACCTCGAGCGACTCCCCGATCACTTCGGGCCAGCTCATTTGGTCCGATCCGAACATGATCCGCTTCGCCAGTCCATTTGCGACGAGGCCGGCGAGATAGGCTCGCGCGACACTCTTGGGCGTGAGGTGGAGGATCGTCGAGATGTCCCCATAGACGGACGGATACTGATACATCAGCGACGTCACTTCCTCAAGGAACGGCCAACCCGAGTTCTCCAGATAGACACGCAGGCCGGGGTACTTTCCGAGCACAGGTGCAAGCCGTAGCGGGTTTCCAAGATGAACGGGGAAGTCCTCCGAGCCCCCGAGTCCCAAGACGTGGATGTGCACCGGCACGTCGAGCTCATGCGCAAGCGCGTAGAGCGGATCCAAGCGCTCGTCATCGGCGGGAATGCCTCGATACTGGGCCGTGATCTCACCCAAGACTTTCAGACTATCCAGAGCGATGAGCGTTCGGAGCCGCTCAATCGTGCCCTCCTGCACGTTCCCGATCATGAGCCCCGGCATGAACCGGTCTTCGTTCCCGTCCATCCAGCTCCGGACTCCAGACCAGCCCGAGGAGATCACTCCGACAACGATGTTGAGGCGGTCCATAGCCGCTATTGCCTCAGGCAACAGCTGGCTTGGGTCTGAGATTGCGGTGGGAGCACCCTCGCAGGGCTGCGGAAAGCAGTATCGATGCGGCGCAAGCACGCGGTTAAATGAGTGCATGTGCACGTCGACCACCGGGCCCTCGTATCGCGCCGCCTGCTGACCAAGGAGAGCCGGGGGGGCCACCACGCAAGCGAGAGCGACAGGAACGAACCGTGCGATGCGCGACGCTCTACGAGACACTGGTCACCTCCCTTGGCTCGGGACTGCGCCGTCTAACTTCTATTCGACTGAAGTGGATAGCTCATTATTTGATGTCCCTCCCGCAGCCTAGCTGCAGGTGCTGCCGTCACCACACCCCTTGATCCCAACTCCCTCAGCAAAATGGATGCGCGTTCGGCTGCGCTCCATCCGCAGTCTAGTATGCATCTTCCAAGTCTCGGCGGCCAGACCTGTAGGGCCTCGGCGCTAGAGATGATCGGCCGGGCTGCGGACGCCGAGTCCGGGGCGGTTGAGCACGTGGGTGTAGATCATGGTGGTGCGGACGTCCTTGTGCCCCAGCAATTCCTGGACGGTGCGGATGTCCTGCCCGCGCTCGAGGAGATGGGTGGCAAAGGAGTGACGCAGGGTGTGACACGAGGCCCGCTTGGAGAGACCGGCCCGCAGCACGGCAACCCGAAACGCACGCTGCACGCCGGTGGCGTGATAGTGCCAGCGATGGCGGCGACTGGTGACCCGGTCTTCGTAGATCCGCGTCGCCGGAAACACCCACTGCCACGGCCACTCGCGACCCGCCGCCGGGAGCTTCACGGCCAGCGCACCGGGAAGGGGAACGGACCACTCGGGATCCCTGAGGTCCGCCCGCCAGCGCCCCTCCACTCGGCGCAGATGACGTCGTAACGCCGGCTGGAGCGCCTCGGGCAACGTGGTCACCCGGTCGCGCCGGCCCTTGGCATCGCGCACCACGATCCGGTTGGCCGAGAACTCGATGTCCTTGACCCGCAGCCGCAACGCCTCGAGCAACCGCAGACCACCGCCGTACAACAGCCACCCGACCAGCCGGGGAACGCCATCCAACTGCGCTAGGACGTGCCGGACTTCCGTCGCCGTCAGTACCACGGGGAGCCGCGCGGGCCGCCGTGCGCGCACTAAGCCATCCAGCCACCCGAACCGCCGGCCGAGCACCTCGCGATAGAGAAACACGAGCGCGCTCAACGCCTGGTTCTGCGTGGACGCGGCCACCTTCCGCCTGACCGCGAGATGCGTGAGGAACGCACTCACCTCCGGCTCGCCCAAGTCGAGCGGATGCCGGTTCCCATGATGGTGCACAAACCGCCGCACCCACCCGACGTACGCCTGCTCCGTCCGCCGGCTGTAATGCCGCGCGCGAATCGCCCGCCGCACCTCGGCGATGATCCGTCCACCATCTGTTTTCGGGGAAGACCGCATGAACCCAACCTCGACCCCACCCAGCCGCCGCCCACCACCGAAATCGTCCATCCAGACCCCAAAAACCCCCGCCACCACCTAACCGCCCAACCGCCCAACCGCCTAACCGCCTAACCGCTCAACCGCCTAACCGCTCAACCGCCCTACCGTCATACGTCAAACACCACCTCCGCCCTCCACCCGTCGCCCACCCTGTCCACCACCAACCCGTGCCGAGTGACCGCCTTCACCTCGGGCTGCTGCTCGTGACGCTCGGCGTCGAACGTCTCGCCCAACAGCGTGCCCCGGGCGGACGTCTCGGTGACGGAAGCGAACTCGTACTCGGCGGGCAGGAAACCGTCGGTGGCGTACAGGTAGAGCAGCTCGCGCAGGAACGCGAGAAACAGATCGGCGGGGTCGGCGGCGGAGACGGCGATCGCCCGGCGCTCCTTGGGCTCGACCACGGACTCCCCCGCCACCAACCCGCGCAACACCACCAATCCCTCGGCCAGGAGCGCGTCCAGCGACTCGGCCTCGAAGGCGACCCGGATGTCGGCAGTGTGCGGCAGGAAACGGTGCGTCACTTTTTTGACCCTGCCCGTGCGCGAGTGGTATCGCTCGCCCGCGGTCGGCACTCCATGGTACCGCATGGCTCCGTGGTACACCATGCCGACCGCCGCCGAGGCACGCCGCGTCGCCCGACGGCACGAGCTCGAGGACGGTCTGACCGCCGCGCGCTGCGTAATCGCCCTGCTCGAGACCGCGAGTGACCACGCCACCACTCGCGCACTGCTCCGGACGATCGACGACGAGCTGAGCCGCCTCGCTCGCTCCCCCCACGCCGCGTGCCAACGGGAAGAGGGCGATCGGCGAACTGGTCGAGCGAACGCTGATGAAGTAGGGAGAGGGGCGGGGCCATCGCGATGTGACACCCGCCCGCTCCGGGATCACGGGATCGGCGCCCGTCCCGCCAACTCGGTGATCACCGTGTACCAGAACTCCAGCGCGTCGTAGAACGCGCGCACCGACACGCGCTCGTTCAGGCCGTGCGCGTACTGGTCGCTGTCCTTGATGAAGATCCCCATGACCCCGTAGGTGGGGATGCCGGCCCGCCGCATTTCCTTTCCGTCGGTGCCGTACGGAGCCATGAACGGAATGACCGGCGTGCCGGGACGGATGCGTTCCACCCCGCGTGTGACGGCGGCCATCACGTCGTCGCGCGGCGGCGAGGCCGGACTCGGGAGGGGCTCGTCGAGCACGCGGATGCGCACGTTGGGATTCCCGGCGAGCTGCCGCAGCGTCTCCTCCACGTCCGCGACCTCGACGCCCGGGAAGATGCGGCAGTTGACCGTCGCCGTCGCCGACTGCGGCAAGGCATTTTCGGCGTGGCCCGCACGGAGCATGGTCGCAACACACGTGGTGCGCGTGATCCCAACCTGCTCGGGCTCGTGCCACAGCACCTCGGCCGCCAGCGAGTCCGTCGGATCGGCGGCCAGACGCGCCATCGCATCACCCATCGGTCCCGGAGAGATGCGTGAGACGGTCTCGAAGTACGTGCGGGTCGCGTCGTTCACCTGGACCGGGAACCGGTACGCCTGGATGCTGGCGAGCACGGCGGCCAGCTCGTAGATGGCGTTGTCCGTGCGCGGCGTGGAAGAGTGACCGCCGGGATTCGTCACCGTCAGCTCGAACGTCGCATACGTCTTTTCCGACATCTGCACCAGGAACCGGAGCGGCCGGCCGTCTTCGCCCAACACACCGCCGCCGGCGTCGGCATTCAGCGCGAACTCCGCATCGGTGAGTGCCCGGCGCGTCGTGACGAGATCGCGGGCCGTGAGCATGCCGGTTTCCTCGTCACCCGTGAAGGCAAGGATGAGATCCCTGGTGGGAACGAACCCCTCGTGCTTGAGGCGGAGGAACGTGGTCGTCAGCATGGTGACGCCGAACTTGTCGTCCGTGGCGCCCCTGCCGAAGAAGTACCCGTCCTCCTCGATCAGCGTGAACGGGTCGCGCTCCCAATCTTCCCGCAGGGCATCGACCACATCCATGTGCGCCAGCAACAGGATCGGTCGGCGGCCCGACGAGCCGTCGCCGCGGTAGCGGACCACCAGGCTGACGGTCTCCTCTCCGTCGGCGGTCGTGAGCGGCAGGAGGTGGATGTCGTCCGCGGGGAAGCCGCCAGCCCGAAACCGGTCCGCCAGATAGCGCGCCAGTGCGGGCACCTGGCCGTGCGAAGCGGCGGTGCGGTACCCGATGCTCGTCCGGAAGATCTCGAGGGCGTGTTGCTGGTAGCGCTCGGTGTAGTCGGCGCTCGAGTCCTGGGCTACGAGCGCAGTCGGGAGCGCCAGCAGGACGGCGACAGAGCGGATTGTGGATCGCATGCGGGATGTCCTGGTCGGGAGGTGGGACGCAAGATAGCGGGGAGCATGTGACGGGGGCGAGGGGACCGGCGGATCGAGCCCTGTCTCACGCCTCCACGTTCAGATTCTTTACGATCTCGCGGTAGCGGGCCGTGGCCAACGCCGAAGGACGCCCCGCGGCGCAAAACGACAGGCCGGCAAGCTTCCGGTTCGGGCGCTCGACGATCACTCGGCCACGCGCGTCGAGCTTGGACTCGAGAACCCGCAGCGCCTCGCGGTAGCGCGGATCGCCCTTGGCCCGATCATAGAAGGACAGCACGTAGACGTAGTTGAAGAGGTTGTATCGCAGGAGCGGAAACTCCACCTGCATGAAGAGCGTGCCGATGCCGAAGTGACAGGGTCCGATCGGGCGTCTCACCACCCAATGGTCGAGCAGTGACTCGACGGCCCTGTCGAGATTGGGGTTCCGGTTCACGTGGTCCGTGAAGCGGAACACATCCAGCACCCAGAGGGTGACCCCGGGATTGGAGAATTCGGTCTCCGGTCCCCGCCCGTACGAAAACTTGTTGCAGCGCCAACCTCCGTCGTCGTGCTGCGTCTCGAGCAGGTGATCGAGCGTCCGCTGCAGCCCGCGGGTCCTCGTTTGGCCGAATCGACACAGGACTCTGGCCGCCGCGGCCGTGGCACATGGGTAGAGCGCCCCACGTGGCGCGAGACGATACCGCCCGTCATCACGCTGCGCTCCACTGATGAGCTGAAGGGCGCCGTGAACCGCCTCGTGACTGCGCGGCACCTTGAGTTCGTGGAGGATCAAGAGGGACGTGATGGTGCTGAACGGCTCGCCCACGCCAAGCCGACCGTCGGCGCTGGCCCAGTAGTCGGCGCCGTTGTCGTGCCGTCTGGCAAGCATGGCGTCGATGTCGGCGAGGTGCTTCTGGCTCACCACCTCATTGCGCTCTGTGCGTTCCGCATCAGGCCGCTGCGTACGCCTGCCTGGCCCACGCCACGGTCAGTCGCGCGGCGTCGGCCATCGGCGTGGGCTCCACCCCGAACCGCTCGCGGAACCGGCGGTCGTTCACGATGAACGGGCCGTCCCACTGGTGCAGCATCTCGCCGATCTCCTTCACGATCGGCATGAACAGGCCGAGCAGCTTCACCATCGCTCGCGGCGTTTTCGCCATGCGGATCTCTCTGCCCAGCGGCGTGGAGAAGTGCTGAGCCAGTTCCCGCGCCGAGGTGGCCGGCGTGACCGGCAGCATCCACACGCGTCCCAGGGCGTCGTCCGGTGCGAGGCCGAGGGTCGCGAGCCCGGTGGCGACGTCCGGGATGTAGTTGTAGGAGTGCGGTGCGTCGGGGTCGAGCAGCGTGCGCGCGGTCTTGCCCGCCAGCGCGGGTTTCCAGAACCGGTCCGCGAAGTGCGTGCCTACGCCGCCGGGGCCGTAGAAGTCGGATGCTCGGCCGACGACCACCCGGGCGTCACCCCGCTCGTGCGCCGCAAAGAGCGCGTCCGAGTTGCGGGCGCGGATCTCGCCTTTCCTGCTCCGGGGCGCGAACGGTGTGTCCTCGTCGATCGGCGCGTCGGGCCGGCCGTACATGTAGAGGTTGTCGAGCACCACGAGCCGCGCGCCGGTGGCACCGGTCGCCGCGATCAGGTTTGCCGTCCACAAGGGGACGAACCGCGCCCACAAGGCGGTATCGTAGGCGGGGTTCATGCAGTGATACACGGCCGCCGCATCCTGCACCGCCGAGCGACAGAACGCGGGATCGGCGGCGTCACCCGTCATCACCTCCGCACCATCGCCCGCCACCGCGGCCGAGCGGCGCACGACGCGCACCCGCTTTCCTCCATTCCCTAACTCGTTCGCCAGCCGGCTCCCTACCTGGCCCGCACCGAACACCACGTGCACGTCGTTCACTCGTCCTCCTTCTTGCCCCAGTCGCTCGCACCGCGCCACAACCGGCGACGGTCGAGCAGCCGCTGGCTCACCGAGACGAGCCCGTCGGGGAAGTTGCCGTCGTCCGCCAGCGCCTCGCCCAGCGACGCGGTCTTGGCACTGGCATTGTCCGCCCAGTGTAGCACTTCGGCCTCGAGCGTCATCGGGAGAATGGGGCTCCCGA
The DNA here is from genome assembly GCA_964348385.1 of uncultured Gemmatimonadaceae bacterium. Classification (GTDB taxonomy): domain Bacteria; phylum Gemmatimonadota; class Gemmatimonadetes; order Gemmatimonadales; family GWC2-71-9; genus JAOTVV01. Next base: position 7,270 of record CAYGCN010000034.1, read on the forward strand.
ACTCGAGCCGGCCGTGGTGCGAGAGAATCAGGTGCAGCAGGATATCGCGCTCGACCGGCGTGCACGGCGGCGTCGCCTCTTCCGCCAGCCGGCGATCGAACATCAAGGCACCCAGCACCACGTGTCCCACGAGGCGTCCCACCTCGGTGTGCTCGAACACGCCGTCCCAGCGGTACGCCTCGAGCTTGCCGATGTCGTGCAGCAGCACACCCCCCAGCACCAGTTCCTGATCGGCACCCGATGCCCTCGCGATGGTGCGCGCGATGGCCGCTACCTCGGCGGTGTGCTTGAGCAACCCGCCCAGCTGCGCGTGATGCCCGAACACGGCACCCGGACATTGCTCGTATCGCTGGCGGAACACGTCTTCCTCGTAGAACAGATCCACCACCGCCCGGAGACGCGGCTTCTCGATCTGGCGGCGCCAGCTATCAAGGATCTCCCAATAACGGTCGATCGACGGGATCGACGGGAGCAGGAGGGAGAAATCCACCGACCCACTCGGCAGGTGCCGGATCGACACCACCCGGAGCTGGCGTCGCTCGCGATAGCTCGCCACCTCGCCCACCACCTGCACCACGTGTCCGCGCGACAACCCCGCGATCTCGCCGCTACGCTCGGACCAGAACGGCTCGGTGGCGATGCGGCCGGTGGCGTTCCCCAGCGTGAGATTGGTGAACGGGTCGCCGCTCGCCTGCGTGCGGACCTCGACGTCCACGATGAGAAACGGGTCCTGCACGCGGTCGCCCACGGTGAGTGCCGGGATGTCGAGCGGGCGGGTCGGGGCCATGGGCGAAACCTAAGGGCTCGGCGCCCGCCGCCAGCGACCCAGGCTCGGCAAATCGCGGTCCGGCTCGTGCGCCGGGTGCATCACCGACTCGTACGATCGCGCGGGCAACAGGTGCTCTAGCGAGTTGGCATAGTACTCCAGCAGGGGGCGCTGCTTTGGCAGCACCACGTACGTCTTGCCGTGACGCACCACCAGCCGCCGCATCCGCAGCGTGCGCCACGCCCGATCCAAGATCATATCCGGCGTGCGCTCGGCATGGACGAGATTCGCGCCCTTGCGGAGCAATTCATCGCGCAGCGCGTCGATGCGCTCGAGCAACCGGTCGCCGTCGATGGCCGTCTCGCCTTCGGCCAGCACCGCCGCGGCCACCAGCGGCACGGGTGTGACGGGCAGGATGGCGCCGATACGGGTCAGCATCTCGTCGGCCAGCCCCTGGATGCGGGGGAGCCGCTCTTCCTTGGGGAGGTGCAGCGTGTCGGCGCGGGTCGCGAGCCATGCGTTCAGCGAGATGGGGGTGCCGAACGTGACGTGCACCCGCCCGTAACGGCGCAGGTTGCCGGTCACGAACCTGAGCGCGTTCCACCCCAGGTAGTGCACCACGCCCACCAGCTGGCGCAACCGGCCGGGCCGCTCGGTGCGGTCCAGCAATTCGTGCGTGAGCACCCGGTCCTCGAGCACGCGGTCATAGTTGAGCGCGACGGGGACGAGCTTGATGTCGCGCCCGTCGCCCAGCTCGGGCAGCGTGGTGGCGATGGCGTCCAGCAGCCCGATCTTGGCGGGCCGGAACCGTCCGTCGCGGCTCAACCCCCCTTCCAGGAAGATCCCCTGCGTCACGCCGTGCCGCGTGATGAGCTGCACGTAGCGCCGCAGTACCGTGTGGTACAGCGGATCGCGGAACCCGCGGCGCACGAAGTAGGCGCCGAACGACTTGAACACGTACTCCAGCGGCCACACGCGCGCCCACTCGCCCACCGCGTAGCTGATGCTCACCGCCCGCGCCAGCACGTAGGCCACCACCACGTAGTCCGCGTTGGAGCGGTGGTTGATCAGATAGACGACCACATCGTTCCGTGGGATGGACTGGATGGCCTGCCGATCCACGTAGTCGCTCTCCACCCGGTACAGCAGGTTGATGAACAGCCGAGCCACGTTGTAGCCGAACTTGTAGTAGGAGAGCACGTTGAACTGCGGTACGATCTCGTCGATGTAGCGCTCGACGTTGGTGCGCACCTCGGCGTCGCCCACACCGTGTTCGGCGGCGTGCGCCGCCATGGCCTGCTGCACCGCGGTGTCGCGCAGCAGGTCGTCCTTGATCGTGCGTCGACTCACCAGCTTGTAGCGGTCCAACCGTACCCGGAACTGGTGGATTGCGCGCAGCACGGCGCGGTTGAACCAGTGGCGGATGGCGCGGCGCGTCCGGCGGACGGTCCACAAGGTGAGGCCGGCGGTGAGGAACGCCGCCACACCGAGCAGCAGCCAATCGGTGATGGTGAGGATCAGACCTCCTCGGGGAGGACTCCGGTCTTCTCGTATTGATACGCCATGGCCTTGAGGCGGGCGATGCGGACGGCCA
>CAYGCN010000034.1:9639-15355 GCA_964348385.1 uncultured Gemmatimonadaceae bacterium
CCAGAGCGTCAGCCCGCCGGCGAGGAGCCCCGCGAGGGCGAGGAGCACCCAGTCGAATGCCGTCATGTCGTGAGCGGGTTCATGCCGTCGCGCCCGTTCGCCTCCGTCGCGTCATGCGACAACACTCCTACATCAGACCGGCTCCGGCAATACCCCCGTCTTCTCGTACTGGTACGCCATTGCCTTGAGGCGGGCGATGCGCACGGCCATGGGCGGGTGCGTGGCGAACACGTTGGCAAAGAATCCCTGCTGCGAGCTGAGTCGGCGGCCCATGGGGTCAGCAATGCAGAGGTGCGCCGTCCCGCGCTTGATGGCCTTGGTAGGCGCGGCGGCATTCTCGATGGTGCGGAGCGCGGAAGCCAGGGCGGCGGGATTGCGCGTGAACTGCGCGCCGGTCGCGTCGGCCAGGAACTCGCGCTTGCGGCTCACGCCGAGCGCCAGGAGCTGTGACACGAGCGGTGCCAGGAGCAGCGTGATGAGCCACACGATGAGTACCACCAGTGCCAGTGGGCCTGCGCCGCCTTTCTTGCCACCGCCGCCGCCCCCGCCGCGTCCACCCCGCCCGCCCCGGAACCCGCCGTAACGCATCACACGCCAGGCGCCGTCGGAGATGAGCGCGATCACCCCGACCAACGCGGCCAGCAGGGTCATGAGCTTGACGTCGTGATTCTGGATGTGCGCCATCTCGTGCGCGATGACGGCCTGCAGCTCGTCACGGTTGAGCGCGGTGAGCAGCCCCTCCGTCACGGCCACGTGCGCTTCCGTTTCCGCGATGCCGGTGGCGAAGGCGTTGGGGTCGGCGTCCGGCACGATCCAGATGGTGGGTTTCGGGAGCCCCGACGCGATCGCCATCTCTTCCACCACGTTGACGAGCTGCTTCTCCTTGTCGCTGCTCGCCTCCAGCAGTTGCCACGCGCCGGTGGCCCACAGCACCTGTTTGGGTCCGCGCTTCCACGCGAACCACGTCATGCCGACGCCGAGCAGCGTGGCGCCGATGCCGAACCAGGGGATGGTGTGATGATACGCGTTGGGCGGAGCGCCGCTCGTGCCCAGATAGTACGCGAGATCGCCGCCGAACCCGATCCACGCGAAGAACGCGAGGAAGATCGCTATGAGGACGGTCGAGCGGCGGCGATTCGCACGTTGTTGCGCAAAGAGATTCTGTTCGCTCACTGCTTGGGCTTGAACGACAGGTCGACCTTCGGCACCTCACGCTCGGCGTCGTCGGCCAGCTCCCACAACTCGACCTGCTCCGCCCGGGCCAGTCCCGCGATCAAATTCCACGGAAACTGCTGCTGCTTCACGTTGTAGGTCGTGGCCGTGTCGTTGTACAGCTGCCGCGCGAACGCGACCCGGTTCTCGGTGGACGTCAATTCCTCCTGCAACTGCCCCACGTTGCCCGTGGCCTTGAGGTCGGGATACCGCTCCACCACCACGTTGAGCTTGCCGAGCGCCGACGACAGTGCGGCCTCCGCGGCGGCCAATTGCGCCACGCCGCCCGTGGGGCTCGCGCCGGCCTGGATCTTCACCGCCTGGTTCCGCGCCTGAATCACGGCCTCGAGCGTGTCGCGCTCGAACTCCATCGCGCCCTTCACGGCCTCGATGAGGTTCGGGATCAGGTCGTGCCGTCGCTTGAGCTGGACGTCGATCTGCTTCCACGCGTTGAGCGTGTCGCCCTTGAGCCGAATCAGCAGGTTGTACGCCGAGATGCCCCAGATGACGACGACGGCGAGGACAATGAGGAAGACCCACGTTCCCATGATGCGCTCCGCGTTCTTGGTCTCAGGTCACGGCAGCATGCGGCTGCTACGCGTGGTGCTCGGTTCGTTCGGCGGCGACCCGCGGGGCCGGCCGCGGTGCCGGCGGCCGCGGCGGCGAGAGCAGCCGATGGATCGCCAACCGGACCGCTTCGGCGACGTGGCGCTGCAGCTCCGCTTCGCCGGCCAAGGCATGGTCGTCTCGCACGTGCAGCTCGATCCCCTCGGTCACCGGAACACGCCGCCACGTATCTGACGTACGGTCGGGCGCCCGGGCAGGTTCCGGCGGCGGCGCGCGCAGCACCTGACCGGCACGGCCGCGCGGCTGCTCCTTGCCCGCGTACAGCGGCAGCACGGTGGGCGGCGGCAGGCCGGGGCCGAGGCTCGCCGCCACGCGACGCTCCAACACGTCGCCCGTCGTGGTGCGCAGCTCCTCGGCGATGGCCGACAGTGTGCCGCCCTCCATCTGGCGCAGCTTGATGGCGAGAATCTCGAGCAGGTGCCGGTAGCCGTACGTGGCGGCGGTGCCGCGGCCCTCCGGCGGCGCCACGAGGGCCCGCGTCACGTAGAACCGGATGGTGCGTTCCGACGGGTGGGCGGCCGCCGCGGCGTTGATCGGCCGCACACCGGCCGTGTCCAGCATCGCGGCGGTGAGGGCTGCGAGGTCCCTGAGGTTCCAGGGCGCCAATCGGCGGTACTCTCTCAACGTGAGGAGAGGATCGCGTTCCGATCCTCCGCCGACTGCGGCCATGGACGTTTCCTTCCGTTCGCCCGTCAGAAACCGGTAACGGGAAGTATGCCTAGTATGGATGCGCGCCGAGCGAGCGGCAAGGGCGGCCTCGGGACGCGCGGTTTCGCTCCCTCTTGCGTCGATCGGCGTACGATTCCGAAGGTGCCGCGGCGCATCGTGGGGCATGCGCGGTAGCACGGTGCTCGAGCTTCTCATCGCCCTCGCGATCGTCGGAACGCTGGTCGTGATCGCCGCTCCACGGTTCTCCAGCTGGAGCGACCGGCTGGCCGCCGAGCGTGCGGTGCGGGAGCTGGCGCTGTTCTACCAGCAGGCGCGTACCGCCGCACTGTTCCGCGGCACGCGGGTGCGCCTCGAGTTCGGTGAGACCGCGCTGCGCGCGGTGTTCGAAGGCGCGACCGACTCGACGTTCCTGATGCGACCGGGTCCGGCGCGTCACGGCGTGACGCTCACCGCGAGCCGCTCCGTGATCCGCATCTACTCCAACGGGATGGGGCTGGGCGCGGCCAACACCAAGCTCGTGGTGCGGCGCGGCGCCGCGGCGGAGTCGCTCACGACCTCGCGCCTGGGACGGCTCAAGCGATGGAACTGAATGACTCGGTGGATGCGCGTCAGTTGGACCCGCGCGTGGGCTTCCAGCGCATCACCGGGCTGTCCGCGTTCGGCCACACCGAAACGCTGCGGGGTGCCGCAGGTGCCGATGCTTGGGCCACGATGCGCAGGTCACGCAGGTCGATGCGGAGCACGCGGGCGCCCACCGAGTCGGCGCCGAGCGTCACGAGATAGGCCGACCGACTGTCCGTGGCCACGGTGGCGGCGGCCGGCGTGCCGCTGGTCTCGATCCGCGCCAGCACCACGCGGCGACGCACGTCGGCCACGACCACCTCACTCGCCTGCGGGCGCAACACCAGCACGTAGCGCCCGTCCGGTGAGCGGGTCATGGCGGTGCCGCCGTCCCCCACGTCGAGCGACGCGAGCCAGGTGAGCGTGAGCCGGTCCAGGTAACGCAGCTCGCCGGAGCCGCCGCACAGCACGAACACGACCGAGCCGGTGGACGAGACGGCGATGTCGGTGCCGTCACACCTCCGGCCCACTGAATCGCCCGGCACCGGCAGCGCGCGCACGAAGCGCCGGAGCTTGCGGTCGATCTCGCTCACCCGGTCGTCGTCGCACAGCACGAACAGGCGATCGGTGGTCTTCTCGGTCGCGGCACCCTGCACCGGGGCGTCGCACACCGGCACCGGTTCGGCGAGCGTCGCGAGGTCGGGACCAAGGAAGTGCAGTGTGCTCCTCGTCGTCGCGTCCGGCGCGCTCTCGTCGGTCAGTGTGATCACCGCCCGCCCGCCCGGCAGCATCTGGACCAGACGCGGAACACCGCGGTAGAAGTCCAGGCGGTCCAGCATGACGCCGTCGGCCCGGCGCGCGCGGACCAGGCCCCCCGCGTTGGCCGTCTGCTGCGCGAGGTAGATCGTGCTGCCGTCACTCCCAAGCCAGCCGCCCACCATCTGCCCGCCGGCGAGGCTGAGCGTGTCGGCAACGGTGAGGTCGGCATGATAGATCACGACACTGCCATCGCCTCCCGCCACGGCTACCCGGCGCGGTGGCGCGTTGCACGCGGTGAAGAGGGGAAGGATCACGCCGGCCGCGATCACCGACCTGTAGGCACGCGCCGCGCGTGCGCCGTACGGCCGCCCTGACCGACGGGGTGTCAGATCGGGAACAGGTGTGTCGTGCATGGTGCCGTGCCGCAACACGGACGGCAGGCTCAGGTGCCGGATCCGCCTCCGACGCGTCGTTCGGCCTGCGCCTTGAAGCCCGCGATCCCACTCTGATGGTCCAGGTACTCCTGCCGTTGGGCGGCCATCTCGGCGTCGTACACTTCCAGGAACTTCCGGTGCACCGCGAGGCTGGTCGCCTCGTCACCCTGCATCTGTGCGACGGAATTGCGCAGCATCAGGGCCAGCAGATGGTTCGGCACCGCGGCCTCGATGGAGTCCGCGCGGGCGCGCGCCTCGTCTTGATTACCGGACACCGCGCTCATCAGCCCCACGTGGTAGTGCCCGTCGGGATCGAGCGGGTTGAGGAGACCGTACGCCTGGATCGCCATCGGCGCGAACTGGTTCATGCGGGCCACGTCGCCCTGCTCGTGTGCCGACATGACGATGTTAAACAGGCGGTCGGCCTGCTCGCGCGGCGACAGATTGCTGATGTCGGGTGCGGCACCGGTGGCGCCGGACGGTGCGGCCGACGTCGCGGCCGCGGGCTGGGACGAGCGGCCCACGCTGTAGGCCACCACCGCCACCAGCATCACCAGCGCCAACGCGACGAGACCGAGGAGCAGCGGGGGAAACGATCGCTGCGGGGCGTCCTGCTTGGCGCCACAGGCGTGGCAGAAGCGCGCGGTGCCGCTCAGCGAGGCGCCGCAGCTGACGCAGGTTCGTCGGGTTGTGTCGGCCATGGGAACGGGTCCACTTCCGGGTTCGTTGACGACCGCCTCGTTGGGCGGCCCGTAATATAGCTACCTCGAATCGACACGTCCCGGTGTCGTTCGCGCGCTGGGCGGCGTGCACCGAGGACGACAACGGGACAGCGTACTCCCGGTTTTCCCCTCGTAAACGACGCTGGCGCGGCTCATCGAGCGGCATTACTGTAGCCCTCATGGCCACGGAGTCCGAGGGCAAAAAATCCACGCGCTTCGACCCCCCCTGGAGTCAAATCAAGGCGCGACAGATGGGCGAGCTTGCCCGCGGCGAGAGCCGGTGGGACGTGCTCCTGGAGACCGTCCGGGATCCGGCCGTGGACGCGATTCGCGGCCGTATTCATTTCATATCCGGCAACATCCACCGGCTGTCGGGTTGGATCTTCCTGGAGTGGCACGAAAAGGACATCGACACCCGGTTCACCGAGTTCTCTGCCCAGGAGCTGTGGAACCTGTTGGGATCGCTGCAACAGCCCTGACCCTCCGCGTGTCGCACTGACGCACGAACGCAGCACAATCGTTCCTTCGTCGCGCGCCTGCTTTAGCATACGCGAGACCTTGGGGCGAGACAAACGAAGATGATCAGCGATTTCCTGATTGTTCCGGCCCCGTGCGATAAGATCAAGGACATCACGTTCACGATCTGTCAAATCAGGAAAGGCTAGCGGTTCCCCTTGTTCGCTTGGAAGTTCCTTGAGATCGCGGAAGAATTTTGACAACCTGTTGGCGATC
>CAYGCN010000034.1:15365-25279 GCA_964348385.1 uncultured Gemmatimonadaceae bacterium
CACTGATGATCGTCAATGGGCGCACATTTTGCACGATCTCCTTGACACTGTGATCCCTGCCGGCTAGGGTTCACGCGCCCGCCGGGGGGTCCGTCGGGGCAGTCTGGAATTCGTGTCAATGGAGGAGTCTGCATCGTGCCGCCGACCACCAAGAACATCACCGTCCCGAGGAACATCACCGTCCCGGCCCGCGGGGAGAAGCGCCCCATCCGCGGGAATCATCTCAACACCCAGGGGGCCAGTGCCCGCGACATCCTGACGCTCGCCAAGGACTTCGGCGTCGACTTCCTGCGACTCCAGTTCACCGACATCACCGGCGTCAACAAGAACGTCGAGGTGCCCAAGAGCCAGTTCGAGAAGGCGCTGAAGGGCGACATCATGTTCGACGGGTCCTCGATCGAGGGGTTCGTGCGGATCGAGGAGAGCGACATGGTGCTGAAGCCCGACCTCGACACGTTCCGGATCTTTCCGTATGAGGATGAGGGCGGTCGCGTGGCGCGGTTGATCTGCGACATCTACAACCCCGACGACACGCCGTTTCCCGGGTGCCCGCGGCAGGCCTTGAAGCGCCAGGTCGCGCGCGCCAAGAAGCTCGGCTACGAGATGATGGCGGGGGTCGAGGCCGAGTTCTTCATCTTCCATCTGGACGAGGACGGCGATCCGACGCTCGAGACGCACGATAGGGGCGGCTATTTCGATCTCGCGCCGGTGGACAAGGCAGAGCCCATTCGCCGCCTCATCATTCACGACCTGGTGGACCTGGGCTTCGAGGTGGAGGCGGGCCACCACGAAGTGGCCGAAGGGCAGCACGAAGTGGACTTCAAGTACGCGGACGCCCTGGTGACGGCGGACAACCTCGCGACGTTCAAGTTCATCGTGCGCAACATCGCCTATCGGCACGGGTTCATCGCCACGTTCATGCCGAAGCCGGTCTACGGGCAGAACGGCTCAGGGATGCACACGCACCAGTCGCTGTTCAAGAACGGCAAGAACGCCTTTTACGATCCCAAGGCCAAATGGGAGTTGTCGAAGGTGGGGCTCAGCTACATTGCGGGCCTGCTCACGCACGCGCGTGGGTTCGCCGCCATCACCAATCCGCTGGTCAACAGCTACAAGCGCTTGGTGCCGGGGTACGAGGCACCGGTGAACGTCGCATGGAGCATGCGGAACCGCTCGCCGCTCATTCGAATTCCCGAGCGGCGCGAGCAGGGCACGCGCTGCGAGCTACGCATGCCGGATCCGTCCGCCAACCCGTACTTGAGCCTCACGGTACAGTTGGCGTCTGGTCTGGATGGGGTGGAGAACGGCCTCACGCCGCCCGATCCGGTCAACAAGAACATCTTCACCATGAGTCAGCGGGAGCGTCGGCGGTACCGGATCGACGAGCTGCCGCGTGACCTGCACGAGGCGCTGGACCAGCTGGAGAAGGACAAGGTGGTGCGCGACGCGCTGGGCGAGCACATCTACAACATGTACCTGGAAGAAAAGCGGGCCGAGTGGCTGGAGTACTCGAGCCAGGTGAGCGGCTGGGAGGTCACGCGATACCTGGGGCAGCACTGATCGATCGTCTCGGCGGCGTCCTGTTGGACGTCGACGGGACCCTGCTCACCGAACATGGGGCCGTCCCCGGCGCCGCAGCGGTCGTGACCGAGCTGCGGCGTCGGGGCGTTCCGTTTCGCATCGTCACCAACATCACGCGGCGCTCACGCCGGAGCGTGGTGGATCGCCTGGCGTCGGGTGGCATCGAGGTCGAGCCCGACGAGGTCTACACCGCCGTGTATGCCGCCGTGGCGTGGCTCCGCACTCGCGACATCCGGTGCGTGGCGCCGTTCGTCAGCGACGATGCGCTGGAGGATCTCCAGGCCTTCGACCTCGTGGGCGGCACCGCCACCCCCTCGATCCGTCGATCCAACGACCCCTCGATCCCCCGCTCCCCCGCCGCCGTCCTGATCGGCGACCTCGGCGATCGCTGGTCGCACGCTCTCCTGAACGAGGCGTTCCGCTATGTTATGAACGGAGCGACGCTCGTGGCACTGCAGCGAGGACGCTATTGGCAGGGCCCGACCGGCCTCGAGCTGGATGCCGGTGCGTACGTGGCGGCCATCGAGTACGCCACGGGCCGAGAGGCGATCGTGTGCGGCAAGCCCAATGCGGCGTTCTTCGAGGCCGCGGTGGCGTCACTGACCGATTCGACGATCGACCGATCCGGCGATCGGTCGGCTCGCCCCATCGTGATGGTCGGCGACGACGTGTGGTCCGACATCCGGGGTGCGCAGGAGGCGGGCCTCGAGGGTTGGCTGGTGCGCACCGGGAAGTTCCGAGAGGACGCGCTCGCGGCGAGTGGCGTCGTGCCGGACCGGGTGCTCGATTCGGTGGCGTCGCTGTGCTGAGACGACGGGCGAGGTGTCATGCGTGGGATCCTGCTCCTGCTGTGTGTGGTCGGCGTGACGGCGACGAGCGTGTCGGCGCAGGAAGAGCCGCCTGCGCCCCCGCCCATCGTGGACCGCATCGTCGTTCGCACGCATAACGTCTTCGATTCCTCCGAGGCGGCTCGCAACTTCTTCTTCCGCCTGGCCAACGCGCTCCACATCACCACGAGGCCGTCCGTGGTGCGGCACGAGCTGCTGTTCGACGAAAGGGAGCCGTACGATTCCGCCAAGGTCGCGGAGACGCTGCGCAACCTGCGTGGGCGCGGGCTGTTCCGCGACGTCCGCATCGAGCCCGTCCCGAGCGACACGAGCGACCGGGTGGACGTGCTGGTCGAGACGTTCGACGGCTGGAGCACCCAGCTCATCATGAACGCGTCGTTCACGGCGGGTGAATTCTCCTGGGCACTCGGCGGCCGGGAGACCAACTTCCTTGGCGCCGGCGCCGAAGCGGGCGTGGTCTACCGCGACGTCCCGGACCGAACCGCGCTCCAGCTGAACGGTGCGTGGCGTCGCATTCGCGGCACACGGTTCGAGGTGGGCGGTTTTTGGGACAACCTCAGTGACGGCGACTTCGGCTCGTGGTTCGTGGGCGCGCCGTTCAAGGCGCTTGGTGACCGCCATGGCTTTCTGTTGCAGGGGGCGGCGGGGCTCCAGCGGATCCTGCAGTTCCGTGACGGGGACTCGACCGAGAGCTACCGGCGACGGCTATTCGTGCAGCGAGCTGAAGTGGCATTCGCCCCGCTGGCCGGATCGGGGGGATTCCTCCGTGTGGGCGTCGGCGGGCAGGTGCGGCGAGAGGAGTTCCTACTGTACGACCAACCGGGATCCCTCGTGCCCGACACGGTGACGGGAACAGTCGGCGTGTTCGTCGACTTCCTGCGGCCGCGATTTAAGGTCGTGCGCAACTACAGCGGCTTCGTGCGTGACGAGGACATCGACCTGAGCACACGCGTCGGCGCCGCGGTGTGGCTCGCGCCCCGCGCGTTCGGCTATGAGGAAGACGGGATCGGTCCCAGCCTGCGGGTGCAGACCGGGTTGTCGGCCGGCAAGAACTTCGTGCAGCTGGTCGGGTGGGCCAACGGGCTGTTTACGTCGGCGGGACTCGATTCGGGCCAGGTGGGCGTGTCCCTGACGGCCGCCTCCCAGGTGATCCGCAAGAACGCGTCGGTGATTCACGTCGAGTGGGCCACGCGGCGTGGCACCCCGCCGGGGTTCGAATACGATCTCGGGCACGGCCGCGGCCCGCGTGCGTTCGGCCCCCACGCGTTCACCGGGGAGACCGCCGTTTGGGGATCGTTCGAGCAGCGCGCGTTTCTCATCGACGAGTTCGTGGGGCTGTTCGGGATCGGCTTCGCCGCGTTCGTGGACTACGGCGGGGCGTGGTACCGGGACCAACCGCGCCGACTCGGCGGCGACGTGGGACTCGGCCTCCGCATCGGATCCACACGCTCCACGGGGCAGAACGTGGGGCGGATCGACGTGGGGTATCGCTTCGGCGACGGCTGGGAAGGGAAACGCCTGGCCGTGAGTTTCGGCAGTGGCTTCGCGTTCTGACCGGCCGCCGGCGATGATGCGCATCCTGCTGTTGCTCGCGCTCTCGTTGTCGGTGCTCGGCTGGGCGTCCGGCACGTTCGACCGCCAGGACGATCGCCTGGCCCGCCTCGCGTGGCTCGCCGGCTGTTGGGAAGTGGCGGGTGCCACCACGGTCGTCGAGGAGCAGTGGATGCGGCCCCGCGGCGGCTCGATGCTCGGGATGAGTCGCACCACGCGCGACGGTCGCACCGCCGCATGGGAACTGGTGCGCATCGAACGGCGTGCGGATCGGCTGGTCTACGTTGCCGAGCCTTCGGGGCAGGCGCGGACGGAGTTCATGGAAGTGTCGCTCGGCGACTCCGTGGTGAGCTTCGAGAACCCGGAACACGACTTCCCTCAGCGCATTACGTACCGACGTCGGAGTGACGGCGGGGTGACGGCTCGCGCGGAGAGTGTCACGGGGGAGCCGCGCGGGTTCGATGTCCCCTATCGCCGCGTCGCGTGCCCGTGACGCACGGCTGACCGACTACGGCTGCCCGGTTACCCGGGTCGGCGTGGCCGCAATCAGTCCACCGCCCGTTCCCAGCTGCCCGCCGGTGTTCAGGCCCCAACAGTAGGTGATGCCGTCGGTGGCCACGCCGCAGGTGTGGAAGGCACCGGCGCTGACCGACGCGAAGGGAATGCCGCCGGCCACGACGGTGGGTTGTCGCGGTGCCGTGCCGAGCCCGACGCCCAGCTGTCCGAACTGGTTCGCGCCCCAGCAGTACAGTGTTCCGGCCGCGGTGACGCCGCAGGTGTGATCGTCGCCGGTGGTGAGACCGGTGAACCGGAGATTCCCCGATACCGGGACCGGGGCCGTGACGGGACTCGGGGCGTCGGCGCCGATCTGTCCCAGGAAGTTGCTCCCCCAACAGTACGCGGCACCGGTGTCGGTGATCCCACAGGTGTGTCCACCGCCCGCGCTCACGCTCACGAACGCGAGTCCTCCGAGCACCGGCGTGGGAGTCGCGCGGGCGTCGGTTGTCCCGTCCCCGAGTTGGCCGAAGAAGTTGTCTCCCCAACAGCGCATCGCGCCACCCACCATGACCGCGCACGTGTGCTCGATGCCGGCGTCCACGGCTCGGAAACGCTCGCTGGATTGGATGGGGGTCGGATCCGGATTGCAGGGCTCCTCGAGCAACGGGCAGATCGCGCTGGCCGTGTCGATCCCCAGCTGACCGAACGGCCCTCCTCCCCAGCAGAGGATCGCCCCGGAAGGCACGACGGCGCAGGCGTGACGATCCCCCAATCCGATGGCGTCGGCTTTGGGAAGGCCACCGATCCACGTCGGTTGCGGGTGAACCTCGTTGTCGATCATTCCCACACCAAGCTGCGCGCTCCAGTTGGCGCCCCAACAGAGGACCGCACCGGTACGGTTCAGCCCGCAGCTGTAGTTGCCGCCTACCGCGACGTCGAAAAAAAGCATCTCGTCGTCCACCAACACCGGTGCCGACGAGGAGAACAGCGTTCCGTCTCCCAGCTCACCGGTGCCGTTCGTGCCCCAACACGCGGCGAATCCGGCCGCGGTCACCGCGCACGTGTGAAACAGCCCGGCGCTGACCGAGCGAAAGGCCACGGTCACGGAGACAGTGACCTCGGCACTCTGCCCGCCGCTCTCGGCGGTGACGACGGTCGTGCCGGCACCGACACCGGTGACCACGCCTCCCGGTAGCACGCGCGCGACCCGGACATCCTTGCTCGCCCAGTGAATCGTCCGTCCCGGAAGCTCGCGACCCGCGATGTCGAACACCGTGGCGGTCACGGACGCGGTCTCGCCAAGGGCGAGATCGACGCGCGAGGTTTCGATGGAGACTGTGCCGACCGGATTTCCCTCGGACACGGGATCGGTGCATGAGATCCCCATAACGAGGATCGCGAGCCGGACAGCGTCACGAGTCGCCCGCCTCACGGGCTCCCCTCGGGAAACGACACGGGGCGCGGCTCCGAAATGGGGAGTCCGGCGCGGCCGATGCCCAACTGGCCGGCGAAGTTGTCGCCCCAGCAGTACGTGGTGCCGTCCAGAGCGACACCGCAGGTGTGCCGCTCACCCGCGGCCAGGGCCTGGAACATCAGCCCCCCGGCCACACGTTGCGGCCGCGACTGGTCGGCGACCAAGCCGTGCCCCACTTGGCCTTCGGTGCTCGCGCCCCAGCAGTAGGCAGCCCCCGCGTCGGTCAGTCCGCACGTGTGTTCGCCGCCCGCCGTGAGCAGGCGGAAGCGCAGATCGCCCGCGATGGGGATGGGCCGGGTCGAGCACGGGAAGCCACCCTGACCGCAATCGTTGGGTGAGTCGGTGGTTGCAAGCTGGCCCCGATCGTTCTGACCCCAGCAATAGAGTTCGTGGTTGCTCGTCAGGCCGCAGGTATGCGTGCCGCCGGCGCTGAGCTGAAGAAAGTCGTGCCCCCCAGAGACGAGCGCCGGCTGCGCCGTGGACCGCGTCGTCCCGATACCGAGCTTTCCCGCCTGGTTGCTGCCCCAGCAGTAGGCGGCACCCTCCGACGTGATCCCGCACGTGTGCGTTCGCCCGGCGGTGATCGCGTCGAATGTGATGCCGCCGGCCACACGCACGGGGCGCGCGCTGCACGGGTCCTGGACACAGGTATCGACGACGTCCAGTGCCCCCAGCTGACCGTTGCTGTTGCTGCCCCAGCAGTACGTCGCCCCGCTCGCGTCCAGGGCGCACGAGTGTGCCGCCCCGGCAACGAGCCTGCGGATGGACAGGGCCGTCGGAATCGCGACCGGCTGAAGCTGGACGACGCGAGCGACGTCACCGAGCGCTCCCGTCGTGTTGTCACCCCAACAGTAGATCTGGCCCTCCAGGTCGAGGGCGCAGGAGTGAAACCATCCGGTCACGAGGGCGGCCACGTCGATGCGTGCGGCCACCCGCGTCGCGGCGTCTCGCGGACTGCGGGTGCCATCGCCGAGCTGGCCGCTGGAATTGCCCCCCCAGCAGTAAGTACCGGCTTCGGCATGGTAGCACACGTGGATATCTCCTGCGCTGATCAGGGAGGCGCGATAACTGCCGGGAGCGGTGGGATCCACGTCGCACCCCACCGCGCCGCCGACGAGTGTCACGACCACGGCCCAGCGATGCGCGTGCAAACGGCGACGGAGAACGGAGCTCACTCGGTCCGGGCTACCACGTG
The DNA here is from genome assembly GCA_964348385.1 of uncultured Gemmatimonadaceae bacterium. Taxonomy (GTDB): domain Bacteria; phylum Gemmatimonadota; class Gemmatimonadetes; order Gemmatimonadales; family GWC2-71-9; genus JAOTVV01. The sequence goes on from CAYGCN010000034.1 coordinate 22,513, forward strand.
GTCTGCACCGCCGTGCCGGAGGCGCTCACCATCAGCATCGTGCCTCCCCGACCGACCTGAATCGTCTCGTAGTCGAGGTCGACGCCGACGACGGCGTTGGCGCCGAGTGCTTCGGCCTCCATGGCCATCTCGTCGATGGCCGTGTCTCGGGCTCGGCGCAACTCCTCTTCGTACGCCGCCGAGCGCCCGCCGACGATGTCACGAATGCCGGCGAAGAAATCCTTGAAGAGGTTTGCGCCCAGGATGGCCTCGCCGGTGACGATGCCGTAGTAGCTCGTGATCTCGGCGCCCTGAATGGTCGGCGTGGTCGTGATCAGCATCCGTTCCTCGACGGTTCAGTCCAAAGGGGTCGGTGTCTTGAGCGCCCGGGCGATTCCGCGCAACAGCGCGGCGTCCACCGTGAAGCGCGGCAGGTCGGCAATCGGGCACCACAGGGAGCGCTCGTCGGTCGGCACGTCGCCGCCGACACGGAAATGAAACATCAGATCGTGGTGCAAGTGCGCCGGCTCGCCCCGCGCTTCCGGAATCTCGTGCACGTCCACCGCGACGAGCGACGGCTCCGGATCGTCTGCCACGACGAGGCCGGTCTCCTCCAGCACCTCGCGCTGCGCGGTGGCCACGACGGAGACGTCCTCGGGCTGCACGTGGCCACCGGGCTGCAGCCACTGGTCCAGGCGATCGTGATACACCAGCAGCACGCGCTGCCCATCCGGCGAGAGCACAATGGCGCTCGCCGTGATGTGCCCCGGATCGTAGTTCACCCGATCGAAGGGCACCGGCGAGCTGCGCAGCAGGTCGATGGTTTGCTCCACGCTCGCCAGCGCCCACGCGTCGGGCACGGGCTCGAACGCCTCGACCAGTTCCAGCACCTCGGGCGGCGAGATCTTCATGCGTCGATGGGTGTCACGCATTCGGGGCCCTCGTTGGCGGGGCTGTTCACGTAGCGGCTCACGGGATCGGCGGCCATGGCGTCGGCCGGATGGGGCCGGAGCAGCGCTCGCAGGCGCGCGGCGTCGGAGACGGTGGGGTCCAGCCACATGTCGTAATGAGCGGGCGGTAGAATGACGGGCATGCGGTTGTGGATCGGTTCCACCAGCGCGTTCGGGTCCGTGGTCAGGATGGTGAATGACTCGATGGGCTCGTGGCCCGCGTCACTCCAGCGATCCCACAGGCCGGCCAGTGCGAACGGGCGACGGTCGTGCATCCGAATGAAGTAGGGCTGCTTGACCCTGCCCAGCTTCTTCCACTCGTAGAAGCCGTCTACCGGCACCAGGCACCGCTGCCGTCGAAACGGCAGTTCGAATGCCGGCTTGCGATCGGCCGTTTCAGCGCGGGCGTTGATCATCCGGTTCCCGATCGTGAAATCCTTGGCCCGGTGCGGGATGAGCCCCCAGCGCAGGAAGTCCAGCGACCGTCCGGCAGCACCGGAGATTGCGCGCACCACCGCCGCATCCTGCGTCGGCGCCACGTTGTAGCGCGGCTCCGCGGCGGGAATCCGCAGCAGCTTGAACAGCTCACGATCCAGTTCGGCGATCTGTGCCTGTGAAAAACGGCCGCACACGGGTGGTCGTCGGTCTCGAGTCGAAGTGGGCGATCGGAGATCGGTTCAAGTATACCCCGCGGCGTTTGCGACCGTGAGACGGGAGGCACAGATTCGTGACCGTCCCGATGCCGGAGCGATCCATGCACCCCCAGGTTGTCGTGTTTTCCATCCTGACCGCGTCGCTCGTGGCGACCCACGCGGCGGCACAGGACACGGTCCGCTTCACTCCCACCGTTGGCTACTCCACGTTCGCCGTGCGCGAGCCGGTGTTGCGCATTCGGCCGGGCACGGTGCTCGTGTCGTCCACCAACTTCGGTGCCTACTACACCGAAGAGGGCGGAGCCTTCCCCGGCGAGGTGGGGCCGATCTATGTGGAAGGAGCGACGACGAACGACATGCTCGTGGTCAGGGTCCACTCCGTGAGACCCAACCATCACCTTGCCGCGTCACGGTTGTATCCGGATTTCGGCGGCCTCTCCATGGATCAGGGCAACCGGTTGGTGAACGAGCCCATCGAGCCGCGCCGCTACGTGTGGCGGCTCGACCGCGAGCGCATGACCGGGACCACCACGCTGGAGGGCAGCCGGCTCAGGGAGATCGAGGTGGACCTCCAGCCCATGTTGGGCCGCGTGGCGGTGGCTCCACGGGGCGAGCAGTCGTTCACGGGCCTCTGGCCGGGCGACTTCGGCGGCAACATGGATGCGCCAGAGGTACGCGAAGGCACGACCGTCTATCTGCCGATCTTCCACGACGGGGCCTACTTCTACTTCGGTGACGGGCACGCTCGCCAGGGCCACGGCGAGGTCTCGGGAACCGGACTTGAGACATCGATGGACGTGGTGCTCGAGATCGACGTGATCAAGGGCAAGGCGATCGATTGGCCGAGGCTCGAGGACGACGAGTACATCATGGTGGCGGGGAGCGCCCGCCCGTTGATCGATGCGTTTCGCGTGGCGCACGTGGAGCTGATCGAGTGGCTGGAGCAGGAGTACGGATTCGACCGTCTGGATGCGTACCTGCTGCTGGGGCAGTTGGCGGTGAGCACGGTGGCCAACGTGGTGGACCCGCAGTACACGGTCGTGGCCAAGTTCCCGAAGAAGTACCTGCCGCGGCGGTGAAGGACAGGGGCCGGCGCCGCCGCTACCGGTCTTGAGAAACCCCCTGGGGGATGCGAGGTTACAGGTCCGACGGCGCCGTAGCCAAGTGGTAAGGCAGAGGTCTGCA
>CAYGCN010000035.1:0-16948 GCA_964348385.1 uncultured Gemmatimonadaceae bacterium
GACTCTTGCTTACACGCGGTGGCGTGCTTGCTGTGCGGCCCATTGTTTTTTAATGATACGGCGACCACCGAGATCTACACACCACTACAAGCTCGGGGTCGTGCGCCTCACTGGACATCACCTGCAAGGAGGCGCGGTCTGCCACACGGCGCTCAGCTGCTGGATCCCGGGACCGTCGAGAAACTCCGGACCGGTCTCCGACTCATCGCCTTGCGGTCGCTGTCCGACCCGGACGCGGCCGAGGAGGTGGTGCAAGAGACGCTGGCACGTGGGTTGGCGGCGCTCGAGAACGCTCGACTGCAAACCCCCGACAAGATGGGCGCCTACTTCCGGGGCATCGCGCGCCACGTGATCGCCGACGTGCTGCGGGAGCGCAACAGGAGCGTGAGCCTCGATGTGATGGCCGATCCCCCTGCCCGCACCCCCCGTGCGGACGCGCTCGCGGCGCTGATCTCGCGCGAGGACGCGGCCCGCGTGGTCAAGGCCCTCGACACGCTTGCCCCGCGCTCGCGCGAGTGCCTCCGGCTGAGCTTCTACGAGGGGCTCACGCCCGCGCAGATCGCCGAGCGGCTGGGCGAGCCCGCGACCCGCGTGCGGAAACGGCACTCCCGGGCGCTGCAGCAGCTTCGGGCCGCCTTCTTCACGCAGTCGTCGGCCAGCGGCCAGATCGACGCGGCGCCCCCAGGAGGTCACGATTCGGGACCTTCCCCGACGTATACAAAGGAGCCGCGATCGGCCAAGGTGCAGGAAGGCGGTCGGGATTCGAGCGATCCAAGGAGTGTGGATGAGCGATAGACTGTCCTGCGACGAGGTCGGCGCCGGTTTCGTCATCGAGCGCTATGTGGCCGGCACACTCTCGGAACCGGAGACAGACGCGTTCGAGGAACACCTGCTGACCTGCGAGCGGTGTCAGCAAGAGATCCCGCTGGCGGTGGCGATCCGGGAAGCCCTTCCGGCGGCAAAGGCAGGCCGAACCCGGCGTCCGGCGTGGTTCAGAACATCGACGATCACCGTCGCGGCGGCCGCGGTGCTGGCCGGCGTGCTCCTGATTTCGCGAGACCGAGTGCCGGACGTGTCGGGCAACCCGGGTCGCGCCACGCAAGAGCCCCCATCGGGCCTTCGGGACGCTGAGATCACGGCGGCCATCTCACCCACCACCATCGCTCCGATCGGGCCCATCGAAGCACTGGGGAGCCTCGTCTGGACGCCGGTGCCACAGGCCGAGGTCTATGAGGTCACCCTATTCGGTGCGGATGCGGTCGTCTGGGAATCGCGGACCAGGGACACGTTCGCTGTCGTCCCCGACTCGGTGCGCGTCAGCAGCGGGGTGCCCTACTACTGGCAGGTCCGAGCGCGGATCGGCTGGGATCGATGGTCGCAGTCTCAAATCGCCGAGTTTACGATCGTCCCACCAAGGGACAGGGAACGCTGAATGGGGTAGTCTCCTCCGCCCTGCTCGCCACACTCGTCGTGGCGGTCCCGCCGCAGGCCGAGCCTGTGGTGCGAACCGTCCGTGCGCTCTCAATGAGCGGCACGGATTCGGCACTGATGGCCGGGATCACGGATCACCCTGATGAAGCGCGGGAACTGCTTCGCCGGCTCCTCCGGGAGGCGGCGGCCGATACTCGAAGTGACCGTCCGCCGGCGCTCGACGCCGCTCAGCGCGTGGCGCACGCCTTCGCCGCGGCGTGGCACGACTCGTCCCTCCTCCGGCGTGTGACCTTGGTCCGCACGTGGTCGGCGGCGGACCGGCGGCGTTGGGCGATCGCCGACAGCGTGTGGACGGACGGAAGGGATGCACTAGCTCGGGTAGGAGTGGACGGCGCGATGCCGCGTTTTCGCGAGTCCCTGCGGCTGTACCGCACCCTGTCGGACTCCGGGGGAATCGGCGTCGCCCTCCTTGCCATCGGGACGGCGTTCTACTACGCGGGTGAAGCTGACAGCGCCGGCCGGTACCTCGAGCAGGCACTGCGTCTCGCAGAGGCGACAGGCAATCCGCGGACTGCCGCCAACGCCATGGTAGCGCTGGGCAGCGTCGTACACCAGGGCGGTGACCCGTCGCGAGCCGGGGAGTGGTACACTCAGGCACTGAGTCGTTATCGCCGCATCGGCGACCAGCGCGGCATGGCCGCCGTTCACAACAATCTGGGCGTGCTCGCCGAGGAACTCGGCGACACGGAGCGCGCCCGAGAGGCGTACACATCGGCACTCACCTTGAGTCGGGCGCACGAGAACCGCAGTGCCGCTGCCCACAACCTCCTGAACCTCGGGAATCTCGCGGCGCGGGAAGGAAACTACGACGCTGCCGCCGCGCAGTACGATGAAGCCCTTTCGATCTACCGGCAGCTGGATGAGCCGTACCACGCCGCAGACGCCCTACGGAATCTCGGGCTCCTCGACGTGCGCCGGGGCGACTACCGCTCAGCGTTGCAGAGACTCTCGCACGCGCTCGAAACGTATGAACGAACGGGGTACACGACCGACGCCATCGCGACCCGCCGTAGCCTTGCCCTCGTGCACGCGGCGGTCGGCGAACTCGACGCGGCGCTGCGTCAGCTGGGTGATGCGGAGGCGACGGCCAAGGCGCATGCGGCGAGCCAACACCTCGTTGCCGACCTGGTGCTGGCGCGCGGTGATCTCGCGCTCCAGCTCAACGCGCTGTCCGATGCCGGGGACGCTTACGCCGGCGCGCTACGGCTCTACCGCGTGGCCGGCAACTCGCTCGGTGAGGCCGACGCTCTGGAGGGACGAGGCGTGCTCATGCTCCTCCGAGAGGATCTCTCGGCGGCGCTGGACGCGTGCGAGGTGGCGCTGCGCGCCAAGGAGATGGCGGTCGACCCGCACGCGGCGGCGCGAACGCGGTTGCTGGCGGCGTTCGCCGCGGGGCAATTGGGCGACACCGCCGCGGCACGGACGTGGTTGGAGGAAGCGCTCACCGTATTCCACCGGTTCGACGACCCGGTGGCACAGGGCGCCACACTCGCTGCGCTGGGCGATCTGGCGGCGACCACGGGAGATCCTCTTCGTGCCGAGTCACACTACGAGCGGGGATTACGCCTGATCGAGCACTCCACTGCGCCGCACGTCGCGTGGCGTCTTCATGCGGGATTGGGGAGCGCCCTCGAGACCCGGGGTGCACTTCCCGAGGCCGCCGAGGAGCTGCGCCGCGCGATTGCGGAGATCGAGCGCGTCTCGGCCGCCGTGCGACTGGAGGAGCGGCGCGCCGCGTACCTCGCAGACAAGTGGAACGTGTACACCGAGCTGGCCTTGCTCGAACGCGCTCGCGGCCGACACGGCGCGGCGTTCGAAGTGAGCGAGCGGATGCGGGCACGGCAGTTGTTGGACCTGCTGGGGCGGGGCCGGATAACCCCTCCGCCGCCGGCAGGCGAGCTGGCTCAGCGGGAGCAGCGTCTGCGCCGCCGAATCGATGAGCTCACCGGACGCCTCACGAGTGAACCGAGTGGTGACAGTCGGACGCTCCGATCCCCCGACTTCGATGCTGTCGACCGCGCATCGCTGCTGTCAATGCTGGCGGGCGCTCAACGTGAGTACGCCGCCCTCCTGCTCGCGCTTCGTGAGCGATCGCCGGATTACGCGACGGTCGTCTCAGGCGATGCCGTTCGCGCAGACGACGTTCGCTCCGCACTCGCTCCCGACGAGGCGCTCCTCGAGTATCTGCTGGGCGATTCCGGTTCCGTGCTGTTCGTTGCCACCCGCGACGGGATCGAGGCGCTCGATCTCGCCGTCGACCGTCACACGATTGCGCGCCTGGTCGACCTGACCCGCGGCACACTCACGCGTGCCGCGTCGCTCGAGGGGTCGGCACCGTGGCGCGCACCCCTGCGGCGGCTGTATCGCCTGTTGGTGGCCCCTGCAGAGGAGGCCGGCCTCCTGGAAGGCAAGCGACGTCTCGTCGTCGCACCGCACGCCGAACTCCACTACCTGCCCTTTGCCGCGCTCATCGCATCGAACGGACCGGACGCGTTCCTCATCGAGCGTTTCGAGCTGAATTACGTTCCGTCGGCGTCAGTGTGGCTCGGGCTGCGACAGCGAGTGACCTCGCCGCCAACGGATCGGGTGCTCGCGCTGGCGCCGCGAGTGAGCCCCCTGCCCGGATCGGGAGCGGAGGCCGAGGTCATCGCGCGCCTGTACGGTGAGCGGGCAGACGTCGTCACCGGTCGGTCGGCCACCGAGGACATCCTTGCCTCCACGGTAGCCCGCTACGCGGTCGTGCACATCGCGAGCTCCGGCATACTCAACAAGCACAATCCACTGTTCTCCTTCGTCGAGCTGAATGCCGGCGATGGCGAAGACGGACGCCTGGAAGTCCACGAGGTATTCGGGCTGGACCTCGACGCGCGGCTCGTCGTGTTGAGCGCATGCCAGACGGCGCTCGGCTCGGGGGCGCTCGCGGACGCGCCGGCGGGCGACGACTGGGTCGGGCTGGTGCGCGCGTTCCTGATCGCCGGGGCCTCGAGCGTCGTTGGCACCCTGTGGGCCGTGGACGACCGGGCGACGGCACGCGTCGTGGAACGTTTCTACCAGCAGTACTCGTCGGGCGTGGCTCCGGCGGCGGCGCTCGCGCGGGCGCAGCGCGCGTCGTTGCGGGACTCCGAGACCGCCCATCCATTCTATTGGGCCGCGTTTGTCACGGTAGGTGCCCCATGAGACGTCGACAGCCTCATAACAGGTCACTGCCAACCGGGACGGCGGCAACAGGGCTGCTTGTCCTGACGCTCCTGGCCGGGTGCACCGGCGGCGAGACCGGCCTGCTGGACCCCGAGGGAGCCCGTACCATTCAGCAGGCACTCGTGGTGAGTGAGCCGGTGCCGCTGGCGCAAAGCGGGCCCCAGGCGGTGAGCGGAGCAATCGCTGCCGACAGCGTCGCCTGGGTCTCGCTACCCCCCGGAACGGTGCCCGATGGCGAGTGGGTGAGCGTGAACCACCGCGGTACCGGGGCCGTGCGCACGGCGTTCCTCATCGATGGTGGCCTCGATCCCATCGCAATCCCGGCGGCCGTGGGGGACACGCTGGACATCGTGATCCAGCGGGTCAGTCTCCCGCCGTTGCAGTTCTTCATTGTCGTACCACCGTGGATACCTCCGATCATCGTCCGCACCGACCCGCCCAAGCGCAAGATCGACGTTCCGCTGACGTTCGCGCCGTACGTCGTCTTCAGCGAGCCGATGGACGCGCGGACGATTACGACGGCCTCGGTTCAGTTACTGCGAGGCGGTCAGGTGGTACCCGGGTCAGTGACGCTCGCTGCAGACGGCATACGCGCGTACTTCGAGCCGGACGCCAAGCTGCGCGATACCACTGAGTATGTGCTGCGCATCACGACGGATGTGGCGGATCGGGCAGGTGATCGGCTGGAGGCGGCGCTCGAGGTCGAGTTCACCACCGAGCTGGGGCCACCGCCGGTGGCGGCGGTCTCGGTCCGACCGGACACGGCCACGATCGTGCCCGGCTCGTGGCTCGAGATGGCGGCAATAGTGACCGACAGCACCGGCACCGTGCTCACCGGTCGTGAAGTGACGTGGACCAGTTCGGACAAGACGATTGCGGACGTCGGCTCGAGCGGATTGGCGTGGGCCAGTGGAGGGTGGGGAGGCCCCCGACAAACCGCGACGATCACGGCGACCGTCGAGGGCGTGAGTGGCACGGCGGAGATTACTGTGGGGTCGATCGCGTTCGCCTCGGTGACCGCGGGCATCTATCACACGTGCGCGCTGACTGCCGACGGACGGGCATACTGCTGGGGGAGTAACTGGGGGGGTCACCTCGGGATTGCACCTGTAGAAGCAGGTTGTATGCTCCAGAACAACGAAGGGGACAAGTCCTGTGCCGTCGTTCCGCACATGGTGTGGCCAGGATTGCGTCTGCCTCACTTTACCGAGCTGGCTCTAGGTAATTCCTTCACCTGCGCCCTGGACACCAGTAGTGCCGTGTACTGCTGGGGGGTGGTGCCGCCGGAACCTTCATTGCGAGCACCGCTGCGCATGGGCGAAGGGATCAGCTTCACGAGCGTCAGCGCAGGGGAGCGTTATGCGTGTGCCCTCACGGTCACGGGGAGCGTGTACTGCTGGGGCTCGAACGCTTCCGGCCAACTGGGCGACGGAACGCGCACCGACCGTGACGACCCAGTCCTCGTCCTCGGCGGTCTCACGTTCACGGAAGTGTCTGCCGGAAAATGGCGTCATACGTGCGGGGTCACCGCGGAGGGAAACGCCTACTGTTGGGGTTCCAACTCCTTGGGAGAACTCGGGAACGGCCAGTCGGGCCCAGATCAACTCGCACCCGTTGCAGTGACAGGTGGGTTGCGTTACACGGCGCTCGCTCCTGGGCAGTCTCACACCTGCGGCCTCACGTCCACGGGAAGTGCCTACTGTTGGGGTTCCAACGCCTTGGGAGAACTCGGGAACGGTGAATCAGGCACGATTGTCAATCCGGCCCCCGTCGCGGTGACCGGTGACCTTTCCTTTGTCTCGCTGAGCAGCGGTGACGATTTCAGTTGCGGCCTGACGACCACCGGGAAAGCGTTTTGCTGGGGTGCCAACAAATTTGGGCAGCTTGGCAACGGAAACACCCGAAACAGCGATACGCCGACCGCAGTCAGTGGGAGCTTCACCTTCACATCCATCAGTGTCGGTGCAATGCATGTGTGCGGCCGGGCTTCCAATTCCGGGCTGTACTGCTGGGGCATGAATGCGGGGGCAGCGCTTGGCATCGGTGGGTCCAGCTTGTGGACCGACGACCCCACGGCATCGCCGGTGTTGGTGCTTGGCAGCCGCTGATATTCCACACCAGGCGTCAGCCTGTGGAGTGACCTCCGACCTGATTTGAGCAGGCAATTGAGCGGTTAGGCGGTTAGCGGTTAGGCGGTTGAGCGGTTAGGCGGTTGGCGCTTGGCAGGAGCCAACGGCTCCCCCGGATAGGTCTCCCCTGTTTTGACCCCAACCGCCTAACCGCCTAACCGTCTATCCGTTACTTTCCCCCCATGCGACCCCGACTGACGTTCCTGGACCGTGCGCTCCTCGAGCGCATCGTGGCCGAGGCGCGGGGGATCCTGTGCCGGCTGGGCGTGGAGATCCACAATTCCGGCGTGCTTGCGCTGCTGGGGGACCACGGCGCGACCGTCAACACCGGGTCCAGCCGAGTGGTGCTCACTGAGACGATCATCGACTCAGCGCTGAGTACGGTCGTGCGCGGGTTCAAGTTGTACGACGTGATGGGTGACGTGGCGGGCGACCTGTCCGGTGACATCGTGCACTTCACGCCCGGCTCGGCCGCCATCCAGTTTCTGGACCACGGCGCTCACACTGCTCGGCCACCGACCGCCGCCGACTATGTCCGCTACGCCAAGCTCGTCACTCGACTGGACAACCTTGCGTTTCAGAGCACCTCGCTGGTCCCGTCCGACGTGCCGGACAAGATCTCTGACAGCTACCGGCTGTACCTGAGCCTGCTGCTGGGTGAGAAGCCGGTGGTGACCGGCGCGTTCACGATCGAGGCGTTCGAAGTGATGCGTGACCTGCAGCTGGCCGTTCGCGGCTCGGGGGAGGCCCTGAAGGCGAAGCCGCTCGCCATCTTCTCCTGCTGTCCCACGGCCCCGCTCAAGTGGAGCGACGTGACGTCGCAGAACGTAGTGGATTGCGCCGCCCACGGCATCCCGGTCGAGTACGTTTCCATGCCGCTCCAGGGGTTCGTGGCCCCGGTCACGATCGTGGGCACGCTGGTGCAGCACACCGCCGAAACGCTGAGCGGCATCGTGATCAGCCAGCTCACGAACCCAGGGACCCCGGCCCTCTACGGTGGCTCACCGGCAGCGTTCGACATCCGCTACGAGACGACGCCGATGGGCGCGGTGGAAACCATGATGGTCGAGTGCGCCTACAACGAGATCGGCAAGTATCTCGGCCTGCCGACCCAGGCCTACATGGGCTTGAGCGACGCCAAGCTGCTCGATGCGCAGAGCGGCCTCGAGACGTCGATGGGTGCGACGCTGGCCGCGCTCGCCGGGGTGAACAGCGTGTCCGGCCCCGGCATGCTGGATTTCGAGAGCTGCGTGAGCCTGGAAAAGATGGTCGTCGACAACGAGATCTGCGGCATGACTAAACGGCTCGTCGCCGGCGTCGAGGCCCGGGAGGACTTCCCCACCATCGACCGATTTCAAGAGCTACTCCAGGACGGACACCTCCTCATCTCCGAACACACGCGCAAGTACCTCAAGGACGAGATTCATTTCCCCGGCTTCACGATCGACCGTGCGAACCGCGCGCGCTGGCACGAAGAAGGCGCACGAACGCTCGGCGAGCGGGCGCACGCCGAAGTCGAGCGGCACGTGGCGCAGTACACGTCATCGCGCCTCCCGGACGACGTCAAGGCGGAGCTGACCCGCCGCATGACCGCCGAGGCTCGGCGCTACGGGATGGATACCCTGCCGGGATGAGCGAGCAAGGGTGATCGTCGAGTTGTCGGTCACTGACGTCGCACCCGATCGGGACGCCGTGCTCGCGAGCCTCGGCATTCCGACCGATCGACCGGTCCCCGACCATATCGAACAGCTTTACTCGGCGGCTTCGGCGAGGTTCGCAGAAACGGCGGCCCCCGTGGGCATCGTGACCGATATCTCCTCCGAGGAATTCGCCTCGGTGTACGAGGGCGAAGGACACAACGCTCCGGACTCCGTGGTGGGAGACGTAATCCCGCGTACGCCGCACCTCGCCCTGTTCGCCGCGACGCTGGGCGCGGAGACGAGCCGAGCGATCGCCGCCGGCTTCGAGTCCCATGATTTCGCATTGGCCTCCATGCTGGACGCCGTGGCCTCGGATTCCGCCGATCGCGCTGCGGACGTCCTGGAGCGGCGATACGAGGCGGCGCTGCGCAAGGACGGTCGCCTCGGTGGGGACGGCGCGGCGCTCCGATACAGCCCGGGCTACTGCGGGTGGCACACGAGCGGTCAGAAGCGGCTGTTCCAATACCTCGAGCCGGAGAGGATCGGGATCACGCTCACCGAGAGCTGCCTCATGCAGCCGCTCAAGTCCGTCTCGGGGGTGATCCTGGCCGGGCCGCGCGAGATCCATAGATTCTCACCCAACTATTCGTTCTGCCGTCACTGCGAAACCCACGAGTGCCGAGAGCGGCTGCGCGCGCTTTTCGGCCGATCGCATGGCAAACCACACGGAGACGCTGCATGAAGGTCCTCGCCCAGCTGGCCCAGGCGGTCATCGATGGCAACCACGCGCGTGCCGGTGAGCTCACTGAGCAGGTGATCGCGCAGGACGTGTCGCCCAAGACTATTCTCGACGAGGGGCTCATCGCGGGCATGAACGTGGTGGGCGAGCGCTTCCGCGTGCACGAGATCTTCCTTCCCGACGTGCTGCTCGCGGCCAAGGCGATGTACGCCGGGATGAACCACCTGCAGCCGCTGCTCGTGGCCGAAGGGATTCCTCTGATCGGCAAGGTCGTGATCGGGACGGTTCGGGGAGACCTGCACGACATCGGCAAGAACCTCGTCGGCATCATGCTGCGTGGCGCCGGCTTCGAGGTCATCGACCTCGGCAATGACGTGTCACCCGACAAGATGGTACAGGCGGCCAAGGAGAACGGCGCACCGGTCATCGGAATGTCGGCGCTGCTTACGACGACCATGCCGGTGATGAGCGAAGTGGTCGAGTGCTTACGCGACGAGAAGCTGAGCAACGACATCAAGACGATCGTCGGCGGCGCACCGCTGACGCAGGCGTTCGCGGACAAGATCGGCGCGACCGCCTATGGGTTCGACGCGGCCAAAGCCGTCGCCGTCGTCAAACGGTTGAGCGGGCTGTCCTAGGTGCGGCCGTTCGCCGAGCGACTGCAAACCGGTGACGTCCTCGTCGGCGACGGTGCCACCGGCACCATGCTCTTGGAACGCGCGCTCGAAGCCGGTCAGGCCCCCGAGGCCGCCACCCTCTCCCATCCCGAAGTTCTGACGCAACTGGCCCGGCTGTACGTCGATGCCGGTGCCGAGATCGTCGAGACAAACACGTTCGGTGGATCGCCGCTCAAGCTCGCGCTCTCCAAGGTCGAGGGTACCGTTGACGAGGTGAACCGCACAGCGGTGAAGGCCGCTCGCGCCGGAGCCGCGGACCGTGCGTACGTGGCGGCGTCGTGCGGGCCGTGCGGCAGGCTGCTGGAGCCGTACGGCGACACGGCGCCCACGGCGGTCTACGACAGCTTCCTGGAGCAGATGACGGCATTGCATGACGCCGGTGTGGACTGCGTGTTCGTGGAGACGATGACCGACCTCACCGAGGCGACGCTCGCGATCCGCGTCGCAAAGGACGTGGCCCCCGACGTGCCGGTCGCCGCCATGATGACGTTCGACCGCACGCCGCGCGGATTCTTCACGATCATGGGTGTCTCCGTTGCCGACGCTGCCGGCGGGCTCGCCGATGCCGGCGCCGATGCCGTCGGATCGAACTGCGGCAACGGCATCGAGCACATGATCGACATCGCCCGGGAGTTCCGCCAACACACCGAGCTGCCGCTGATCATTCAACCCAACGCCGGATTGCCGCAGACCACCGACCATGGCATTGTGTACGACGAAACGCCGGCCTTCATGGCCGACAAGGCACGCGCGCTGCTGGATCTTGGCGTTGCCGTCATCGGCGGCTGCTGCGGCACCACGCCGGACCACATCCGTGCCATCCGAACCATGGTCGACGAGCTGAGGAGCTGAGCATGCCCATGGAGCTGAACGGCCTCGATTGGGCCGTCATCGTCGTGTATCTCGCCTTCGCCTTCGGCGTCGGGCTCCTGTTTCGGGCGCGCGCGGGACGAGGCATCGCCGAGTACTTCCTGTCGGGCCGCTCCCTGCCCTGGTGGATCGCCGGCACCTCGATGGTGGCGACCACATTCGCCGCCGACACGCCCCTCGCCGTAACAGGCCTCGTGGCGCGGCACGGATTGGCCGGCAACTGGTTCTGGTGGGCGTTCGCGCTGGGCGGGATGATCACGGTGTTCGTGTACGCCCGCCTGTGGCGCCGTGCCGAGGTCGTGACCGACGTGGAGCTGATCGAGCTGCGCTACGGGGGGAAACCCGCCGCCTTCCTCCGCGGGTTCCGCGCGTTGTACATCGCGTTGCTCGTGAACGCCATTATCATCGGCTGGGTGACCGGGGCGATGGTCACGGTGCTGCAGCAAACCGTGTTCGCCGGCCGGAGCGGAGGTGGGAGCAGCGAATGGCTGTTGATCGTGATCCTGCTCGGCATCGTAGGCGTGTACTCCACGCTTGCGGGATTGTGGGGCGTGGCCATCACGGACTTCGTGCAGTTCTTCCTCGCCATGGCTGGATCCATCGCGCTGGCGGTGCTGGCCGTGGATCACCTGGGCGGCATGGACCAGATGCGGGAGCAGGTGGTGGCCGCGTTCCCGCAAGGGGAGGAGGCGTTCCGGTTCCTTCCCAACTTTTCGGCGGACGATCCCTGGATGCCGATCGGGATCTTCCTCGTGATGCTGTTCGTGCAGTGGTGGGCCTCGTGGTATCCGGGTGCCGAGCCGGGCGGTGGCGGGTACGTGGTGCAGCGGATGGCGTCCGCCAAGGACGAGCGGCATTCCGTGCTGGCCACGCTGTGGTTTCAGATCGCCCACTACTGCGTGCGGCCCTGGCCGTGGCTGCTGGTGGCGTTCGCCGCCCTCGCCTTGTATCCGGACCTGCGGACGCTGTCGGATCCGGGCGTGGGGTATCCGAGCGTGATCCGCGATCTCGCCCCGGCCGGCCTGCGCGGTCTCATCCTGGTGGCGTTCTTCGCCGCCTTCATGTCGACCATCTCCACCCAGGTCAACTGGGGTGCGTCGTATCTGGTGAATGACTTCTACAAACGCTTCCTCAAACCCGACGCCGACGACCAACACCTCACCCGCATCTCGCGCGCGGCGTCGCTGCTGGTGCTGTTCGTGGGCAGTGTAGCGGCGTGGATCATGCGCGACATCTCGGTGGACGAGGCCTGGAAGATCCTCGCCGCGCTGGGCGCCGGCACGGGGGCGGTATTCATGCTCCGGTGGTTCTGGTGGCGCATCAACGCCTGGACCGAGATCGTCGCGATGGTGGCGTCGCTCGTCGCCTTCGTGATCGTCAGTCGGTTCATCGAGTCGAATGAATACCGCATGGCCGTCGTGGCCGGCATCACCGTCGCGGCGTGGCTGGTCGTCACCTATCTGACCGCCCCGGAGCGTCGGGAGACCCTGGAGTCCTTCTATCGCAAGGTCCGTCCCGCCGCGTTTGGCTGGGGCCCGGTGGCGCAGGCGCTCCCCGACGTGCAGCCGGACCGCCACTTGGGCCTGTCGCTCGTGGCCGCACTGCTCGCCGCTGGCATCGTGTACTGTACGCTCCCCGCCGTGGGACTGCTGCTCTTCGGCGAACTCGGTCGAGGGGCGCTGGCTCTGACCGGCGGCGTGGCCTGCGCGATCGGCGTGGGAGTCGTGCTCAAGCGGATCGGATGGGCGCGGATCGTCGGCTGACGCCGCAGGGATCGATTGATCGTGTGATCGAGGGATCGTGGGATCGGACAGCCTCGCGCGCCTCTTCCCTCTTCCCCTTTCCCCTGCCCACGCTTCCCGCTTCCTGCTTCCCGCATCGGTCACTTCTCTCTTCCCGTTTCCCGCTTCCCGCATCGGTCACTTCCCTCTTCCCCTTTCCCTATTCCCCTTTCCCCTTTCCCCTGCCCCGCTCCCGATTCTTGATGACTCCCTTTCCGGATCCGCAATGACCTGAATCACCCCCCAAATTCGGGCGTTTCTTCGGCTTGCCGAGTGCGGCTCCGCGGTCCATGTTGGAGATCCCGCAATTCCCCGGACCGGAGTCCGTCCTATGCGTACGCTCCGCCTGTTCCGACGAATCGCCGCTCCCGTCCTTGTCGCACTCGCATCCGGTATCTGGTTCGGGTGCTCGGACAGCGCGTTGGATCCTCTGATCGGGCCCGAGGGTCCTTCGCTGGGTGCTGCCAACATGCAGGGGGTGCAGACCGCGCTCGCCGCACAGGAACGGCATACGGCGAGACTCCTGCGCACCCCGGGCGTCATCGGGACGGCCGTGGGATTCCTGCCCAACGGGCGGATCGGCGTGCGGATTTTCGTCACTCACGCCGGCGTGCCCAACCTGCCGGCCACGCTGGACGGCGTCCCGACCTCGCATGAGGTGACGGACATGCTGGTGGCGTTCAGCGACCCGACCACCCGGCAGCGCCCCGCCCCGGTGGGCTTCTCCGTGGGACATCCGGCCATCACGGCCGGAACCATCGGCGCCCGCGTGGTGGACGGATCGGGGAATACCTTCATCCTCAGCAACAACCACGTGCTGGCCAACAGCAACGACGCCCAGCTCGGTGATCCCGCCTATCAGCCGGGACCGGTCGACGGCGGGACCGCGGCCGATCAGATCGGCACCCTGTTCGCATTCCAGCCGCTCGACTTCACGGGCGGGCTCAACACCATCGACGCCGCCCTCGCCAGCGCCGTCCCGGCGGACGTGAGCAACGCCACGGCGAGCGATGACGGCTACGGTGCACCCAGCTCGGCGATCTTCGGCGACGCCAACGGTGACGGCTTCTTCGACGACCCGTTGGCGCTTCTGGGACTTGCTGTGCAGAAGTACGGCCGCACCACCGGCCTGACGTCGGGACAGATCACCGGCATCAACGCGCAACTCACGATCTGCTACGAAGTGCAGTTCATCTTTTGTGTGAAGCCGGCAACGTTCGTCAATCAACTGATCATCGAGCCCGCCGGGTTCAGCGCGGGCGGTGACTCCGGCTCGCTCATCGTGACGTCCGACGGCAACAACAGCCCGGTCGGATTGCTGTTCGCCGGCAACGAAACCCAGACCATCGCCAACCGCATCGACCTCGTGCTCGATCATTTCGGTGTCACGATCGACGGTACGCCCCCGGGGCCGCCGGTCACCGACGTGGCGGTCACCAACGTCAGCGCCACCGCCGAGGTCGTGCAGGGCAATGTGGCGGGCGTCAACGTCACGCTCAAGAACACCGGGAACCAGAACGTCGCGTCCAGCTTCAACGTGGTGCTCGTGGACGATACCGACGGCGTCACCGTGGGCACGCAGAGCGTGGCCGGCCTCGCTCCCGGGGCCAGCACCACCGTGAGCTTCGACTGGAACACCGCCACGAGCTCGATCGGCACGCACACCCTCACGGCGCACCACGAGCTGACGGACGACGATCCGTCGAACGATCAGGGCTCGACCACGATCATCGTGAACGACGTTCCGGTGCCCGTGCTGGATCTCGCGGTCACCAGCGTCACCGCCGTGTCGGAATTGGTGCAGGGCAACATCGCCGGCGTCAACGTTACGGTCCGCAACGTGGGTGACCTGGCCATGACCAGCCCCTTCGACGTCACCGTGATCGACGCCACCGATGGCGTGAACGTGGGCAGCAAGAGTGTCGCCGGCCTCGCCGTCGGCGCCCAGACCACCGTCACCATCAACTGGAACACCGCCCAGAGCTCGCTCGGTCTCCACACCCTGATCGGGCGGCATCAGGTGCCCGACGCCAACTCGGCGAACGACGAAGGCTCGACGACCATTCGCGTGAAGGACGAGTTCGGCAACTCGCCGATCACCGACGTCGCCGTGACGGGGATCAGCGCCCCGACCGTCGTCCAAGGCGATGTCGCGCCGGTCACCGTGACGCTCGAGAACGTCGGGAACCAGGACGTCACCGCCACGTTTGGGGTGACCCTGGTGGACAACACCGACGGCGTCACGATCGGCACCGAGACGGTGGCCGGTCTCGCCGCGGGCGCGACGACGACCGTCACGATCGACTGGAACACGGCGTCGAGCTCGATCGGCAACCACCTGCTCGCGGCCAGCCACGACCTGGCGGACGAGAACGCCACGAACGACCAGACCTCGACCATCGTGACCGTCAACGATCCGGGCGGGCCGGCGCCGGTGACCGATATCGCCGTCACCAGCGTCACCGCCGTGTCGGAGTTGGTCCAGGGCAGCATCGCCGGTGTGAACGTCACCGTCCGCAACGTCGGCAACCAGGCCGTGGGGGCCACATTCACCGTCACCGTCGCCGATGCCACCGACGGCGTAACCATCGGCAGCAAGACGGTCGCGGGCCTCGCCGTTGGCGCGCAGACCACGGTGACCATCAACTGGAACACCGCGGGTGCATCGATCGGCCCGCACACCATCACCGGCACCCATGATCTCGCGGACGACAACGCCGCCAACGATCAGGGCTCGACAGTCATCACCGTCAATGATCCGGGCGGCACCGTCAATACTGACATCGCGATCACCAGTGTCACCGCCGTGTCACAGCTGGTGCAGGGCAACATCGCGGGTGTCAACATCACGGTGCGGAACGTCGGTAGCCAGAACGTCGGCGCCCCCTTCATCGTGACGCTCGTGGACGCGACCGATGGCGTGACCGTCGGAACGCAGAGCGTTGCGAGCCTCGCCGTCGGCGCCCAGACCACGGTGACCATCAACTGGAACACGACCACCAGCTCGCTGGGACTGCACACGCTCACCGCGAGCCATGACCTGAGCGACGACGATCCCTCGAACGATCAGGGTTCGACCACCGTCCGCGTCACCGATTCGAGCGGCAATTCACCGATCACTGATTTGGCCGTCACTGGCGTCAGCGCCAGCTCGGTGCTCCAGGGCAACGTCACACCCGTGACGGTGACCGTCGAGAACGTTGGGAATCAGGACGTCACCACGCCGTTCAGCGTGACCGTGAACGATGACACCGACGGGGTGGCCGTCGGCACCCAGAGCGTGGCCGGCCTGGCCGCGGGCGCCACCACCACCGTGACCATCGACTGGAACACGGCCGGCAGCTCCATAGGCAGCCACACCCTCAGGGCAACCCAGGGTCTCGCCGACGAAAACGCGGCCAACGATCAGGCCACGACCATCGTCACCGTAAACGACCCCGGTGGTCCCCCACCGTTCACCGACCTCGCCATCACCAACGTCGGCGCCGTCTCGCAGCTGGTGCAAGGCAACATCGCCGGCGTCAACGTGACGGTCCGCAACGTGGGCAATCAGGCCGTCGGCGCGACCTTCACCGTCACCGTCATCGACGCCACCGACGGCGTGACCGTGGGAAGCAAGACCGTGGCGGGACTCGCGGTGGGCGCCCAGACCACCGTGACCATCAACTGGAATACGGCCACCAGCTCGCTCGGCCTGCATACGCTGACAGCCAGCCACGATTACCCGGACGACGACCCGTCCAACGATCAAGGCTCGACCACGGTGCGGGTGACGGACTCGAGCGGGAACTCACCCATCACCGACCTGGCCGTGACCGGTGTGAGCGCGCCGTCGGCCACACAGGGGGAAATCGCCCCCGTCACCGTGACCGTCGAGAACGTAGGGAACCAGGACGTGTCGGCCCCGTTCGTCGTGACGCTGGTGGATGACACTGATGGCGCCACGATCGGGTCCCAGAGCATCGCAAGCCTCACGGCCGGAGCGACCACCACGGTGACCATTGACTGGAACACGACCGGAAGCTCGATCGGGAACCACACGCTCACCGCGAGCCACGACCTGGCGGACGAGAACCCGGCCAACGACGAGCACTCGACCGTGGTCACGGTCAACGAGCCCACCGGTCCCCCACCCTTCACCGACCTCGCGGTAACCGGCGTGACCGCCGTATCGCAGCTCGTGCAGGGCAGCATTGCCGGGGTGAACGTCACCGTCCGTAACGTGGGCAACCAGAATGTCGGCGCCACGTTTGCCGTGACGGTGGTGGATGCCACGGACGGCGTGACAGTGGGCAGCCAAACGATCCCCGGGCTCGCCGTGGGCAGCACCACGCGGGTCACCGTCTGCCAGCGGTTCGCGCCGAGCGCCAGCGACCCGGCCACCAGGTTGCGCGGCACGTTGGAGAAGGCGTCCTCGGCGATC
>CAYGCN010000035.1:16958-23895 GCA_964348385.1 uncultured Gemmatimonadaceae bacterium
GCCAAACGATCCCCGGACTCGCCGTGGGGGCACAGACCACGGTGACCATCAACTGGAACACGTCGGGGAGCTCGATTGGTGATCACACGCTCACGGCGAGCCACGCCTACGCGGACGACGAGCCGTCCAACGACCAGGGTGCGACGACCGTCACGGTCACGGCGCCGGCACCGCCTCCTGAGATCCACGTGGGGGACCTCGACGGCCTCGCCATCAACGACGGCAAGACGTGGTCCGGCGCGGTCGAGATCATGATCCACAACCCGAACCACGCCGCCGTGAGCGGCGCGCGGGTCGTCGGCTCGTGGAGTAGGAGCGTGACCGCCACCACGCAGTGCACCACCAGTGGTAGCGGGACCTGCGCAGTGGTGTTCGCTGGACTCAAGAAGAACGTAGCATCCATCACCTTTACCGTGACCGGTGTGACGCTGGCGGGGCAGACCTATCTGGCCGGGCAGAACCACGACCCGGACGGAAGCAGCAACGGGACCGCCGTGACCGTGAACAAGCCGTAGTCTCGGCGATCTCATCAGGACTTCCGCGACGAGCGGGCTTCGGCCCGCTCGTTTTGCGTAAAACCGGGCGCTTGACGCCTCCTTGACGTGGTCGTGGCAGCGTGCACCCGAAGAACGACGCGAGGTTCACGTGCCAGACCGCATCGACGTTCAGCTCGATCCCGAAGCCCCGGGGGCCGACCCGATCCGGCCGGGACCCGTGCACGTGATCCTCAATCGCACGGCGGGGGCGGGCCGCGGGGGGAGGCTCGAGGCCCGGCTCCGTGCCGGTCTCGCCGCGCGGTTCGGCCACGACTTCACCCTGTGCGTCACCGACGGCCCCGGTCACGCTGCCAGTTCGGCCGCCGAGGCGGCGTCGCAGGGCACGGGGCTCGTGGTGGCGGTGGGTGGGGACGGCACGGTACACGAGGTCGTGAACGGCTTGCTTGGCGTGAGGCGCGACGGCCGTCATCACCGGGAACTGGGGATTGTCCACTGCGGCACGGGAGGCGGCCTGGCCGGCAGCCTGGCGCTTCCCCACAGCCTCGACCATCAGCTCGATCTGCTCATCTCTCCGAGACGCCTCATCATCGACGTCGGGCACCTTCGGTACCGTGACGCCTATGGCAGGGATGCCAAGCGCTGGTTCGTCAGTGAATGCCAGGTCGGTATCGGGAGCGTCGTGAACGCCGCGCTCGGTTCGAGGGCCAAGCGCCTCGGTGGCCGCCTCGCGTTCGGCGTGGCAACGCTCCGATCGGTTCTGCAGCATCGGGCCACCTCATTCACGGTGTCGTACAACGGTACCCACGGCGACGCCCGATCTCTGCTCGGTCTCGCAATCGGGAACGGCCACGTCTGCGCCGGTGGCATGCGGCTCACCCCGGATGCCCGGATGGATGACGGTATGTTCGACGTGCTCACGATCCGTGACATGCGCCGTCCTGTTCGGCTCGCGCTCTTCCCGCGCCTCTACGCGGGAACACACGTGGGATCCCCGCGCTTCGCCATCCGTCGAACGTGTCAGCTCAGCGTCAGTGCCGAGCAGCCGGTTCCCGTATCGGCCGACGGGGAACTGCTCGGCTTCACGCCCTGCCGGATCTCGCTGGTGCCCCTGGCGCTGCGCATCCGAGCGGACCGGTGCGAGAGGAGCTGAGACCATGAGCAGACTCGCTCTGCGGCTCCGGCGTGTTGAGTTCGAGGCGCGGATGTTCATCTCGTTCGCCATCGTGATCGCCGTCTGCGGCGTCGCGGTCCTGGCGCATCCGTCCGCGGTGCCACTGCTGGTGCTGTTCGGAGGTGCCGTCGATCTCGACGCCGCCGTGTCGCTCCGCATCGGGTACCTGGCGGTGGCCGGCGTCATGGTACTCGCCTCTGCCCTTCGTATCTGGGCCGGGAGCATGCTCACGTCGGGCCGGATGATGGCGTTCCGCGTTCAGACCGATGCCCTGACGTTCGCGGGGCCGTACCGCCTGGTACGCAATCCGATCTACCTTGCCGATCTGCTGGCATTTTGCGGCTTCGCCGTGTGCCTGCCGCCCATCGGCATCGCACTGCCCGCGCTGCTGCTGCTCCACTACACCCAGTTGGTCCGCTACGAGCAGCGCGCACTCACCCGCCAGTTCGGCGGCCGCTATCGCGCCTACGCCGCGACGGTGCCGGCGCTCGTGCCGGACCTGCACAGTGTCCGCCGGGTCCGCGTGGCCCTGACCGAGGCGCGTATCACGCGCGACGGCGTGCGCCACAACGCGCTGTACCTCCTGTTCATCCCCGGCTTCGCGCTCGCCGCGATCACGGAGTCCCTCGCCGCGGCCATCCTCGTCGGACTGCCGGCGGTGGTGGACTGGGCGATCGTCCACACCCGGAAAGGCGTCGCACCCAAACCGACCACCCGGGTCGCGCATCACGATGTGATGCCGAAACCCACCAAGGTGTTCGACGGTGTGCTCTACGCCCAGTGCTGGGAAGACCCGTCGATCGACCGTGCGGCGCTCTCGATCGGACCGTCGGACGTGGTGTTCTCGATCACGTCCGGCGGATGCAACGTCCTCGCGTTCCTGATCGACGACCCGCAACGGATCATCGCGCTCGACGTCAACCCGCATCAGGGATACGTGCTCGACCTCAAGCGGGCCGCGTTCGGCTCGCTGGATCACCATGAGGTGCTGGAGCTGCTCGGGGCGTCGGCCTCCACTCGACGACGTGCCCTGTACTCCGCGGTTCGGTCCCGGCTTGCCGCGGACAGCCGTCGATTCTGGGACACGCACCCGCGTCTCGTCGAGGACGGGTTGCTCCACTCGGGACGCTACGAACGATACCTGCGGCTGTTGCGCCGCTGGTTTGGACTGCTGATGGGACCGTCGCTGGCCGAACGCGTATACGCCGCCCCGACGGCCGAAGCCCGGGCAAACCTGTTTCGCACGCGGTGGGACAACTGGCGCTGGCACCTGCTCACGAACGTCCTGCTCAGCCGCGCCGTGATGACTCGGCTGTTCGATGCGGCGTTCTTCGCCCAGCTCGAGGATTCGTTCTCGTTCGGGCGACGGTTTCGCGCGCGGGTGGAACGAGCGGTCCTCGAATTGCCGGTCGAGCGCAACCCGTATCTCGCGTATATGCTGCTGGGTCGGTTTCCGACACCGCAGCACCTCCCGCAGTACCTGCGGCCGGAGCATTTCGAGACGATCCGCCAACGCGTGGACCGGATCGAGATCGTGACGGGGCCGCTGGAACAGTACTTCGCGACGCTCCCGGCCAACTCGATCTCGAAGTTCAACTTCACGAACGTGTTCGAGTGGATGCCGGCACGCACGTTCGACGCTCTGCTGCGCGAAACCGTCCGCGTGGCCCGCGACGGTGCGGTGCTCACGTATCGCAATCTCCTGGTCCCACGATCGCGGCCCATCGGTCTGGCCCCCTGGATCGAACCCGAACGCGCCCTCGCCGCCGCGCTGCACGGGCGCGACCTGTCGTTCATCTATGGCGCCTACGTCGTCGAGCGCGTCGTCAAACAGGAGGACGCATGTCCTACCGTGTCGAGCTGGTAACCGACCGGCACGGATGGCGGGACTTCTTGGAGCTCCCGTTCGCCGTGTACCGCGACGACCCGTTGTGGGTAGCGCCGCTGCGCGCGGAGGAGCGCCGCACCCTCGACGTGCGTCGCAATCCGTACTTCCGCCATGCGTCGCTCCGACTCTTCCTGTGCCGTCGACAGGGACAGCCCGCGGCCCGCGTGGGCCTGGTGCTCGACGAGCGCCACACGGCTGCCGGGGAGCCGCGGACCGCATTGTTCGGCCTGTTCGAGTCCGCAAACGACGAGGAGGCGGCCGGCCGCGTGATGGAGGCGATGCTGAACGAATGCCGGGCTGAAGGTGTCGCCGTCGTGGAGGGACCGTTCAACCCCAACCACTATTCGCCGGTCGGGATCCAGGTGAGTGCGTTCGACGTCGCTCCGGCCTACTTCGAGACCTACAACCCGGCGTACTACCCGGCGTTGCTCGAGGGGCTTGGCTTCACGGTCTCCAAGCGGCTCCACACTCGGCGGAACCAGCGCGTGGCCGACTACGTGCGGCGGCGGTACGGCCCCATCGACGTCCGCGGCAACGGCCTCTTCACCCTCCGGCAGGTGAATCGTCATGACACGGGTGGGGAGCTCGAGCGCCTGCGGCGCGTCTTCAACGACGCATTCGCCGACAACTGGCGATTTCTGCCGGTGAGCCAAGAGGAATACGCGTTCGCGGCGAAGGGGCTTTTCTCCATCACCCGGCCGGACCTCGTCACGTTCGTGGAGCACGAGGGAGAGCCGGTCGGGGCGCTGCTGTGCGTCCTGGACGTGAACCCGCTGCTCCGCCGGATGCGCGGCCGGGTCGGCCCGTGGCGCTACACGCGATTCGTGCGGCAGCGCCGCCAAGTGCGAGACGTGATCGTCTACGCGGTCGGCATCGCCCGTGCGTACCGGTCGTCGCCGGCCTACGAGTTGCTCGTTCGGGTGACCTGTGCCACGGCCCTCGGCTGCCGCTCGATGTTCACGTCGTGGATTTCCGAGGATAACCAACCGGCGATCGGCGCCGCCGAGCGGATCGGCCTCGAGCCATACAAGGATTTCGTCGTCTACCGGCAACCCGTGTCGGAGGTGCGTCATGCGTAGCCACGACCGGAGCAACGTGCTGCCCCCCGAGGCGTGGGGACTGACCGTCGACGATGCCGACGTCCTGAGGGTCGGCGAGTGCAGTACGCTCGATCTCGCACGGGAGTACGGCACCCCACTGCACGTGGTACATCGGAACCGTCTGCTGTCGACGGCCGCCGCCTTCACCCGCGCCTTCACGGACCGCTATCCGGGTGCCGTGTCCGTGCACTACGCGTTCAAATGCAACGCCGTCCCCGGTATCGTGCAGCTCCTCCGACAGGCCGGACTTCGCGCGGAGGTCTGCACGCCGTTCGAGCTCGAGCTCGCCAGCCGCCTGGGCTTTCCGGGATCCGACATCGTGGTCAATGGCCCCGGCAAGACCACCACGTTCCTGCGCCAAGCGATCGAGCATGGCGTGCGGTTCGTGGTGGTGGACGCGCTCGACGAGCTAGCGACGCTCACGGCACAGGCCGAGGCGCTGAGCACCCCAATCTCGGTCCTACTCCGGGTAAATCCCGACTACGTGCCGCGCGGCATGAACCGCGGATCCGCCACGGGAAGCCGACGGGGATGTGCCTTTGGGCTGGATCTCCGGAGCGGCGAGGTGGACCGCGCCCTGGACATCGTGCAGCGGGAGGGCCGCGCACAGTTCCACGGATTCCACTTCCATATCGGTACCGGCATCCGTGACGCCGGTGACTATCGCCGCGCGCTCCGCCGCCTCCGGCGGCTGGTGGAGCGCACACGACGGCGCGGGCTGGCGATCGGCACGATCGACGTCGGCGGCGGGTTCGGCGTGCCGACCACCCGCGAGATGACGACACTCGAGATGCTCGCCTATCAGGGCTGGGGTCGGCTGCCGTCGCCCGCGCGGCCGCACCAGGCATTGACGTTCGCGCATCTCGCCGACGCCGTGACGGAGGGCATCGGGGACCTATTTCCGCCCGACGAGCTCCCCGAGCTGCTGGTCGAGCCAGGCCGCAGCATCGTGAGCCCCAACCAGCTCCTGCTGCTGACGGTCAAGGGTATCAAGGAGCGGCCGGGCGTCGGCACGTGGGTCGTCACCGATGGCGGCTTGGGAACCGTCACCACGCCGACCTACTACGAGTATCACGAGGTGTTCCCGTGCGACGGCGTGCGTCGCCGTCGGACCGAGTTCGTGCAGATCATCGGGCCCGCCTGCTTCGCGGGGGACATCGTGTACCGCAACAAGCCCATGCCGCGCCTTCAGACGGGCGACGTGTTGGCCGTCATGGACAGCGGCGCCTACTTCACGGCGATGGAGTCCTCATTCGGCTTTCCGCGTCCGCCGGTGGTATCCGTATCGGGGCATCGGCACACCATGCTCCGCCGCCGAGAGACGTTCGAGGACATGGTCTCGCGCGACACGATGGTTGCGGCGGTACCCGAGGATCGCCCGGGCGGAATCACAGGACTGTCCAGGCCGCTTCGGTTCGCCGTGCTGCGGCAGGATACCGACCCCGCGAGGGATCGGATCGCCGATGCGATCGTGGCCGGCTTCGAGCGTCGAGGCCATGAGCTCACCACCATGGATGACGATATCGACTGGGTGCTCAACCTCACCGATGCCTCGATGCCGCGTGCGTTCAGGCGCCGCTCGCGCACGATCTTCGTGGTGTCGCTCGTGGCGCTGTCGGAGCCCGTCACCGATATGCGGTCGCTCACCTACACCACGCTGGTCCGCACGCTGTCCAATCTGCTCCTGTGTGCGGTGCCGGCGAACGGCAACCGGTCAAACGGCAACGACCGGCGGCCGGAGCTCTACTTCACGACGCCCGAGGTAGGGTTCTACCACTACCCGTTCGATCCGGACCGGGCATGCGAGAGCATTCTCCCCGTGGTCGGCTCGCGGCTCTTGATCGAGAATCGATTGACCACCGATCTACCGGCTCGGTTCGGGGCAACCTCGCCGGTCGTCGAACAACTGACACACCATGGTGCGGAACTGGACAGGCTGGGTGTGCTGCCCACGCCGTTCCCGCTCCGTGACGTGCTGAGTCAGTCAGAGATCGATCACCTGTATCGTCTGTTCCAGGTGAAGGGTCTCAGCTACGGCAACCTGAGCGCACGCGAGCACGTCCCCGAACTGGGGAGCTGCACGTTCTGGATGACGGCTCGCGGGGTGAACAAGGCGGCCCTTGCCGGCATCGGTCGCGACGTGCTGCTCGTCACGGGGTACGACGAGGCGGAGGGGACCATGCTCGTGAGCGTGCCGCCCGACCACGACCCGACCCTGGGAATCGAGCAGCGCGGCAATCTGACAGTTGCCGATCACGCCTTGATCGAGATCACTCATTGA
>CAYGCN010000035.1:23905-25168 GCA_964348385.1 uncultured Gemmatimonadaceae bacterium
CGTGTCTCGGTGGACGCGATCGAGCACCACCTCATCTACCGCGCCTTCCCCGAGGTCGGCGCGATCGTGCACGTGCACGCGTGGCTCGACGACGTGCCCAGCACGCGACAGAACTTCCCCTGCGGCACGGTGGAGCTTGCCGAGGAGGTCGTCCGCCTGCTGGCCGAGCAGCCGCACCCCGAGCGCACCGCCGTGGGGCTCAAGAACCACGGCCTGACCATCACCGGGCCCGACCTGGAGGACATCTTCCGCCGCATCCGCGGGCGATTGCGTCCACAGGTCCCCATGTTCGGGTGAGCCGATGTACGCCCTCGCGACGATCTTCGACCGGCCACTCCGATTCGGCCTCACGGTGGGTGGCGTGGCGCTATGCGTGATGCTGGCGCTGTTCCTCCAGTCCGTGTATCGCGGTGTGGCCGACGGTTCCGTCGAGTACGTCCGCGCGAGCGATGCCGATCTGTGGGTGTTGCAGCAGCACTCCAGCAACATCCTGCGCAGCACGTCGCTGCTCACGACGCGACACGGCCGGACGTTGGATACCGTGCCCGGCGTTGCCGACGCCTCGCCGATCCTGTTCCTGCTCGCGGGCGTCCAACTCCCGGGCAAATCGGCAACCACTTACGTGACCGGGTTCGATCCCACCTCGGGGCGCGGCGGACCGCCGGCCATCGTCCGTGGACGCACGGTAGCCACGGACGGCGAGATCGTGCTCGACCGATCGTTCGCGGCCAAGTACCGGCTCGACGTCGGCGACCGGTTTCCGATCAGAGGCGATACGCTCACCGTCGTGGGTCTGAGCACGGGCACGAACATGTTCGTCATCCAGTACGCATTCGTCACGTTGCGCACCGCGCACGACATCATCGGGTTCTCCTCAATCGTGTCGGCCTATCAGGTGACCCTGGCGCCGAACTCCGATGCCGCGGCGGTCGCGTCGCTCATCCGCGAGCGCCTGCCCGACGTGGCCGTCTACGACCGCGCAACGTTTCTGGCCAACAACATCCGGGAGATGGAGACCGGCCTCGTGCCTTTGCTCTTCATCGTGGCGTTGATCGGGGCGGTGGTGTTGACCGCCATCCTGAGTCTCATCCTCTCGGTCAACGTGCTGGAGCGACGCCACGAGTTTGCCGTCATGAAGGCCATCGGGGCGCCGGATCGCTTCGTCGCCGGTCTCGTCGTGCAACAGGCGTTGGCATTCGCCTTGGCCGGAATCGCCGTGGCGGTGATCCTGTTCTTCCCATTGATCGCCGCCGTGCGCGCCAT
>CAYGCN010000036.1:0-24963 GCA_964348385.1 uncultured Gemmatimonadaceae bacterium
GCGGGCAGGTGGCGCAGGGCCGGCGCCAACTCAGCCGGACCTAGCTTGCAGGCTCAACCGGCGCCGTGTGACAGGGTGGTCAGTCGAATGCGCGGCCGCTGGTCCCGCGGAGCGTCGGCCATCGATGTCTCGTACCCTTCCCTTGAGGGTGATTCCCGAGCGAACGCATCGGCAGAGACCGACCCGATGGTAGCGCGCGGTGGCTATTCGAGGATGAAAGGTAGCAGGTCGGCAAGCGGGTTCGGAGGTCGCGCCGGCAACTACTTCCCGGCCAGAAGGAGCACGCGCAGGGCGATCAACGCCTGCTCCTCGCCTCCGGTGGGATCGAACGCTCCAGCATCGGTCTGCAATCTGACGAGCACTGGTGCCGCCCGGCGGGCTGCGAGTGACACCCCCGCACCGGTCAGACCCAGCAGCATGTCCAGTGCGTGAAACAGGTGCGTCCCCGTCCACGAGCCGTCTCTTGCCTGACGAGCCAGTATCTGCCGACCCAAGTCGGTCACTCGGGCGCGGTACTCGATTGGCGCGCACGCCAAGGCCCCCAATGCACCCATGACGAGGTCGGGGGCCCAAGCCCCGGACTCGTCCCACAGGCTCGTGAGTGAGAGCAGCGAGTCGATGTGACGTTGGACGGCACTACGCCGATCGGCTCCGGCGCGAAGCACGCTCCGCAGTGCGTAGCAGCTGGCTGCGAACCTGGTGTCCTCTTCCTCGTCGATGCGGAGACCCGATGGGAGTTCGAGCGGGGCGGCCGCGCGATCCCACGGCCCCGGAGAGAAGAAGCCATGCAAGTAGTGACGGCAGCGCTGGCGAGCGTGGCGGTCGTCATCGCAACTGTCGCCGAGGTGTCCTTCTCGCCGTTCCATTTGGAGGATGAAGCCGGTCGTTCGAACCACCGCGGCGTGATCGGCGGGACAACCGAGCTCCATGAGCTCCCAGGTTGCGTGGGCGGTGCCGATCAGGGAGCCATCGACACTGCCGTCGATGCGGGTCTTTCGGCGAATGGCTCGCACCAGGTGCTCGGTGAGTTCGGCGTCCGACGATCGCGGATGACCCACGGCGCGCCGGGCGAGCACGCCTTGACGGGTTTGTCGGTTGGCGAAGAACGCTGCGGTCCGCTCGATCGCAGCGCGAATCTCCGGTGGCATTTGGATCTCGACTTACCGGGAGAATGTCTACCGGGGACCCGTCCAGCCCGGACCACGCAGCCCGCGACCCGGCCTCCCCGCAGTAAGCACACCGTCATCCAACACCAACTGGCCGTTGACCAAGACGTACCGCACGCCCTCGGACAACTGATGAGGATCCTCGAACGTGGCACGGTCGATGATGGTGCGATGGTCGAAAACCGTGATGTCCGCGGCCATCCGTGGTCGCAGGAGTCCGCGGTCGAGCAAACCCACCCGTTGGGCGGGCTGGGCCGTCATCTTCCGGACCGCGTCCTCCAGGCGGAGCAGCCCGAAGTCTCGCACGTAGCGGCCGAGGATGCGGGGGAAGCTGCCGTACACCCGCGGGTGCACCTTGTCCCGCGACAGGATGCCGTCAGGAGCCACCGCGCCATAGTCGGTGCAGAAGCTGGTCCACCAGGTACCCACCGCGGCGCGAACGTCATCCTCGTTCATGCTGAAGTAGATCGCGCCGGTGTTCCCGTTGTCCTTGATCACGATATCGAACAGTGCGTCGACAGGGTCGGCACCCCAGAGGGCGGCAACCTGCATCACGGTCTTGCCTTCGAGGTACTTGAGCGAGTCCGCCAGCACCCCGGCAACTAGGACCCCAGCTGCTCCACCCGCCCCGCGAAAGAAGCTCTCGGTGCCGACCGGCGGCTCCAGCATGTCGGTTCGCATGCGCCGCCTCGCCGCCGGATCGCGGAGCCGTCCGATCATGGCGGCGGTTCCCCCTTCGTGGGCCCATTGGGGGATGCTCGCGGCAAGGCTCGTGGCCGAAGCCTGGTAGGGATACACGTCCGCCGTCACGTCGATGCCGGATGTTCGGGCGGAGTCGATCCGGGCGAGGATACGCGCCATGTCGCCCCAGTTCTCTCGGCCGGCACGCTTCAAATGCCAGATTTCCACGGGGATGTCGGCGGCGCGCGCAATCGCGAAGGCTTCGTCCAACGCGTCGTCGAGTCCTGCGCCTTCGTTGCGCAGATGGGTCGCGTAGATCCCGCCGTGCCGTCCGGCGGCCCGGGCCAGCGCGACGAGCTCTGCCGTGGTGGCGTAGAAGGCCGGCGCATAGACGAGGGACGTCGAGACGCCAAGGGCACCTTGTTGCATCGCGGAGTCCACGAGGGTCACCATCCGGGCCATCTCGTCCTGCGTGGGGGCCCGATCCTCGTTGCCCAGCACGATCTTCCTGATCTGGGTCGCGCCGACGAACGTGGCGATGTTGATGGCCGACCCGACGTCTTCGAGCCTGCGGAAGTACCCGTCGAGATCTCGCCAGTCCACCGCGACGCCGAGAGACGCGTAGTACTCGGCATCTTCGGCGATCGTGGCCTCGGTCTGCGGGGCGACCGACGTGCCCTCGCCCGTGATCTCGGTGGTGATCCCCTGAGTGACCTTGCTCGCCGCCCGCCCGTCAGCCAGGAGCTTGATGTCCGACCAGCCCAGCATGTCGATGAAGCCCGGCGCCACAATGAGCCCGGACACATCGATGCGCTTGCGCGCGGCCGCCTCGCGCAGCTGTCCAATCGCCACGATGCGGTCACCGCGGATACCGAGGTCCGCCCGGTACCGGGGGTTCCCGGTTCCGTCGACAATCCACCCGCCCTCGAGGATGACGTCCATGCGGTCGCCGGGCGCGCAGGCCGCCACGGCGAGGACGGCCAGTACAAGGAGCGCTCTCGGCCCGGTCACGGTCTCTCCTTCAACTCCGCTGGCGTATAGGCAACTCCGCGATACACCACGCGATCGATGTCGCGGCTGTTGCGAATGTCTTCCAGGGGATTGGCGTTCAGGATGAGAAAATCGGCCTGCGCGCCCGGACGAATCACACCGATCGAGTCGGCGCCGAGCACGCGTGCGGCCGTCCCCGTCGCCGCCAGGAGCGCGTCGCGCGGCAGCAGGCCGGCGCGCACCAGGAGTGCCAGCTCGTCGTGGAGGCTCGCGCCGGGGGCGAGCAGCTGATTCGGCGCGTCCGAGCCGGCGATCACGGATCCACCGAGCCGATGGAACATGCGAACGAAGCGGTCTTGATACGGTCGCGACCGCCGGAAGGCCTGGAACTGCTCCTCATCGAGGTTCGCCCGCCAGATGAGGTCCGGGATATCCCAGTCCCGACGCACCGCGTCCGGCACGGCCGAGAGGTCGAGGCCATTCACGAAGCGCGCGTTGCTGAGATTCGCCCATGCCTCGTGCAGCGAGAGCGTCGGGACGATCGTCACGCCTAGCTGGATCAGTTCACGTGCCGTGCGATCGAGCGACGCCGAGTCGAGCGAGGACCAGGTCCGTTCCTGGAGGTTCCAGCCGTCGAAGAAATCATTGTGCGCGGCGAGGTAGTGACCGCGGTCGGCCGCGGTCGCCTCCACGATGCCGGCCATGTGCTCGAGGAATCGCACGCCGAGCCGAGCGGCGGTGATTGCGTCGACTCGACCGAGATGCGCGGCCAGCGGGAGGTTGAGGACGTTGGCTTCGTCCGCGATGGCCTCCAGCAGTGGGCGGTCGACTTTGGTGTACACCTTCGCCTGGTCGACGTCGAGCAGCACGAGTCGATCGATGGCGGCACGACCTTCGGTGGTGGTGCCGACCTGGATGGCGCTGGGCCAGGTGGCCGGCGCCGCGTCGATCATCGCACCGACGATGAACATCCGCGGCCCGAGTGTCGATCCCAGCGAGACGTCTTCGCGGAGCGCGAGCACGCTGTCCACGATGCCGCCCGCGTCCCGCACGCTCGTGACGCCATAGCCGAGAAATCGGCCCAGCGTCCACCGCTCCACGTGGGCGTGGCCATCGATGAGTCCGGGAATCACCCACTTCCCGTCGATCCGAACCTCCACCGCCCCCCTCGGTACGGTGACGGCAGTCGACGGCCCCACCGCCTGGATCCGTCCGTCCTTCACCAAGATCACCGCGTCGAGTTGGAGGGGTGCGCCCGTCCCGTCGAACACCTCGGCGCCGACGTAGGCCGTGGTTTCGGCGCCGGGCTCGCACGCCGCCGCCACGACGATCAGTGATATGCCGACGCTAGCGCGGATCAGATGACGTATGGTCATGGATGATGAGCCACCGACCGTCGGAACGGGTGAGCACGAGCGTGAACGGGCCGCTCGCGGTGATGGAGTCGCCGCGGAACAACACGAACCGTGCGGTGACCAAGGCGTGCGTGGCGCCGAGCGGCCGCGCCGCGATGTTCTCGAACCTGAGGGAGTCGCGTGCGGCTCCCTCGGCAAACGCGGGCGCGTAGTTGTTCCTGATCCAATCGAATCCGTACTGGGGACGACCGGCCGAAACGAAGGTCGTCGTGGAATCGGGTGCGTAGTCGGAAACGAAGGCGTCGAGGTCGCCGGCGTTCCATGCGGCCGCCGAGCGGGCGAGCAGCGTATCCATGTCGGTCTCGAGCGCCGCGTGGTCAGTGGCCGGGGGTCGGCATCCCACGGCGGTGGCCGCGGCGATTCCCATGAGGACCGCCGCGATCCAGCGACACCGCGTCGGGTTCGCGCCGCGGCCGCCGCGCGAGCCACCCTCCGGAGCGCGACTGCGCGCCGACCCCGGTGACTCGGTCGACGCGCGCTTCACACCACCGGTTCCTCGTCTGTTGTGCCGCATCCGCCCAACCCTAGAAACGCCTGGCTCTCCCTCTCGGGCCGATCGGTGCACGCCGCTCCTGCCGGAGCGGCCCGCTCTACCGACGCCGCTTCCTCGCCGGCTTGCGCTTGGCGGCTTTCTTCACCGGGCGCCGCTTGGCGGCTTTCTTCACCGGGCGCTTCTTGGCCGCCTTCTTTACCGGACGCTTCTTGGCCGGCTTGCGGGCCGGGCGCTTCTTGGCAGCCTTGCGGGCTGGGCGCTTCTTGGCGGCCTTGCGCGCCGCGGGCTTGGGCGCCGCTGCCGGCTTCGCGGGAGCATCCGCCGCCGGCGGGGGCGCCGGTGGGGCGGGCTTCTCGGGTTCCGGCTTCGACCAGAGATACTCCTTGGGCTCGGGCGGTGCCGGGGGTTTCACGGGGGGTGTCAGTGGCATGGGATCCCACATTCCCGGGCCGCCACCGGTGTCGAAAGACCAGGGCATAGAGAGCCTCCTTCAAAAGGGCATGCCGAGGCACTCGTAGTTTCCGCGCGAGTCGGGTCGAGCGCAAGGGGACGCGAAGGGCACCGCGACCGACCTCGGACATCTCGTGTGCGCTTTCCGCTTGACACCGGTGCGGATCGGTCGGTAGCTTGGCTGCATATCTCCTGTACCGGTATTGACTTACGGCTCTCGCGCGGTGACGGGGTCCATGGCTCGAACCCTTTCAAGAATCGGTCTCCTGGCGGCGACGTGTGTGGCGCTCCTACCTGATGGGGCGGTTGCGCAAGTCGCCGATCTTCAGGTCATCCCGGCATCGGTGTCGTTGGCTGTCGGCGACCGCCAAGAGGTGTTGGCGGTGGCGTACAACGGCCGGGGCGATGTGATCAGTCAGATCGCGTTTCGCTGGGCCGTGACGGATTCGGCCGTTGCGCGGGTCGAGATCGATCGTGCGGCGCCGCCGGGAGTCGTCAACGTCGTCGGCCTGGCGCCGGGGTTCACGCAAGTGTCCGTCCAGGCGGGCAGCCAGCGGCGCACGGTGGGTGTTCAGGTTCAGGGAGGGGCGGTGCGGGGGGCACCGGGATCGGGAACGGCGACGATCCTACGCATCGAGCCGTCGCAGGTATTTCTGTTTCCGCTCGAAGACCTGCAACTGCGGGCCGTGTTCCTCAGAGACGACGGCTCCGCCGCGGCGCCACAGCCGGTCACGTGGCGGTCGTTCCGCGCAGAGATCGCCGATATCGACCGGAACGGCAAAGTCGTGGGCATTGCGGCCGGATCCGGCGCGATCGAGGCCACCACGCCCAGCGGATTGAGTGCGCGAGTCCAGGTCCAGGTGGCGCTCGCCCCGTGGCGGTTCCTGGTGCCAAGGATGTCTCTGTCCCCCCTGGAGTCCGACACGGTGCGCGTGGTGGTCCCGAGCCAGGGTAACCGGCCCATCGATCAGCGGCAACTGGATTCGTGGCGTTCCACCAACCCCGACGTCGTGACGGTCTCACCCATCGGTGTGGTCACGGCGATGTCCGCGGGCCAGTCGGAGATCGTCGTGTCCGGCTTCGGACAGGAGTCGCGCCTCCCCGTCTCCGTGCACGCCCCGGTGGCGTACGTCGACATCCAGCCGCGGCAAGGCGAAGTCATGGTGCCGCTCGGTGGCTCGGTGACGTTCGAGGCCACGGCGTACGCGGCCGACGGGACGGCCATTCCGGAGGTGGCCCGAGTGTGGGTCATCGAGGATACGTCCGTCGCGGGTCTCACCCCGACCGGCACCGCCACTGGACGAAAGATCGGAACCACCACACAGCGGCTGGTGGTGCGTGGCATCCCTGATGCCAAGTGGACCATCAGAGTGGTGTCGGCGGGCCTCGTGCTCGATCGAACGCGACTGGGTCTCAGCTTGCGGGATCGCGTCACCCTTCGTGCCTCGTTCGCCGATTCCCTCGGCAACCCACTGGCGCCGGCGTCGCACCTCACCTGGTCGAGCTCCGACGCGGGCGTCGTGACGGTCGGTCCCGAGGGTCAGCTGACTCCGGTCACGTTCGGCCGCGCGACCGTGACGGCAACAACACCGTGGGGAGTGGTCGACAGCGCGACCGTTATTGTGCAGGGTGAGATTGTGGTGACGTCCACGCGGGAGGGCAGCGCCGACCTGTATGCGTTCGAGCGCGCGGAGCCCGGCCGCCTGGTTCGCATCACGCGGGAGGCGGCGGACGAACTCGGCCCGGCCTACTCGCCCGACGGATCGCAGGTGGTCTACGCAACCAACCGGGACGGCAACTTCGAGATCTACGTCGTGGACGCCGACGGCACCAACCGACGGCGGATCACGAGCACGGCCGCGAATGAGACGGAGCCCGCGTGGACCCCGGACGGCAGCCGTATCGTGTACCAGTCGGACGCGTCCGGAACTGCGCAGATCTGGATCATGCAGGCCGACGGCTCTGACCAGCGTCCCCTCACCGACGGTCGGGCGAACATGGAACCCGCGGTGTCGCCAGGGGGAACGCGGATCGCGTTCTCGTCGATTCGGGACGGCAACTACGACATCTACGTCATGAACCTGGATGGCTCCGCTCCGCGCAACATCACCCAGTCGGGCCCAACCACGCACGAGCGGGTCCCTGCCTGGTTCGACGACGAGACCCTGGTGTTCGTTCGCGAGGAGCGATCTGGACGGACGGCGACGTCGGTCGTCGTGCAGCAGCGTCTGGGGGGCGAAGCCCGAACGCTCACCGACCCGACGGTCGTCGTCAGCGATTTCGCTATCTCCGGAGACGGAAGCATGTTGGCGGCGGCAATCGAGTCTCCCGGGCCGACCGGTGGCACGTCGCGCCGGATGTTCCTGATTCCCATCGACGGGAGCCCGCCACTCGAGGTTCCACGGAGCAACGACGTCGAGCAGCTCGTCCGACCGGCGTTCCGGCCAGTGCTGCGGCCATAGGGACACCGGCGCCGAATCGACTGCATGAGCGGGCGGATGAGAGCGCTGGTGCTCCGCGGGCATGGCGACGTGTCACAACTCGTCGTCGACGACGTGCCTGCTCCCACGATTCGGCATCCTGGCGACGTGCGCGTTCGGATTGCGGCCGCGGCGCTGAACCACCTCGATCTCTGGACGGTTCGCGGTCTTCCGGGGCTCGCCCTGGACTTCCCGCACGTCCTCGGCGGTGACGGCGCCGGGATCGTGGATGCGGTGGGCGACGACGTCACGCGCCTGAAGCCGGGTGATCGTGTGATGCTGAACCCGGGAATCTCCTGCTACCGCTGCCGCTACTGCCTGAGCGGCGAGCATTCCCTGTGCGAGACCTATCGCCTGCTCGGCGAGCATCTCCCCGGAACACTTGCAGAATACATCGTGGTGCCGGAGCAGAACGTCGCCATTGTGCCCACTCCGCCCGAGCCCCATCCCCCGATCTCATGGCCCGAAGCGGCAGGGTACTCCCTGGTCACCCTCACCGCCTGGCGGATGCTGGTCACGCGTGCCCGCCTGCGCGCGGGCGAGACCGTGTTCATCTGGGGGGTCGGCGGTGGGGTGTCGGTGACGGCACTCCAAATCGCCAAGCTGTGCGGCGCGCGAGTGATCGTCACGTCATCCAGCGACGGGAAGCTCGAGACGGCGCGCTCGCTTGGTGCGGACGAAGTCCTGAATCACGGGACCGAGGACGTGGTCAAGGCGGTGCGACGGCTCACTGGTCGTCGGGGAGTGGATGTGGTGGTCGAGAACGTCGGCGAGGCCACGTGGGACCGGTCGCTCAAACTGCTCGCGCGCGGTGGTCGCTTGGTCACCTGCGGGGCGACGACGGGACCGCGAGTGACCGTCGACGTGCGGCGCCTCTTCTGGTACCAATGGACCCTGCTCGGATCCACCATGGGGGGCGCCGAGGACTACCGCGAGGTCGTCAACCTCCTCGGCCAGGGCCAACTCCGACCGGTCATCGATTCCACGTTCGCGTTGGATGATGCCGTGGAGGGGTTCCGACGGCTGGAGCAGGGAGAACAGGTCGGCAAGATCACCATCACCGTATGACGACGCTGACCATCACGGCGGCCCCTTCGAAGAGGAGAGGGGACCGCTAGCACCGGCCGTCGCGTCGAAGCAGGACGGTGTTTGCGCCATGACCGAAGGCAGGCTGCTCGTGCGTGGCGATCCTTCCGAGGTAGCGTCCCCGGTCGTCGAACAACGCGTAACCATCGGCTGTCTGGACGGCCCGGTCACTCGGCGCCGCGGCCGCCCGAGCGCCGCGCCACGTCGCGGTGGCCCGTGCTCCGGTGATCGCCCAGGTCGAGATGACTGCGGGGTGTGCCATGCGCTCGCTCCTGACCCATGCGGCTCGTCGGCCCGTCACCACCTCTCTTCGCCACGTTAGATGCTCGCGCCACCCGATTGGTTGCACGGTGCCAAGCGGCGGCAAGATCTGGCCTCTGAGTCATCGGCCGTAATTGATTGCCAGACATCGATTTAGGTGTATCCCGCGCCATTGATTTCGGCCTCCTGACCGACTATTATTATCAGACCTCAGTTGGGGTCCTCGAGACCCCATTTTTCATCGCCCAATCGACACGGCCATGACCGCACCAAACCAGCGCGAGCGGATCCTCCCGCGACTCATCGAGGACGAGATGCGGGAGTCCTTCATCGACTACTCGATGAGCGTCATCGTCCAGCGTGCGTTGCCCGATGTACGCGACGGGCTGAAGCCGGTCCATCGCCGCATCCTCTACGCGATGCACGAGCTGGGCCTTCAGCCGAATCGTCCGTTCAAGAAGAGCGCGACGGTGGTCGGCGATGTGCTCGGCAAGTACCACCCGCACGGCGACACTGCCGTGTACGACGCCCTCGTCCGCATGGTGCAGGGCTTCTCGCTTCGGTATCCGCTGATCGACGGTCAGGGGAACTTCGGCTCGGTGGATGGGGACGGCGCGGCGGCGTATCGCTACACCGAGGCGCGCCTCACGGCTCGCGCGGTCGCGATGCTGGAGGACATCGACAAGAGCACGGTTGCATTCACGCCGAATTTCGACGACAGGCTGCAGGAACCCGCTGTCCTGCCCTCGCGGCTTCCCAACCTCCTCGTCAACGGCTCGTCGGGTATCGCCGTCGGCATGGCGACCAACATCCCGCCGCACAACCTGAGTGAAGTGGTCGGGGCGATCAAGCACCTGATCGACAA
Organism: uncultured Gemmatimonadaceae bacterium; assembly: GCA_964348385.1. GTDB lineage: Bacteria > Gemmatimonadota > Gemmatimonadetes > Gemmatimonadales > GWC2-71-9 > JAOTVV01. Next base: position 9,888 of record CAYGCN010000036.1, read on the forward strand.
TCCGGAGTGCACCATCGCGGAGCTGCGCAAGCACGTCCGCGGCCCCGACTTCCCGACCGGCGGCTTCATCTACGGGCGGGACGGCATCATGGACTGCTACGAGACCGGGCGAGGACGCATCGTGATGCGGGCCCGGGCGCAAGTCGAAGAGAAGGAGTCGTCCGGGAAGGCGCAGATCGTCGTCACCGAGATCCCCTTCATGGTGAACAAGTCCCGCTTGATCGAGCAGATCGCAGGGCTCCATCGTCAGAAGAAGATCACCGACATCGCGGATCTGCGGGACGAGTCGGATCGCGATGGTATGCGGATCGTCGTGGAGTTGAAGCGGGACGCCAATCCCACCGTGGTCCTGAACCTCCTGTTCAAGCACACGCAAATGCAGTCCACGTTCGGCGCCATCATGCTCGCGCTCGTGGACGGCCAGCCGCAGGTCATGAACCTGAAGGAGATGCTGGGGCATTTCGTGGATCACCGCCACGAGGTCATCACCAAGCGGGCGGAGCACGATCTGCAGGAAGCGCAGGCTCGAGAGCACATCCTGGAGGGTCTCAAGATCGCCGTCGACAACATCGACGAGGTCGTACAGATCATCAGGAAGGCGAAGGACGTGCCGGCAGCCGACGCTGCCCTGCGGAAGCGGTTCGACCTGTCGGAGAAGCAGAGCGAGGCGATTCTCAACATGCGCCTCGCCCGCCTCACGTCACTCGAGATCGACAAGCTGGATGCGGAGCTCGCGGACGTCCGCAAGCTGATCAAGGAGCTGAAGAGCATCCTCGGGTCGAAGGCCAAGCGGATGGAGATTCTCAAGGCGGAGCTCGACGATACCGTGGCGAAGTTCGGCGATCCGCGCCGCACGGAGATCGTGGCCGACGAAGGTGACTTCTCCATCGAGGACTTGATCGCGGAAGAGGATATGGTGGTCACCATCTCCCATTCCGGCTACATCAAGCGCATTCCGGTGTCGACGTATCGTCGCCAGCGCCGCGGCGGTCGCGGGCTCAACGGCATGGGGACCAAGGAGGATGACTGGGTCGAGCACCTGTTCGTGGCGTCGACGCACGACTACGTGCTCTTCTTCACCCACAACGGCCAGGTGTACTGGCTCAAGGTGTACGACATTCCACAGGGCGGCCGCGCGGCACGCGGCAAGCCGATCATCAATCTGATACAGATCACCCCGAACGAGCGCATCACGGCCTTCGTCGCCGTGCGCGACTTCACCGACGACCGATACCTGCTGTGCGCCACCCGGAAGGGCATGGTCAAGAAGACCGTGCTGTCCGCCTACGGCAATCCCCGCGCCAACGGCATCAATGCCATCAACATCGACGACGACGACGAGTTGATCGAAGTGCAGATCACGGACGGGTCGAACGATGTGGTGCTCGCCACGCAGGACGGCATGAGCATTCGGTTCAGCGAAAAGGACGTGCGCCCCATGGGCCGCGCCACCACGGGTGTCCGCGGCATCCAGTTGGAGGGCGACGACCGCGTCATCGGCATGGTGGTCGTGCGGCGTGACGCGACGCTCCTGGTCGTCTCCGAGAAGGGGCTGGGCAAGCGGTCGGAGCTCGCCGACTATCGAGTGCAGAAGCGCGGCGGAAAGGGCATCATCACCCTCAGGCGTACGGACAAGACGGGCGCCGTGGTCGCGCTGAAGGAGGTGATTCCGGCGGATGAGCTGATGCTGGTCACGCGCCACGGCGTCATCATCAGACTGCCGGTCGACGGAATTCGCGTGATCGGGCGAAACACCCAGGGGGTGAAGGTGATGAACCTCGATCCCGGCGATGCCGTGGTCGACGTGGCGCGCGTGGTGCGGGACGAGGGGGAGGCTGACGAGGTGGATGCCGCCGGGATCGTTCCGGAGGTCTTCGTTGAGGGGCGGGACCAGCGGGAAATGGATGTGTGAGGGGGCGTCACGCCAGCCCGAGTAACGATCGCCGACATCCGGGAGGCGGCGCGCGGCATCGCGGGGGTAGCCGTGCGGACGCCGCTGCAGCACGTCCCTCAACTCAGTGACGCCGCTGGTGTTCCCGTCTACCTGAAGCTCGAAAACCTGCAGCCGACGGGAGCCTTCAAGCTGCGGGGTGCGTGGACGTTCGTGCAGCAACTGGATCCGGCTTCCCGTCGTCACGGCGTCATCACCTATTCCAGCGGCAATCACGGCCAGGCCGTCGCCTTTGCGGCGCAGCGCGTCGGCACTCGTGCGGTCGTGGTCATGCCGGAGACGGCGCCGGCGACGAAGGTCGAGGGCGTGAAGCGATGGGGTGGAGAGGTGGTCTTCGCCGGCCGCACGTCCGACGACCGCTACCGGAAGGCACGCGCGATGGCCGAAGCCGACGGGCTCACGATCATCCCGCCGTACGATCATCCCGCCATCATCGCCGGCCAGGGAACCACCGGGCTCGAGATTGTCGAGGATCTGCCGGACGTGGCCCACGTGGCCGTCCCGGTCGGGGGTGGGGGGTTGATCGCCGGGATCACGACGGCGCTGAAGGCCCTGCGCCCCGCGGCCCGCGTGACCGGCGTGGAGCCCGAGGGAGCCGCCGCCCTGCACGCGGCCCTGACGGCGGGCCAGCCGGTCAGGCTCGATCGGACGGCCAGCATGGCCGACGGCCTCCTGCCACTCGCGGTCGGGACGCTCACGTTCGCCCATATACGGGACGCGGTCGATGCCGTCCAGGTTCCGGAAACGGCCATCGCCGAAGCGACGCACTGGCTCCACCACGAAGTCGGAGTGACGGCCGAGCCCTCGGGGGCGGTGACGACCGCAGCCCTCCGCAACGGCGCCTTGTCCCCGCGTGGCCCTACCGTACTGGTGGTCAGCGGGGGCAATGTAGATCTTGCGATTGTGAACTCGCTTTCGCGACCCAACTGACAGGCGACCGTCATGAGTGCACAGCCCGCCAAGATCCTCGTCGTCGATGACGATCGCACGCAGCTGACGGCGCTGTCGCTGACGCTCGAGCGACAGGGCTACGAGGTTGTCCCGGCCCAGAGCAGCGAGGAGGCACTGCAGGCCCTGGAGGACGAGGCGCCCGACCTGCTGCTGCTCGACATCCTGATGCCGCGGGTGGACGGGATCGCCCTGTTGAAGCGGATCAAGGCGGACGCGCGATGGCGCGACCTGCCGATTCTGATGATCTCGGTCCTGTCGCCCGAAGAAGCCGCCGTGACATCGCTGTCCCTGGGCGCCGCGGACTTCATCCCCAAGCCGTTCCGGGCCGACGAGCTGGCCGCGCGTATCGCGGCCCAACTCCGAGCCAGCCGGATGCTGCGGGAGGCCCGCGAGGAGGCCAAGCGCGCCGCCATCGAGGCCTCGGTCCGCGCGGAGATGCTGGACATCCTTCATGAAGTGACCGAAGCCTTCGCGCCGGAGGACATCTACGTCGTGCTGGCGCGCCGCGTGCGGCACGCGCTCCGGATCTCGCGGTGCTCGATCGTCCTGGTGCCACCGGGCGCCTCGCGCGGGCGGATCGTGGTGGCGGCGGACGATCCCTCGATCCGCAACAAGGAGCTCGATCTCGCGTTTTACCCCGAGATCCAGCAGGCGCTGGGTCAGGATCGGGCGGTCTTCGTGCGAGACGTGTGGACGGATCCCCTGTTTGCCGAAGTCCGGGCCGACTGGGAGCGGCGCCGAGTCGACGTCCGCACGAGGTCGGCGATCGTCGTCCCGTTTGGCATGCACGGGATTCAGACCGGGGTGTTCTTCCTGCGCACGCTTCAGGAGGAGCCGCCGCTGGAGCCCGATGTGATGGAGTTCGCCGAGCGAGTGATTCGCACCGCCGTCGGGGTCATCGAGAAGGCCTATCGCCTCGAGACCGTCCAATCGGCCAAGGAGCGGTATGAGTGGCTGGCAGCGACGGATCCTCTCACAGGATGCGCCAATCGCCGCGCGCTCATCGAGGTGCTCGAGCGTGAGCTCGAGCGGGTACGCCGCTACGGCTCGCCCCTGAGTATCGTCATGATCGATCTGGACTTCTTCAAACGGGTCAATGACGACCGCGGCCACCTGGTGGGTGATGACGTGTTGCGGCAGATGGGCGGGATGCTCAAGGCGCAGGTGCGCGGGGTCGACACGGTGGCCCGGTATGGGGGTGAGGAGTTCGTGCTGCTGCTCCCCGAAACGGCGCTCGAGGGGGCGATGACATTTGCCGAGCGGTTTCGGCAGCGGATCGAGCAGCAGGACTTCTCCCCCGATGGACGACGGCTGTCGATCACGGCCTCGGTTGGCGTGACCATGATCCCCGGCGGCGAGATCGAGAGTCCCGACAATGCCCTGAATCGGGCGGACGCCGCCCTGTACCGCGCCAAGCGCGCGGGGCGTAACTTGGTTCGCACATGAGCCGACGCTGTCCACGCTGCAAGGCCGTCTACGCCGGCGAAGCCCGGTTCTGTCCGAAGGACGGGAGTCCGTTGGTCGATGTCGGTGGGCTTGGTGGCAAGCACATCCCGAGCCCATCAGGGGAGCAGCGAACGCTCGTGCGGCAGGTGCTGACGCCGCGGGAGGGACCGAGCATGAGCCGAGCCGGTTCCCTCAAAGAGGAGGTGCTGGATCGACGCTATGAAGTCCTCCGGATGCTCGGCGAAGGGGGCATGGCGTTCGTGTACGAGGCTCGTGATCTCACGACCGACCAATCCGTAGCCATCAAGGTGCTGAGCCCGAAGCTCGGCACGGACGAGAGTTCCGTCGAGCGGCTCCGGCGCGAAGCCGGGCTGGCCATGCGGCTCGAGCATCCCAACGCGTGTCGAATCCTGCGGCTCGGAGAGACCGAGGATGGGCTCATCTACCTGGTGATGCCGTACCTCCGCGGTGAACTCCTTTCCGATCGTGAGGTGAAGGTGGGCGCCATGGGGCCGCGCGAAGGGGTGGACATCCTGGCCCAGTGCTGTGCCGGCCTGCACCACGCGCACGACCTGAACATCGTCCATCGCGATCTGAAGCCCGAAAACATCATGCTCGTTCCCCGTCCCGCCGGGGGTGAGACCGCGGTGGTGATGGACTTCGGGCTGGCAAAGGAACGACGCGCCAGCCCGGGGGTCGCCAAGTTGACCGCCACCGGCATCATTCTCGGAACGCCGGAGTTCATGAGTCCCGAGCAGATCCGCGGCAAGCTTCTGGACAGGCGCAGTGACGTTTACGCCCTCGGGATCGTGGCCTACGAGATGTTCACGACGAAGCTCCCGTTTCAGGGACGCACGCCTCAGGAGATGATGATCGCCCGCCTGCGCGGGAAGCCGATCCCGCTGAGCGCGGTGCGATCGGGTTTTCCTCGGGCGCTCGAGACCGTGCTCATGCGGTCGCTCGAGAACGAGCCGGACAACCGGTATGGGACGATGCTCGAGTTCGGCCACGCGTTGGTCGATGCGCTCGACGACGCCGACCAGGATCGCCTCCGCGCCCTCCTCCGGTAAGCGCGTTATTTCTCCATCCCCGCCTTTCGACGTCGGTGCGGCGTTTGGCCTCGGTGCTCCGGATCAGGCGGGACGTACGCGCGTCGGTGGGTCGGTGATCACGCGTGCGAGTTCTTGCCGGTCAGTCGGTCGCCGGGGATATTTGGCGCGGCTTCAACGTGGGACGACTGGTCGGCCATGAAGCGATATCCGGCGTTCGATCCGCCCGAATACGTGGACTGGCATCCCGATCCGGAACTCGTCGCGGCCTACGCGGCGGCCTGGGAGACCGTGCCGGCCCGTCGGCAGATCGTCAATGGGCTCGATCGAGCGGTCCTGACGGCGCTGTACGCCGGCATGGTGCGCACGCGGCTGCACGACATCATGCTCAAACGGTGGGTGCGACAGGGTGTCATTTCCAAGGCCTGGCTCGGCACGGGCGAAGAGGCAACCACAGTCGGTCCGGTCCACGCGCTCGACCGCGAGCGTGACGTGGTGGCGCCGATGATCCGAAATGCCGGGGCCTGCTCCGAGATGGGCATGCCGGTGGCGGACATGCTGCGCGGGTACCTCGGCACCTACGATTCGCCCTCCAAGGGTCGTGACGGTCACGTCGGTGGCCTGCAGCACCGGGTGCTGCAACCCATCTCCAATATCGGCAACATGCCGGCCGTGATCGTCGGCATTGCCCTGGCTTTTCGGCTCCGTCACGAGCGGGGCGTTGCACTGACCTGGGTGGGAGATGGTTCCGTGAAGTCGGGTCCCACCCACGAGGCCTTCAACTTCGCCGCTGCACAGCGGCTGCCGGTGATCTTCGTCATCCAGAACAACCAGGTGGCCTTGGGAACGCCGCTGCGACACCATCATCGCCCAGCGGATTTCAGCGACGTCCACACGGCCTACGGCTGCGCCGGGTGGTCGTTCGACGGCAACAACGTGATCGATGCCTATGCGGCGACGCGCATTGCGGCGGAACGCTGTCGCAGCGGCGACGGACCGGTGATTTTGGACGCCGAAACGTTCCGAATGGGCGGACACGCGACCCACGATGAACAAGAGGCACGCCGGTTGTTCGATGCCGCGACGTTCGCCTTCTGGGGCAAGCGTGATCCGATCGGCCTGTATGAGGAGTACCTCGTGTCGACGGGCTTCGCCCGTGAGGAGTTGGGCGACACCGAGGCCGAAATCACCGACGAAGTCGATCGGGCCGCCGCGGAGGCGCTCGACAGCCGTGCGCACAACATGCCGCCCCCGGCGTCGGCGCTCGACGACGTGTACGCCTGAGGGCAGATCCTACCGCGGTTGTTCCGACACCGTCCGCGGTCTCAGAAGTAGTTGCCGGTCAGCACGATGTAGACGATGATCACGGCGACGGCCACCGGACACAGGAACCGGATCAGGAACGCCCACGCCGATCGCAGCCCGAACGTGACTCCCTCGGCTTCGATTTCCTTGGCGGCGCCGGCCACCCCCCATCGATAGCCGATGAAGACCGCCAGCAGCAGCGAGCCCACCGACAGCGAGTAGTTGCCGAATACGATGTTCATCAGCGTGAGGAAGTCCACGTTGGCGCCCGGGACCTGGCTGAACAGCGAGACGGCGCCGAACGCAAGCGCCGACGGAAGGCCCAGCACGGCCGTGCCCAACGTGGTCACGAGCACGGCCTTGCCGCGGGACCATCGCCACTCGTCGATCAGGTACGAGACCGGAACCTCCAGCAACGAGATGGTCGATGTCAGCGCGGCGATGGTGAGCAACAGGAAGAAGGCCGAACCGAAGAGCTGTCCGCCGGGGAGCGTGGCAAACAGCGGTGGGAGCACCTGAAATACCAGTCCCACGCCCGACGCGGGATCGAGCCCGGCGTGAAACAGCGCCGGGAAGATGATGAGCCCCGCGAGGAGGGCGATCATGGTGTCGAACAGGCACACGATCCCGGCCGACGCGACGAGGTCCTCCCGCTTCTGGATGTAGCTGCCGTACGTGATCATCGCGCCCATGCCGAGGCTCAGGGAGAAGAACGCCTGCCCGAGCGCAGTGGGGAACGTCTGGGGCCGGAGCTTGGAGAAATCGGGTGCGAGATAGAACTCGAGCCCGTCGAGTGCGCCGGAGAGCGTCACCGACCGGAACGCCAGTACGACGAGCAGGAAGAACAGCATCGGCATCAGGATCTTGGACATCAGCTCGATGCCGCGCGATACGCCACGCCACACGATCAGCGCCGTCAGAACGAGGAACGCGATCAGGAGCCCGCAGCTCACCATCCAGTTCGCCACGAACTCGCTGAACACGGCGGGCGAGTCCTGGGCGCTGATGGTGGTGAACTCGCCGCTCACGGTCCGTACGAAATACCCGAACGTCCAGCCGGCGATCACGCCGTAGAATGACAGAATGCCCACGCCGGTGATGACCCCAAGCAGGCCGACGAACCGCCACAGCGTCCCCGGGGCAACGGTGGCGAACGCCCCGACCGGGTTCCGCGCCGTTCGCCGCCCCAATGCGAGCTCCCCCAGCATGACCGGAGCGCCGATCAGGAACACGAAGCCCAGGTAGATCAACACGAAGACGGCGCCGCCGTTCTCGCCGACCACATAAGGGAACCGCCAGATGTTGCCGAGGCCGATCGCCGACCCAGCGGCAGCGAGCACGAAGCCGACCCGGGATCCCCATGCGCCGCGGGCGGGAGAGGCTGGGGCGTCGGGCATCATGATCTCCTGCGTCGAGAGGTCGTGAAAGGATACGTGTCGGGGTCGCGATGTCCAGAGCGACGGGAAGGCCAGCTACCTCATGTGTCCTCGTCGCCGTGAATGGCACGCCACGCGGCCTCCAACGCGAGCTGGGTCTGTGGGTCGCGCAGGCTCCACGTTCCGTCGCAGATCCGTTCGAGAGGAAGGCTGACAATCGTGATCCAGAGGTCGGTCCATACGTCCGCCGACCCGGGCCGGATCTCGCCCGACGATTTCCCCTCGACCAGGATCCGGCTCACGGCATTCCGCAGCTCCGTAGCCAGGTCTCGGCTCTTGGGATCGAGTAGGCCTGGAAACCGGGCAAAGAAGACCAGTCTCACGGGAGCGGGATCGTGGCTCGCGGCCTCACACCACGTTCGCGCGACATGCGCGAGTCGATCGTGACACGAGCCGGCGCGCGCGGTGGTGGGGGCAATCAGCAGGCGCAGAGCCGCCCGGTACAGCTCATTGAGCAGCGCCTGCTTGCTCTCGAAGTGTCGGTAGATGGAGCCTTCGGCGACGCCCGCGACGGCCGCAATCTGGGGGGTCGTGGTGCCATGGTATCCCTGGGTGGTGAAGAGGTCGATGGCGGCGCGCACGATGCGGTCGCGAGTCGACTGCGCGCCGCGACGGCGCGTGGGCGTCCGTTCGGGGGAGGGCGTGACCATCGCCCTAGGGTAGCATCGGGGTCGGCGGCTGCCAAGCAGCGGGCGACTGCCGGGCCGCCACCCGATCGGGTAGCTCGGAGTCTCGAAGCTCGTCCGGCGCTCCCCATCGCGGCGCGCCGGAAAGGAGCGTGTGTGGTGACGGTTTCAAGTGAACGAGGGCTCGCGGAGGTGTGGGGGGATGGGGTGCCGTATGGCGACTTCCGTCAGACGGTCGGCACTCTTCGGGCGCTGTGGGACGGCGTGTACCGTCAGGCGCGAATTGCTTCCGGTGCTGGCCAGACTTGGCGACGAGACGGAACTCCTTCCGCTACGCCTGATCGCGCGCTACGAGAACCCCGACATCATGGATCGCTATCTCACGAACGGCGCGCGATCGATTCCCATCGTTATCGCGCTCGATTCGAGCTTCCGCGACGTCGGGCACTGGGGTCCACGGCCGGCGGCCCTCCAGCGCTGGGCGCTGGAGCACCGGACCACCATGCCGAAGGACTGCTTCTACGCCCACATGCGGCGGTGGCACGTCGAGGACCGCGGCGAATCCGTCCTCCGAAAGGTGCTGGCGCTCCTCGACTGACCGTGGTGGGTCACGCCGCCTCGAGGACCGTCTGCAAGATCCCCACCGCGTGCTCCACGTCGGCCTCACTGAAGATCAGGGCCGGTCGAAACCGGAGCGATCGTGGCCCGCACGGCAGGGTGGCGAAGCCGGCATCCCAGCAGGCCTGTCGCACGTGATTGCGGGTGTCTCCGTGGGGCAGATCGAAGGCGAGCAGCAATCCCTTCCCACGTGCGTTGGTGACCACGGGGAACCGTGCCTGCAGGTGTTCCAGCTCGCTCTTGAACCGGGCACCGACATGCCTGGCGTTGGCCACGAGGCCGTCTTCCTCGATGATCTGCAGGTAGCGGGCGCAGCGCACCATGTCCACCAGATTGCCTCCCCAGGTGGAATTGATGCGTGACGAGACGTGAAACACGTTGCGTTCCACGTCGTCGATGCGGGTGGTCGACATCACGCCACATACCTGTGTCTTCTTGCCGAAGGCGACGAGGTCCGGCGTGACGCCCAGATCCTGGAATGCCCACATCGACCCCGTGATACCCATACCGGTCTGCACCTCGTCGAAGATCAAGAGGGCGTCACGCTCATCGGCGATCGTGCGGAGTTGCCGGAAGAACTCGGGCCGAAAATGATGGTCCCCACCCTCGCATTGAATCGGCTCGATGAGGATTGCCGCGATGCCGTGAGGATCCTGGTCGAACGCGACCTCGATTTCCCGCACCGCCGTCTGCTCGGCCGCCGAGACCTGCGCCAGGTCGATCGGAAAGTGGATCTTCGGATTGGAGATCCGGGGCCAAACAAACTTCGGGAAGTCGGCTGTCTTGCGGGGATCGGTGTTGGTGACAGACAGCGTGTAGCCGCTGCGGCCATGGAACGCGTCGCGGAAATGGAGGATCTTGTCGGCCCCTCCTTCGATGCCGCGGGCCCGGTTCTTCTGCGCCTTCCAGTCGAACGCGGCCTTCATGGCGTTCTCCACCGCCAGTGCGCCCCCGGCGACGAAGAACAGGTAGCGGAACTCATCCGGCGCGGCGATATCCCGGAAGGTCTTCACGAATCCGGCGTATTCGCGCGAGTACACGTCGCTGTTGGCGGGGTTGGCCAAGGCGGCTCGGTGCAGCGCCTCCCGGAAGCCGGCGTCATCGAGTTTCGGATGATTGTGGCCGATCGGCAGGGTCGCGAAGTAGGTGTAGCAATCCAGGTATTCCTTCCCGGTCAGCGCGTCGAGCATTCTCGAGCCGTGTGACTTCTGCAGGTCGATCACGATGTGGAAGCCATCGACCAGGATATTCTCGCGGAGGATCCCGAACACTTGATCCGCGGTAACGGTAACCTGCGCCATGAGTCCTCTCCTGAACAAGCATTGGTCCGGCAGCGTGGGCTGCCGGTGACGGTCACGACTGGAACACGTTCAGGGTGACGCCACAGGGGATGCGGCGGCGTCGCCAGGCACGCCTACCGACGGTTTGGCGGCGCGAAAATCCCGGGGCGAGCGTTTTTGGGGAGAAGGCGAAGGAAGAGCGGCCGTAGGACCATACTGCAATCTAATAGCCTACAGCAGGACGGCCTGCCGGCCGGCCTCGAATTTCGGTTCACAAGGTCGGCTTTCTCGTCAGAACGGCCAGCGGGTATGGAAGAACCACACCAGGCCGTCCGGGCCGACTCCGGCGGTTGTTCCCAGAATACCCGTGCGAAAGAACTGCGCGATCAGGCCCAGGCCGCCGCCGACCATCAGGTCATCGGTCGTCACCGCGAATTCGCCGACGGGAAAGACTCGTGCGGCATCGAGAAAGCCGACCGCCGTCACACGGAACAGCGTCGGGAGGGTCGCGAGGTCGTAGCGCACGTCGAGGTTCGCCAGCAGCTTGTCCGCGTCGAGGAGCCGCCGGGCGGGGATGGCACGGTGGGTTTCCGAGCTACCGATGCCTCGGAGCGGTCGATCGCTTGCTTCGATCAGGGCATAGGATCCCAAAAGCGGGGCCCCGCTCATGGTCTGCCCGAGGACCCGTCCGGCAATCGTGAGCCGCGACGCCAGCGGCAGGTAGCCTCTGGCCGACACGGTGGCACGGGTGTAGCTCGCACCCGAGATGAGGCCGGAGTCGGCCACCCCGACGATGGCTTCGATCACCACGCCACGCGTGGGCGCGGGCTCGTCATTACGGGTGTCAAACACGAGCCCGATACGAGCCGCGGCATCGGTGGTGCCCCGTGCGATCGACGGATCCACCCCTGCTACCAGATCCTGCCCGAGTTGGCTGGGGCCATCGAGCGTGTCGATCCGCCAGCGCTCGAGGTGGAGGCCGGCCAGGACTCGCAGCGGTCCCACGAGACGCCGCTGCACCTCACCCCTGACAATCCATCGGGTGTGGTCTGAGCGATAGAAATAGGGGGCGGCATCGGTCTCGTTCGCCTCGTCGTACACGCTGCCGTTGCCGATCCCGAAGTAGGGCTCGCGGGCGTCACGCCTCCCCTCCAGCGTCACGACGTAGCGCCAGCCCTCCGCCCACTTGGGAGCCCGGAATGCGAGTTCGAGCCGTTTGGACCCGGACGTGGAGACGTGGCCGTCGAGCGAGACCATCGCGCGATACGGCTGCGGCGCATCCCAGTCCGCGTAACCGAGCTGATTGACTTGGGCGTGAAACAGCCCTACCGAGAGGCCTTCGGTGGGTCCCCAGTAGACCCAGGGAAACGAGAGATTCGTCCAATCTCTCCCCAACGTCGGGACATCGGGGAGCTGGGCCACCCCGGGGCGGGCAACCAGTACCACGAGGAATCCAATGACGGCGGCTCGTTTCACCGCTCTCGCTCGAACAGATAGGCGGCGTCGTAATGCGTCGCGTCCTTGCCGTCCCACGCGGCGTACCGGGCACCGGCGAACATGGATGCCCCGCCGAACTCACCCTTCTTGTTCACCGCGTAGAAGTTGAGGCCGAACCGTGGCCGACTACGCTCGTCGAGGAGTCTGGATTCCGTCGTGGCGACGACACGCCGCAGCGTTTCCAGGGCGGCGTCCGAGGGCGCCAGGCCGCGCCGCATGAACTCGACCGTGAGAAAGGCACCGCACGCCTTGATGCAGGACTCACCGCGACCGGTCGATCCGGCTGCCCCAACGTCGTTGTCCGTGTACTGTCCGGCTCCGATGATGGGCGAGTCGCCCACCCGGCCCGGGATCTTCCACGAGAGCCCACTGGTGGTCGTGACCGACGAGACATCCCCTTTGGCGTTCACGGCGTTCATGTTGATCGTGCCGTGCTCTTCCCGTGACAGCTGCTCGTCATCCGGGACTTCGAGCCAGTTGTCGTTCGGACCGCGTCGTGCGCGCCACCGGAGCCACGCCTCGCGGGCACGGTCCGTCAGCAGATCCTCCTCCTTGAACCCGTAGGAGAGCGCGAACCGCTTCGCGCCGGGTCCAACCAGCAGGACATGGTCGGTGTACAGCAGCACGTACTTGGCCACGACGCTCGGTGTCTTGATACCCTCGAGCGACGCCACCGCTCCCGCTCGCCGCGTCGGTCCGTGCATGCACGAGGCGTCGAGTTGCACGACCCCATCCTCGTTCGGCAACCCTCCGTAGCCGACGGAGGTGTCGTCCGGGTCCAGTTCCTGGATCTTGACGCCTTCGATGGCGGCATCGAGCGTATCCATCCCCTGCGCGAGCAGCTCGCCGGCCCGCCGGACACCTCGGAGCCCGTTGGCCGACGCGACGACGGCGTTCACAGCCGCGGGCCGGATGTGGACCGCTGGACCCGCTCGGTTTGCCAGGATGCCCGGTCCCACGGCGACGCCGGCCGCGAGGCCGGACGCGGCTCCCAGGAAATCCCGGCGCGAGTATGAGTCGGACACGATCAGACCTCCTCCGGAGCGAAGACCAGTGACCAAGTCTCGCGAAATAACCGCGACCGCTGTGGGGCTGTCAACTTGCCTGCGATCCCCGCGCGTCATACGTTCCGGCCGGGTGGTCGCCGTCGCGCGTCAGGGTGGTTGGGGAGCCCAGGCTCACGCTCCGCGAGGTGGGGTCAGGCCGTGCTGTCCTTGGTGCTGCCGGTGCACAACGAGCAATCGAACCTCGGCCCGCTCTTCCAGGAAATCGCTGCTGCACTCAAGGGAGTTCCCCACGAGGTGATCGCGGTGGACGACGGATCGACGGACGGGTCCGCCGCGGAGCTCGAGCGGCTTAGGGGGCAGGTGTCCACGCTCCGAGTGATGACGCTGGAGCGCCGCAGCGGACAGAGCGCCGCAATCGCGGCCGGGTTCGATGCGGCACGCGGGGAGATCGTGGTCACCCTCGACGCCGACGGGCAGAACGACCCGGCGGACATCATGGCGCTGGTTCAGGTGCTGCGGGACGAGCCCTCGGTCGCGGCCGTGGTGGGGTATCGCACGCCGCGGGCGGATTCCCGGTGGAAGCGGATCCAGAGCCGGGTGGCCAATACGGTACGGAATCGCATCACCCGTGACGGGATGCGGGACACGGCGTGCGGCCTGAAGGCCATGCGACGGTCGGCCCTGGTCCGGATCCCTCGTTTCGACGGCCTCCACCGGTTCATTCCGGCGCTGCTGCAGGCGCAGGGAGCGCGCGTCGAACAGCGTCCGGTCGCCAATCGGCCGCGCCGGGCGGGACGAAGCAAGTACGGCATGTGGGATCGTGCGCTGCGCGGGCTGGAGGACGCGCTGGCCGTCCGCTGGTACCGGCGCCGCGCGCTGCGTTACGTCATCAAGGAGGACACCGGCTGACATGCCTCGTCGCAAGCGACTCGATCCCTCGATTTTCCAGCTGCCGGTCGAGCGGATGAAGGCCGGGTACTACTCCGACAAGTACTTCGTGCGGGCGCGGGAGATCGTGCTCGCGGACCATCACCGCCCCCGGGTCCTGATGCAGGTGTTCACCAAAGCCCACGCCTACCTCGGTGGTGTGGACGAGGCCATCGCGATCCTCAAGTTGTGCTCCCACACGTGGGACGATCTCACGGTGCACGCGCTCTACGACGGAGACGAGATCGAGCCGTGGGAAACGGTCATGACGATCGAAGGTCCCTACGACGCCTTTGCCCATCTCGAGACGCTCTACGTCGGGGTGCTGGCACGGCGGACGCGGGTGGGGACCAACACGCGACTCGTGGTCGAGGCCGCCAAGCCGAAAGAGATCATGTTCTTTCCGGCCCGCCACGATCACTGGCTGGTCCAGACCGGTGACGGCTATGCGGCGCACATCGCCGGGGCGATCGGCGTGTCTACGGATGCGCAAGCCTCGTGGTGGGGGAGCGAGGGGATCGGCACCGTGCCGCACGCCATGATCGCCGCGTACGGCGGCGACACGGTACTGGCCGCGAAGAAGTTCGCGCAGTACATGCCCCCGGAGGTCAAGCTCGTCTGTCTGGTGGATTTCGAGAACGACAGCGTGCGCACGGCCGTGGAGGTGGCGCGGGCGCTCGATTCGCACCTCTACGGGGTGCGGCTGGACACCTCCGGCACTATTGTCGACCAGTCGGTGATCCTGCAGATGGGAGACTTCGATCCGCGGGGCGTGAATCCGCAACTCGTCTGGAACGTCCGACACGCGCTCGACGCCGAGGGATTCTCTCACGTGAAGATCGTGGTCTCGGGAGGCTTCACGGTGGAGAAGATCCGGGCCTTTGAAGAGGCGGGCGTCCCGGTGGATGCCTATGGGGTGGGTTCTTCGTTGTTCCGCGGGCAGGGACGCTACGACTTCACCGCCGATGTGGTCATGGTCGATG
>CAYGCN010000037.1:0-24305 GCA_964348385.1 uncultured Gemmatimonadaceae bacterium
TCGTGATCTTGGCCGCCTCGTCGAAGATCACGCGCTCCGTTGACACACCGCGAGGAAGTGTGCGGCTGGCGCGCCGGTCACGGAAGTCGCGGTCGCGGATCCGCACGGTGATCGTCCGTGCCACGTACCCATGACGGCGGAGATCGTGGGCCGCGCGATCACTCAGGCGCAGCAATTCGCGTCGTAGGGCGTCCTCGTCGTCGAGATCTTCGGCGAACGTCTCGTCGCGGGACAGCGACTTGGCCTGCGCTCGTGACACGATCGGCGTACGGTCCATGCCGCGGATGCGGTGATACAGCCAGCTCCCGGCCCGATGCCCAAACCAGTCCTCCAGCACCGATCGCTCGTACGGGAGCGCGTCACGCACCGTCGTGAGGCCGAAGCGCGCCAAGCGTTCCTGAAACCGGGGGCCGATGCCCGGGATGTCACCGAGATCGAAGGTCGCGAGGAACGCGGCTTCCTGTCCCGGGGGCACGATCACCACACCGTCCGCTTCCGGCGTACGGTGCGGCTTCGCCCGTCCGGCGGCGAGTTTGGCCACGAGTCGGTTCGTTCCTGCACCGATCGACACCCGGATCTTCGTGTCGGCCAGGACGGTCCGCCGGATACGCCGCGCGATGGCTTCGAGGGACTCGTGCTGATATAGCGCTTCGGTGCCGGACAGGTCGAGATACATTTCGTCGATCGAGGCGGGCTCGACCACCGGAGTGAATCCCTCGAGCACCCTGACGATCGCCCGGCTCCGCTCGCTGCACGCTCGCCGCGGAACCCCGACCACCGTGGCCTGGGGACACAGGCGCAGGGCCTGCGCCATGGGCATCCCGGAACGCACCCCGAACGTCCGAGCTTCGTACGCCGCGGAGGTGACCACGCCGCGTCCCTGCGGCGTTCCACCCACCAGGAGTAGCTCGGCCCGGCCGGCTCCTTCGGGATCGGTGAGACGCGCGACCTGCACGTAGAACGCGTCGGCGTCCACCTGTACGATTCGCGGTGGCCGAGCGGTCGTCGTCATGGCTCTCAAGCTATCGTCCCCGGCCGGATCCGGCGCGGGGTGACCCGACGCACTGTCGGCGCAGGAGCCCACTCGCCATCTTCCGCACAGCAGAGGGGGATCGCGATGGCCGCCTCAGGTCCGCTCAGCCCGAAGGTCAGGGCCCAACTCGCTGTGCTGGCGGAGGTAAAGCGCAAGTGGGACCGGGTGCGTGCCATTGTGGAACAGGTGGCGGCGCGCCGCGGCAGAGGCCTGATGGGCGGCGGACGCATTCAGCCGTCGGGCGCCGTACTCCTTTCCCAGCTCGGGCGGCTCGTGATCGACATCATGCAGCTGCTCGAAGAGCACGGCTTCCGGGAATTCGCCGACCAGCTGCAGGAGCTTTCGGCGCTGGCGCGGCGCGGGGAGCGCGCGCCCGAGTCGGCGACCTACCGTATGCGGGAAATCGTGAACCACGTGTACACCGGGCTAGGGCTCGCTGAGAAAGACATCAAGGGAGGAGATCGACGGCGTCCCACCGAAGGGCCACCCGAGAACGCCTGAGGCCGACCCGACCATCCTGCGGCGTGCCACCGGATCCCCGCACCCGGCCTGCCTCCACTCATGATCTCGCCCACCAACCCTGGCCTCCACGGGTTGGAGACCTTACCTTGCGCGTGAGGATCACCAAGAGCCCCTGCCGTCGCTGACGCGGATCGCCCGAAGACCACTCCTCTCCGACTGGTACGTCATCGAACGGGAACTCGGCCGTGACAAACAGGAAGCCATGCACTGCTCGCAGGTTTCCGGGCACTAGGCCATCCATGACTGAAGGGACCGGAATGCGCTGTCTACTCATCTTCCCGGAGTTTACCGGCGGGGCGTTCTGGAACTACCGGGCCGCGTGCGAACTCATGGGGGCCAAGTACCCCGCGAGCCCGCTGGGCCTGATTACGGTGGCCGCCCTGCTCCCGAAGTCATGGGAATGTCGGCTGGTGGACTGCAATGTCCAGGAACTGAGCGACGCGGATATCGAGTGGGCAGACATCGTGTTCACGGGTGGAATGATCGTCCAGCAACACTCCACGCTCGCCCTGATCAAGCGGCTGAAAGCCCGGGGGAAGACCGTGGTGGCAGGAGGTCCCGACGCCACGTCCAGCCCGCATCTCTACGACTCGGCGGACTTCCTGGTTCTCGGGGAGGCGGAGGTCACCCTGCCACGGTGGCTGGCGGATCTCGAGGCAGGGAGTGCAAAGCACATCTACGAATGCGGGGAGGAACGGGCGGACATGTCCCAATCTCCCCTGCCTCGCTTCGACCTGCTGCGTTTCGGCCGCTACCTGCACATCAGCATCCAATACGGCCGGGGTTGTCCATTCCATTGCGAGTTTTGCGACATCGTCAAGTTGTTCGGGCAGGTGCCACGGCTGAAGTCAAACGAGCAGATACTCAAGGAGATCGATCTGCTCTACGAGTCCGGCCATCGGGGCCACGTCGACTTCGTGGACGACAACTTCATCGGCAACAAGCGGGAGGTGAAGAAGCTCCTTCCGGCGCTCCGCGACTGGCTGGAAGCACACGACTGGCCCTTCGAATTCTCCACCGAGGCGTCCATCAACGTCGCGGACGACGAGGAACTGCTGCAGATGATGCAGGACGTCGGTTTCTTCGTGCTGTTCGTCGGCGTTGAAAGCCCCAGCATGGAAACACTTGTGGCGACGCAGAAGCGGCAGAACACCCGACGCCCGATCGCGGAAAGCATCAGGAAGATCCACTCCTACGGGATGGCCGTGAACAGCGGCTACATCATCGGCTTCGATGCCGAACGGGGGAGCGTCTCTGAGAGCATGCTGGCCCTCATCGAGGCCAGTGCCACCCCCGTCAACATGGTTGGACTCCTGGCGGCCCTCCCGGGAACCCAGCTCACCCGACGCCTGGCCCGTGAGGGACGACTGCCCGACGACTTCGCCGTCCCGTCAGAGGATGCCGCGGACCAGTGCTCCGGTGGCTTGAACTTCGTCACCAAGCGGCCCCGAGCGGAGATCCTGGAGGACTACCGGCGAGTCATCTCGGAGTCCTACGCACCACGCGCGTACTTCAACCGCGTCTTCCGCATGGGCTCCGCGCTCAACTGCCGAACGAAGAAGCTCCACCTCCCGTGGCGTGTGCGGCTGCGCGAGCTGCGGGGGTTCGGCCGCCTCATCTGGCGCATGGGCGTGAAGCAGGACTACCGCATGGAGTTCTGGCGCACCCTGACGAAGCTCGCGTGGCACAACCCCGGGGCCCTCCGCTACGGGGTGGGCTGGATGGCCCTCTACCTGCATTTCGGCGAGTTCATGAAGACGGTCCTGGCACGGCTCGACACGGACATCGAGCTGGCGAGAGTCGCTCACCCAATTCACGAAGGACGAGCCGCAAAGCGGAGATCCCTGGTCACGCTTGGAACTGGGGCAGCGGGGATCGCGGGGTATCCACACCCGGTGGCCCCTGCCCTCGAGCCAGCTGCGCACCGGACTGACACCGCCGGAGCATAGCGCCACGGCGGTCGGGCGGTCCGTGCCCGGTTCATCGCGCGGGCGCTAAAAGACAGGAACCTCACCGACTTCGGTGAGGTTCTCATGCAACCCGATGGGCCTGGGTGGAGTTGAACCACCGACCTCACGCTTATCAGGCGTGCGCTCTAACCACCTGAGCTACAGGCCCCGAGGACCCGGAATCTAGGGGGTCCGCGCCGCCACCTCCACCCCGACGCCCAACCCGACGGTTGCCGAGCGTCCTAGTCCCAATCACCCCGCTTGCCGCGGCGAGGCTCGTCATCCTCGTCGTCGAAATCGTCCTCATAATCGTCGTAATCGTCGTAGTCGTCGTCCTCGTCTTCGTCGTCTTCGAGGTCCTCGTCGTACTCCTCGTCTTCCTCGAAGTCGTCGTAGCTGGATTCGTCATCATCCGATTCGTCGCGGGCGGCGATCGGCGAAAACGACGTTTCCCACGGCAGCATTACTCCCTCCCACGCCTTCGGCGCGATGCAAAAGGTTGGATCACGTCTCCTACTCCCCAGTAGCGGCCCTCGCCTGGCGAGCTGCCTTCTTTCGCTGAATAGCAGCCAACGCCCGTTTCCGCAAGCGCACGGCGACCGGTGTGACTTCGATCAACTCGTCGTCTTCGATGTACTCGAGCGCCAGCTCCAGCGTGATCTCGCGCGGTGGCTCGAGCTGGATGTTCCCGTCCGACGCGGTGGTGCGCATGTTGGTGAGTTTCTTGCCCTTGAGGGCGTTCACGTCGAGATCGCCGGACCGGACATGCTCGCCCACAATCATGCCCTCGTACACCGCGTCCCCCGGCCGCACGAACATGGTGGCACGCTCCTGGAGGTTCCACAGGGCATAGCCCACGGCGACCCCCTCCCGATCGGCCACCAGCACGCCCCGGCTCCGGCCCGCAATCGGTCCGGCCCACGGCCCGTAGTCCAGGAACCGGTGGTGCAGAATCCCCTCGCCGCGCGTTTCGGTGAGGAACTCCGAGCGGTAGCCGAACAGCCCCCGCGCCGGAATGCGGAAGCTCAGCCGCACGCGTCCCCGGCCGTGATTGCGCATGTCCAGCACGTCGGCCCGGCGCGGTCCCAGAGTTTCCATGACCGCGCCCACCATTCCGTCGGGGACGTCCACGACCAGCTCCTCGTACGGCTCGAGCCGCTGGCCATCGGGCCCGATCTTGGTGATGACCCGGGGGCGGCTCACCTGGAACTCGTACCCCTCGCGCCGCATCGTCTCCATCAGGATGGCGAGGTGCAACTCGCCCCGGCCCGACACCGTGAGCACGTCGGGCTGGTCGGTCTCCTCGACCGTGAGCGAGACGTTGCGTTCGAGTTCCCGGTACAGCCGCTCGCGCACCTGACGACTGGTGACGAACTTCCCCGCGCGTCCCGCAAACGGTGAGTTGTTCACCATGAAGTCCACCGAGATGGTCGGCTCCTCGACGGCGACGCTGGCCAACCGTTCGGCCCGGGAGGGATCGGCCAGGGTGGTGCCGATCTCGACGCCGTCGATACCGGCGACGGCCACGATGTCTCCCGCGGCGGCCTCGTCCAACTCCACCCGCTTCAGACCCTCGAAACCGTAGAGCTGCGCCACCCGCGCGGGGCGAAGGTCCTCCTCCGACACGATCCCCGGCTCACCAGGCGGGAGCAGCGCCACCGCCTGCCCCACCCGCACGACGCCCCGCTCGATCCGCCCGATCGCCACCCGCCCCAGGTAGGGAGAGTGGTCGATGGTCGAAACCGCCATCTGAAACGGCCCGTCCGGCTCACCGCGCGGTGGCGGAACGTGTCGCAGGATCGCGTCGAACAACGGGGTGAGGTCGCCACCCTCGTGGAGCCCCGGGGTGGGCGGCTCAATCGTCGCGACCCCAAGCCGGGCGGACGCGTAGAGGAACGGCGCATCCAGCTGGCTGTCGGACGCGTCCAACTCCATGAACAGCTCCAGCACCTCGTCGTGCACCTCGGGCCCGCGGGCGTCGGTCCGGTCCACCTTGTTGATCACCACCACGGGCGCGAGTCCCAGGGCGAGCGCCTTCCGCGTGACGAAGCGTGTCTGCGGCATCGGTCCCTCGGCCGCATCCACCAGGAGCAAGACGCCGTCCACCATGCCCAGGATGCGCTCGACCTCCCCGCCGAAGTCGGCATGCCCCGGGGTGTCCACGATGTTGATCTTGACGTCGTGCCAGCGCAGCGACGCGTTCTTGGCGAGGATGGTGATCCCGCGTTCGCGCTCCAGCGGATTCGAATCCATCACCCGCTCCTCAACCTCCTGATTGGCGCGGAACACGCCCGCCTGGCGGAGCATTTTGTCGACCAGCGTCGTCTTCCCGTGGTCGACGTGCGCGATGATGGCGATGTTACGGATGGACAAGGGAGACCTTCGGGATGACTCGATCGTCGTGCCGGTGTGGGGGTGCGCCAGTATAGACGGGTCCGGGGTTCCGCGCAAGCGGAGGATCAGACCGGTACCCGGCAGGTGTGCTCGCGCTCGATCTGGAGTGTCACGTGCCGGATCCCCAGATCACTCAGCCGCGCCTGCGCCGTTTCCAGCACACGCTGGCCCTGACCGGGATCGGTCACCACGGCGTGCCCGCTCATGGCGACGACACCGCTCGTGAGCGTCCACACGTGTAGGTCGTGCACCTCGTCCACCCCGCCGATGGTGGCGATGCACCGTTCCACATCGCCGAGGCTGATGTGTCGCGGTGTGGCCTCGAGCAGCACGTCCGTGCTGTCGCGCACCAGCCGCCACGCGCCGACCAGGATCAGCAGGGCAATGCCGATCGAAATGAGCGGATCGGCAACCACCCAGCCGCTCACGAGGATGATCACGCCGGCCGCCAGGGCCCCCAGCGAGCCGAGCAGGTCGCCGAGGACGTGGAAGTAGGCGCCCCGAACGTTGAGGGATTCGCGATGGCCTCGATGGAGCATCCAGGCGCCGAACAGGTTCACCATCAGACCCAGGCCGGCGACGCCGATCAGGACGGTGGCATCGACCGCCGGAGGCATCGCGAGGCGGTGCAGGGCGTCCCGCACGATGAGCCCCGCGACCACCATGAGCGCCGCTCCGTTCACCAGGGCCGCGAGGATCTCGAGTCGCAGGTAGCCGTACGTCTTCTCCGACGTCGCCGGCTTTCTCGCGAACCAGGCGGCGAACAGCGCCAGGGCCAGGGCACCCACATCGGCGAACATGTGCCCGGCGTCGGCCAGGAGCGCGAGCGAGTTGGCCAGCAGCCCGCCGATCACTTCGACGACCATGAACGCCAGCGTGATCACCAGAACGAGCGTGAGCGCGCGCCCGCTCACGCTGCGGTCGGGTGGGTGGTGCAGGCAGTGGAGCGCCTGGTCCCCAGAGTCGGGCTCCCGGACGCCGGTCACGGGCCGCCGCCGGACGTCGGGACCGCCCGCTTTGCCGTCATGGTCAGACTCTGTAGCTTTTGCAGCACGACACCATGGAAGAAATCACAGTTTCGTCGTTCATCATCCGAGTCGCGGCGGTGCTCCTGCTCGTCGCCGCAAATGCCTTCTTTGTGGCGGCGGAATTCGCGCTCGTCGCCGCTCGTCGCACGCGGATCGAGTCGTGGGCCCGTCGAGGGGACCTGAAAGCTAAGCTCGCCCTCAAGGCCATTCAATCGATCGACCGCTACATCTCCGCCACGCAACTCGGCATCACCGTGGCGAGCCTCGGCCTCGGGTGGATCGGCGAGCCCGCCGTGGCCGGAGCCATCTCCGCGATCTTCCACGACCTCCCCGCTCCATTCGACGCGATCGCGACCCATACCGTCGCGGGCATCGTCGCGTTCCTGATCATCACGTTTCTCCACATCGTGCTGGGAGAGCTGGCGCCCAAGGCACTGGCGCTGCTTCACCCCGAAGCGACCAGCCGCTGGGTGGTGGCCCCGCTCATCGGATTCACGGTGGCAACCAATCCGTTCATCTGGGCGCTGAACGGCACGGCCAACGGCGTGCTTCGCATGTTCGGGATGCGGGCACCGAGCGAGGCGGAACGGGTCCACCGACCGGAGGAGATCGTGATGCTGGCCCGTCAGAGCCAGCGGTCGGGACACCTCGACCAAGAAGACGTCCGCATGCTCGAGGGCGTGTTCGAGTTCACCGAGAAGAACGTCTCCGACGTCATGACCCCACGGACCGACGTGATCGCGCTTCCGGCAGCGCTCACCATCGCCGATGCCGTGCGGCAGGTCTCCGAATCACGGCGGTCGCGGTATCCCGTGTACGGCGAGTCCCCGGACGACGTCGTCGGCGTGGTCCACATCAAGGACATTCTGGGCGCGTTGACCGAGCGGGGGCGAGAGTCCGTGTCGGCGATCGCGCGCGAGCCCCTGTTCGTCCCGGGCACGCGCGAGGTCGAAGACGTCCTGGCCGACATGAAGCGCCTCAAAGCCCAGATGGCCGTGGTGCTGGACGAATACGGGGGTGTCGCCGGCCTGGTGACGATCGAGGATCTGCTCGAGGAGATCGTCGGGGAGATCTACGACGAGTACGACCACACCGGTCCCAGGCCGCAACCCGTGGGGGACGGCGTCACCCTTCCCGGCGACATGGAGATCGAGGATCTCAACGAGCGGTACGGCCTCGCGATCAGCGACGAGGACTACCTGACCATCGGGGGCTTCGTGTTCGGGGCGCTCGGCCGCCTACCCAAGGTGGGCGATCGAATCACGACCGCGGGAGCCCGGTTCGAAGTGCTCACGATGGCCGGGAGGCGAGTCGGCACCCTGCAGCTCGTGAAGGAGAAGAAGCCGAAGACGGCCGAGCAGACCGGGGCGACCTGAGGCCGCGACGCGCGTCGAGCGTCAGCCGACCGAGCGCCTCGCTAACTCGACCGCCAGGCTCACCGCCTCCCGCATCGACCCGGGATCCGCCACGCCCTGGCCGGCGATGTCCATGGCCGTCCCGTGGTCCGGGGCGGTGCGGACGAACGGCAGTCCCAGCGTGACGTTCACCCCCGATCCAAACCCGGCAAGCTTCACCGCGGTCATGCCCACGTCGTGATACGGGACGACCACGGCGTCGAACTCCCCACGGAGCGCACGGACGAACACCGTGTCGGCCGGCACTGGCCCGGTGGCACCGAGTGCCCGGGCGGCGGGAGCCAGCACCTCCGCGTCCTCCGAGCCGAAGGCGCCCCCCTCGCCTGCATGGGGGTTGAGCGCACAGATCGCGATGCGGGGCGCCCGCAAGTCCCACCACCGCTCCAGTGCTGCCCGAGTGAGCCGTCCGGCCGTCAGCACCCGCTCCAGGGTGACCGCGACGGGCACCTCTCGGAGCGGCAGGTGGGTGGTCACAAGCACCACACGCAGGCCCCTGGCGACCAGCATCATTGCCACATCCACGCCGCCCGCGAGGTCGGCAAGCCACTCGGTATGCCCGGGATAGCGTACCCCGGCGAGATGGAGCGCACGCTTCTCCGCGGGTCCCGTCACAATGGCGTGGACGTCGCCGTCCACGACCATTTGCACGGCCTTCTCGATGGATCGCTTCACGCAGAGACCAGCATCCTCAGGCGCAACGGGAAGCGTGAAGGGGGAAGCGGGAAGCGAGGGACGCGGCGGCCGGAGCGGAATGGGAACCCGCCGCTTCTTGGGAAACGCGCCGAGCAGCTCCTCCGGCCCGATCACGATCCAGTCCACCTCGGGTGGTGGCTCGGCGAGCGCCTTGGCCACGACTTCCGCGCCGATGCCGCGCGGATCCCCCAGCGTGATCGCGACGCGCGGGCGCATGACGGGCGTCGCTACAGCCGAATCTCGATGTGCGTGGCGTTCCGCAGCCCCCGCAGATACCGCTCCATGGCGTTCTGCTCGGCGAGCGCGTTCCGCAGTTGATCACGGAGGTCCTCGAACTCGTACTCGCCTTCGGGCCGCGTGTCGGTCACGCGGATCACCGCGAACTTGGACTGACCCTCTTCCTCGACATAGACCGGACCGATGACGTCTCCGGCCACCCCACCCTGGAGGGCGTCACGATAGACCGGTGGCAACTGCGTCCGCGGAAACCCCTCGATGAGGACCTGCTCCCCTCCGAAGTAGTCGTGGTAGATGGACGCGAGCGAGTCGAAGGGAACGCCGTCGATGAGCCCCTGGGCCACGGTCTCCGCTCGCGCGCGGGCTCTGTCCCGGTCCGCATCGGTGATCGTCGGCCGAATCAGGATATGACGCACCTGAGCCTCGGCGGGCTGTGACCGCTCCACGCGGATGATGTGGAAGCCGTAGACGGTCCGCACCGGATCGGAGATCTGTCCCGGCTTCAACCGGAAGGCCACGGCCTCGAACTGGGGCACGAAGTTTCCGCGACGTACCCACCCGAGGTCGCCGCCCTGGTCCTTGGTCCCGGTGTCCTGGGAATAGCGTCGCGCCACGAGCGAGAAATCGGCCCCGTTGCGGAGTTCCCGCACCAGGCTATCCGCCAAGGTTCGTGCGCGGACGATGCCCACACTGTCCGCATCGATCCTGACCACGATCTGGCGGAAGCTGACCATCGCGGGACGCCGCTGAAGCTCCCCCTTTCGCTCCTCGTAGTACGCGCGCAGCTCCTTCTCGGTGGGTGCCAGGGGTGTCAGGTCTCCCCGCTCCCGAACGCGCTGCAGCAACTGGTCACGGAGCAGCTCACGGCGCTGCTGGTCCGACAGCCACCGGCGATACTCCTCCGGCGATCCGAAGTTCGACTCCTCGAGCTGCCGCCGGAAGTCGAGTTCGGACGCGAATTGCCCGCGGATCTCCTGCATCGCGCGCTCGACGGCAGCCTGAACATCCTGCTCGGACACCGCGATCGTCGTGTCCCGCAGCGCCGCCTGAACCAGCAGCTGTTCGTCGACGAGCCCGTCGAGGATCTCCCGCATCAGCTCACGGCGGGCCTCGGGGTCCGACGGGATCGTCCCCCCCTGTTGTCGCTGCAGGTTGAGCCCCTCCTCGACGCGCGACAGGGGGATCACGCTGTCTCCCACGATCGCCGCAATGCGATCGACCACGGCGAACGTCGTGTCCTGCGCCCCGAGCACAGTGGGTGTCGCGCTCAGTGCGAGTCCGAGCGCGCCGATGGCAATTCGTGAAGCTTTCACGGCCGTTCTCCCTTCGGTCGGGCGGTGTCCCGCGGCGCGGCCAGCGGCACCGGAGGTGCCCCCGTCCCCTGCCGCCAGCGGCTGGCGAGCTCGACTGCCTGGTCGAGGCCCGACTGGGATACCTCCCACGGCATATCGTCTCGGAGCTTGTCTGCCAGGAACGCCGGGACCACCACCGCCGTGCGTGGCGTGGCGGCGAGCCGGTAGAAGTAGGCCCTGATCGCCGCTGCGCCAATGCGTCGGCGGGCTTCGAGTGATTCGACGTCAACGAAAGCCGTATCCAGACCGACGCCCGATATCACACGCCCGATCTGCGCACGGAGCTGTTCCCGCACGCTGTGCCACTCCTCCGCCGAGAGCACCGTTCCCGCCTCACGCGCCTCACGCACGAGGACCTCGTTTCGTACCAGCGACGTGGCGAGGTCTGTGAGCTGCCCGTCGATCGCATCGGCCACGTTCTGGTTCATGAGCATCGGGAGAGCTTGCAGCCAGCGAATGAAATCCTTTGCCGTGAATTGCCCGCCACGATACGTGGCCAACACCTTTCCCGACTTGAAGGTCTGTAACGGTGCCGCCACCGCCTCGCGGATGACGTCCGGCGCCTTGTCCCGTACCCTGATGCGCCACCGTTCGGCCAACTCCTCGAGAAAGACACTGTCCATCCGCGTGGTCAGCAAGTCCTCGACGGTTTCGGCGTACTCCTGCCACACGTCGCGCAGCGGCCGACGCCGCACAACGTGGTATCCGTATTGCGTCTCGACCACCTCGGACAGCTCGCCCGGCTGGAGCGCAAAGGCGGCGGTGTCGAACGCCGGGATCATCTGACCCCGCTCGATGACACCCAGGCTGCCATTGGCCCGCTTCGCCGCCGGGTCATCGTTCTCCTGGTTCGCGACATCCCACGGCTGGCCCGCCACCAGTCGGGCGCGCAGCGCCTCGGCACGTCGACGGGCCGCGGTGCGCTCCTCCGTCGACATGTCGGGCCGCGTGCGAATCAGGATGTGGTCGATGAGCCGCACATCACCGGCGCCGTACGCGCTGTCAATGACGGCCGAGTCGATACGCACACGCTCGGCCATGAGCCTATCGTGGTAGCGGTCCACGAGGAGCCGATTCACATCCGGCCACATCGCCTGGTGCACCGTCGCCGAGTCCAGCATGGAGTCGCCCTGCGCCACGCGCTCGACGAACAACGCGAACTCGACCCAGCGGTGGGCCAGCTGCTCGGCGATCTGACGTCGCGGGGTCACGTTCGAGCGGCTCGCGAGAATCGCCGCCAGCGAGTCGCGCTCCAACACAATTGGCCCGCCGCGGGCGACGATACCCACGTCGCTCTGGAAGGCGTCCTGGATGCTGCATCCGGCAATGACCAGTGCGAGCACCACGAGCATGAATCGGAACATCACCGATGCTACCCCTCTTCGTCCGTATCGGTGCCAACGGCTGCGCCGAGGGCCCGAATCAATCCCGCCTCGATTCCCAGCCCCCCCAACCGACGCAGACGCATGGCCAGCGGCACCGTGTGCCGGACGTCCGCCGCAAACTGGACGTCGTCCAGGGCGGCCGTGAGACGCATGAGCCGGGGGGTCGCGCCGGTCCGGAACCGGAGCCGAGCCTCGTCGCCGCGGACCAGGACCGACTGGAGCCCGAGTGCGGTCCCGAGAATCCGCAGCTCCGCTGCCGCGAGCAACCGGTTTGCCTCGTCGGGAAGGGGGCCGAACCGATCGCGGCACTCCTCTCGCAAGGCTGCAATCTCGCCACGTTCGGAGGCACGCGCCAGCCGCCGATAGAGATCGAGCTTCGCGTCCTGATCGGGCACGTACTCGTCGGCAAAGCGCGCCGGCGCCGCGAAGGTGACGTCCGTGACGGGACGCTCGGCGGCGCGCGCATCACCTTTGAGCGCCCGGACCGCATCCTCGAGCCACCGCAGGTAGACGTCGAACCCCACCGCGTGGGCGTGTCCGGACTGCGCCGCGCCAAGGAGGTTCCCCGCACCCCGAATCTCGAGGTCCCTCAGCGCGATGCGATACCCCGAGCCCAGCTCCGTGTGATGCTCCAGAACCTTGAGCCGACGATCTGCCTCGTCGTCGATCAGGTCGGGAACGAGCAGATAGCAGTAGGCCCGGCGATGCCCGCGCCCCACACGCCCCCGGAGCTGATAGAGCTGTGCCAGGCCGAGCTGGTGGGCATCGTGCACGATCATGGTGTTCGCGTTGGCCACGTCGAGACCGGACTCCACGATCATGGTCGACACGAGGACGTCCACCGCTCCGTCCACGAACCGTCGCATGACCTCATCCAGCTCTCGTTCCCGCAGCTTGCCGTGAGCCACGGCGCTCCGCGCACGCGGCGCGAGTCGGCGGACGCGCTCAGCGACCGTGGCAATGGTCTCGATCCGGTTGTGGACGAAGAAGACCTGGCCACCGCGGTCGAGTTCGCGCGCCATCGCTTCGGCCAACAGCTCGTCGTCCCACGGCTCGACGAACGTCAGCACCGGCGAGCGGTCGCGCGGCGGCGTCTCGATCATGGTCAGGTCCCGGAGCCCGGCCAAGGTGCCGTACAGGGTGCGCGGTATCGGCGTGGCGGTGAGGGTCAGAATGTCGATCTCCAGGCGCAGCGTCTTCAAGCGCTCCTTGTGACGGACGCCGAACCGATGCTCCTCGTCCACGACGAGCAGTCCGAGATCGTGAAACGCCACGTCGTGCGACAGGAGACGGTGCGTGCCGATGACGATATCCAGCGCGCCCAACCCCAGGGCCCCGAGAACCTGCTCCTGCTCGGCCCGCGTTCGAAACCGGGACAGGACCTCGGTCCGCACCGGGAAGTCCGCCAGGCGCTCGCGAAATGTCCGCCCGTGCTGCTCGGCGAGGATGGTGGTCGGCACGAGCACGGCGACCTGTTTCCCGGCCTGGACCGCCTTGAACGCGGCGCGCACCGCGATCTCGGTCTTGCCGTACCCGACGTCGCCCACGATGAGTCGATCCATGGGGCGCGCACGCTCCATGTCGCGCTTGGTTTCTTCGGCCGCCTTCCGCTGGTCCGGGGTGTCTTCGTAGAGAAACGAGGACTCCAGCTCGCGCTGCCACCGCGTGTCCGGCGGGAATGCGAATCCTTGGGCGAGTGACCTGCGGGCGTACAGCTCGAGCAGTTCCGCCGCGAGTCGGGAAACCGCCGCCTCGGTCCGACGGCGTTGCCGCGTCCACCGATTCCCGCCCAACCGATGCAGCTTGGGTGTGGTGTCGGCCGCGGCTTCTCCGGTGCGGTACGGCTCGATCTGATCCAGACGATACAGCGGCACGTTGAGCCGGTCACCGCCTTCGTACTCGATGACCGCAGCCTCCACGGTGCCGCCGTCGCCAATGGTGAGGGTGTCGATCCCGCGATACAGCCCGATCCCGTGCTCGAGGTGCACGACGAAATCGCCGGGCGTGAGCGACTTGGCCGCGCCGCCGCCGAGCGCCTCGCGGTACCGCCGGGGGCGGCGCAGCCGCCGGGCGCGCTGGAAGATCTCGTGGTCGGTGAGCACCACGAGCTCGGGCATGGCAAACCCGCCACTCAGTGATCCCAGGGCCAGGGTCACCGAAGGCGGGACCCCACCGTCCCCTCGCTCATCCGCGAGCAGCTCCTCGAGCCGCTCGAGCTGACCCTCGTTGTCGCAGAGCACGAGCACCGGGTGTCCTCTCCCAATGCCGGCGATGCGAGTGATTCTGCGCTCGATCGGGGGCGGCGGGGCGAACCGGAAGTCATGGTCGCCGCCTGCATCGACTACCACCACCCTCGCCAGTTGGCGCCAGCGGCTGCGCCACTGGTCGGGATCAAGCAGGATCGCCTCACGACCGGGTACGTCTTCGCCCCGGCGCTGCGCGACACGGATGTGATGGTCGGCCTCCTCCCACACCCGCTGGACGTCGCCCGGGTCCACGGACGGATCGACGATCACCAGCGTATCGGTCGGCAGCAGGTCCAGCAGGGACTGCCGCCGTGCTCCGTCCTCGGTCGGCTCCGTGTCGGGCGGAGAATCGTCAGGCACCGACACCGGCAGCACCGTGACCGCATCCACCTCGTCGAACGAGCGCTGGGAGTCGAGATCGAATGTGCGGAGGGAGATCAACTCGTCCCCCCACCATTCGAGCCGCGCGGGATCGGCCATGCCGTAGCCGTACACGTCCACGATGCCTCCCCGCACGGCGAATTCCGCTACGTCACTCACCGACGGGCGCCGCGCGTACCCCATGGCCTCGAGCTGCTCGATCACCATCGCCCACCGCACGTCGGTACCCTTGCGGATCTCCAACCGGCGCGTGGCCACGATCCCCGGCATCCGGGTCAGCTCGACCGTGGCGCGCAGGGTCGTGACGACCACGCGACAGCGACCGGCGAGGACCGCCGCTATGGTCTCGACTCGCTCACCTGCGATCTCGTAGTGCGGCTCTTCCTCGCCAAGCGCTTCGCGCTGCGGGTAGAGAGTCACGCCGTCCCCGACGAGGACCGTAAGATCGGCCAGCCATGTTTCGGCGACCATCGGCGTCGGTGCGACCACGAGAAACACCCGCTGTGCGTGCTCGGCGGCGAGGGCGGCGGCGAGCACGGCTCGGCTGGCACCGGGCACGCCGCTCACCGAGCGTTGCGCCCCCCGTCCCGGGAGATCGGCGCGCAGGGCGCGGAACGCGGGGAGATCGCGCACCGCCCGAACCAGGTGAGGCAGCATCAGCGCCTCGTCGCCCCGGTCCCGAGCGTGGCCACCACCAGCTCGATCACGACCACCGCGAGTGCGGCGGCGAGCAGCATCCCGGTCAACTCGGCCCGACGGGCGCCGCCGAACAGTTCGCGGGTCAGCGCGGCCTGGCTCAGCACCTTCGCCTCATCGCCAAGGGCCGCCCGCACCTGACGGGGGGTGGCGGGATCGAGCAGTGACTCCCGGGGATCGTGATTCACCTCGAGCACGCCGACGGTGTCGCCCAACGCACCGATGAGCATCGCAGCACCAACACGCTGGGGTGCGACGAAGTAACCGCTCGCCGGGAGAGCCACGGTGCCCTCGGGCAGCGTAACTTCGACGGCACCGTCCGGCAGCCGTACCGGCTCGCCGGGCCGTGCGCGTACGACGCCTGCGGTCCCCATCGCGATGTCGCTCACTAAGGTCTCGAGGAACGCCAGGAACGCCGCCCGTACCGGGAGCGCCGTCCATGCGTCCTCCAGCCGGCTCGCGAGCACGGTGACCTCTCCGGCTCGCACCAGCCAGGGATCGCCGTCCACGGTGGCCAAGACCTCACCCGCTCCACCCAGGCGGTAGCGTCGATACACCGACTCGCCCGCACCCGGGACGTCACCCTCGATCGACCACTCACCGTCGATCAGCGCGCCAAAGCGCCATGTGATTCCTCGAGCCGCCAACGCTCGGTTGGCTGCACCGATCATGGCCGGCTCAGCGGGGGGAAGCACGACCGTGGCGCCTGCCTGTGGTCGGTCGGCGAACTGCACGGTGCTTCCCTGGACGATCAGCCCGTTCTCACGCAGCACGGCCAGACCTTCCTCGACAAACCGGCCGACGTCCGCCATCACCCGCACCGCGGTGGGGCCGCCGACGCGGATGCCTACGTGCCACGTGTCGTCGGCACGCAGCTCGTCGGCGTCGAGCCGGACCGCGCCGGTGAGCCAGCCGCGCTTCGGCGTCGAACCGCGCAGCACCACCTGGTCCCCCGCCGCTGCGACTGCGCGCGCCAGGGTCACCCCCGCGACCTCGAGCCGTACGGCCGCGCGCGCACCGGGGGAGCCCCCGATGCTCGCCACGAGCGAGCCGCTCGTCGTCCACCGGCGTGGCTCCGACATCGCGGAGTCGATGCCGAGGTTTTCCGGGTGTGAGGCGCGCGCGAGCAGCAAGACCGGCATCGCCACGGGGAGGCCCGAAGAGAGGGCGCTAGCCTGGAGATCACTGAGCACCACGACTTCGCGAATGGGGAGCTCGCTTTCCGATACGACTCGTGCGGCCGCCCGTATGGATGCGCCGAGATCGAGTCGAACGGGCCCCGGCGTCACACTGTCGAGGGCCATCCCGCCCGTCATCCGGGTCACGCGGCGCGGCTCGCCGTCGGCCAACACGAGCCACAGCTGATCGCCGGGCCCCGATTGGCGCAGCACTCCGTGAGCCTGCTCGGTGAGCTCGGCCAGCACGGTCCGCCCCGCCACCACCGCGCCGGAGGAAAGCGAGTTGTCGAGCACAATCGCGAGCGCCGTCGGCGGATGCGAGCGCCCGGCCTGCATGCGGGCCACGGGACGCGCCGCCGCGAGCACGATCAACACGATGGCGGTCACCCGAAGCAGCAACAGGATCAGGTTGCGCAGCTTGAGCCGGCGGCTGTGCTCGCGCTCGGTCGCCGTCACGTACCGAATCGCCGGAAACACCACCGTCGGTGGCCGCCGCCGTCCGAGCAGATGTAACAACGGTGGGATGGCCGCGGCGACAAGGCCGAACAGTGCGAGCGGCTGGAGAAACCCAATCACCCGAGACGAGAGCGGCGGCTGGCGGCCTGCCGCAACACCCGGCCGAACGGCACGTCGGTGAGCACATGGTGGTAGTCGATCCCACCTGCCCGGCACCGCGCCCGCCACTCCAGCACCGTGTCGCGCACGGTCCGCTCGTACACGCCGCGGAGTTCCCTCGGTCTGGCGACGACCCCCGCGCCGGTCTCCGGATCCTCGAGCCGTACCTCGGGCGGTCCGTCGAGGGACCGCTCTCCCGGATCCATCAGGTGGAAGACGGTGACCTGGTGGCCGCGGTGCCGGAGGAACTGGAGCGCGAGCATGACCAGGTCACGGTCGAGCAGGAGATCCGACACGAACACCACGAGACCCCGGCGGCGCAGCAAGTCGGTCACGCGCCGCAGCGCAGGCTCGGCCACCGTGCCCCCGCCCGCCCGCAGCGCGGCCACCGCCGCCACCAGCTCCCACCAGTGCCGAGAGCGCGCGTTGGCCCGCACCACGGCCCGGACCTCCTCGTCGAACCCGATGAGCCCGGTGGCGTCGCGCTGCTTGAGCAGCACCAACGCCAACGCCGCCACCAGCCGCTTCGCGTATTCGAGCTTGGTGAGTCGTCGCTCGTGCCCGGTCCAGTCCATCGAGCGACTCACGTCCAGCACGATCATGGACCGGAGATTGGTCTCCTCCTCGAACTGCTTCACGAACAGCCGATCCGAACGCCCCATGATCTTCCAGTCGAGATAGCGCAGCTCGTCACCCGGACGATATGGACGGTGCTCGGCGAACTCCACCGAGAACCCCTTGAACGGCGACCGATGGAGTCCGGTCAGGAAGCCCTCCACCACGCCGCGCGCCACGAGTTCGAGGTCGCCCAGTTGGGCGACCTCGTACGGGTCGAGCAGATCCAAGCGCCGCACCATCACCGCCCTAACCTAACCAGTCTCCGGCCTGCAAACCCTGGCCACCCCACCGAGAGCGGAACCACTGCCCACTGCGCGGCTGGGACCGTCCCCGCGTGAGGACGGACGGGCAGGTGACACCCCGGGCTCCGCTGAGATAAGTCATTGTGCGACAACAACTTTGGCGGGCCGCCCACGGTGGCATACGCTGTGCACCTTCAGTGGTGGGGATATGGGCTCAAACGAGAGACTGCTTGGATGATGCGCGTCGTCGGAATGACTCTGCTCGTCGCATTCCTGGCTGCCCCGGCGTGGGGCCAGGAAGAGTGGGATCGTGACGCCGACTTCCATCCGCGTATCACGGTCCGCACCGACCGGGACGACGTCGTCCGTCGCGCGGATCGCATCGCCGTGTTCTTCGAGACCGACGAGGACGGGTACGTCACCCTGTTCCGGATCGACACGGACGGCCGCATTCGCATCCTGTTCCCCACGCAGCCGTGGGACGACAACTTCGCGATCAGCGGTCGACGATACCGGGTACCGCACCCGCAGGGGTCCCGCGACGGGTACACGTTTGCGGTGGACGACTATCCCGGCGTCGGGTACCTGGTGGCCGTCGTGAGCCGGGACCCCTACGGGTTCGAACCCTACGTGCGCAACGATCATTGGGAGTACCGAGCCATCGCCCAGGAGGGCCGCATCACCGGCGATCCCTACGTGGCCGCCGACGAGATCGTGGAGCAGCTGCTCCCTCCGGGCTACACCATGTACGGCATCGACATCCTGCCGTACTTCGTCGAGCAACGGTACGAGTATCCGCGGTTTCTCTGCTACGACTGCCATGCCTACGTGGCGTATCCGGTGTGGGACCCGTATCGGGATTGGTGCGGAACATTCCGTGTGGTCATCTACGACGATTTCTACCGCTACCCGGCCCGTCTGTTTCCGGGGCGGGGCGTGGTGGTCGCGGCGCGGATCAACCTGCGGCCACGGTTCGTCATCGCCACCCGGACGCACACGGATCCCCACGTGACGCACATCCGGCCGACGCCATCCGGCACGCCTCCCGCCATGGATGGCGGTGTCAGGGGACGACAGCTGGGCGGCGTGGGGTCGGTTCCGGCTCCCGCAGCGCGGTCCGGAACGAGCAGCCCACGCGGGCTGTCGGGCGTGCTGCGGCGACTCATCGGCGGGCAGGACGGCAAGGCTCCCACGACGCGCGCGCGGCCGGATGCGTCGGAGTCGCCCGACGCACGGCCGCACCCGCAGCTGGAACGACGGGGCACGGGAAAAGGCGAGACCCCGGCTGCAACGCGCCGGCCCGCCGCTGAGCCGAAGAGCCCGGCTGCACGCACCCCGACGCAGCGCGCCCAGCCGACCAGGCGGCCCGCTCCGGCAACGGCCACCGGTCGCAAGCCATCGACCCCGTCGAAGAGCAGTTCGTCAGCCCGCAAGCCTCCGAAGACACGCTGGCCCTGACGCCGGGCGAGCACCCGACGGCAGCGGCACGATCGCCGGGCGTAGGTGTACCTT
Source organism: uncultured Gemmatimonadaceae bacterium (assembly GCA_964348385.1). GTDB lineage: Bacteria > Gemmatimonadota > Gemmatimonadetes > Gemmatimonadales > GWC2-71-9 > JAOTVV01. The sequence goes on from CAYGCN010000037.1 coordinate 19,497, forward strand.
TCAGTCGCTCGTACCACAAACATCGATCCGACATCGCCTTCAGAGGAGCACGGCCCCATCATGCGCGTTGCACTGTTCATCCTCGCTGCCGCCACCGTCCCGGCGGCGCTCGCCGCACAAGCGCCCGCCGCGGCTGCGAACGCCGCTGCATCAATCACCGCCGCCGACGTGGCGCGCCGCATCGAGATCATCGCGCACGACTCGATGGGAGGACGAAACACGCCGAGTCCGGGACTGGAGAAGACCGCGCAGTACATCGCGGCGGAGTTCCAGCGCGTCGGGCTCGCGCCGGGCGGCGACGACGGAACGTTCATCCAGCGGTACCGACTCGCAAATGCGCGCGTCAACGTCGCGCAGTCGAACGTGACCCCCGCGGCGGGCACCTCGTGGAGCATCGGCCGCGAGGCGGTGGCTTTTACCGGAGCGACCGGACCGGAGGGGGTGACCGGGCCGGCGGTCGTCATTGCGGGGGTGCCGGCCACCGGTGACGAACCGGATCTCGCCGCCGTGGACGGCGCGGTGGTGGTGTGGATCGAGCCGAGCGGTGTGGTCGGCCCGGCCGCGCGGCGGGTGTTCGAACTCCGCCGCCTTCTTTGGGAGTCCGGGGCCGCCGCCGTGATCCAGGTGAGCGTCATGAACGACGACCAGTGGCGATTGCGCGTCGACCGTCCGGTGCCTGTCAGGTTGTTCAAGCCGTGGCTCGACGACGCTCGCGCGCCGTGGATCCAGGTGCGGGACGAGACGGCGGCCGCCGTGCTGCTCCAGCACGGATACGACCTGTCAGGAGCGCGCGTCGGCGAGGCCAACGGCATGACGGTCACGCAGCTGCCGACTCTCCGACCCACCGTCACACTCGTCCAGGACGTCGTCGGGGAGTTCTTTGCGCCGAACACCGTGGGGATCCTCGAAGGATCGGACCCCACGCTGAAGAACGAATACCTCGTCTTCAGTGCGCACATGGACCACGTGGGCACTGCGGCCGACGGGAGCTGCCGACCGAAGAACGGTGATGCCATCTGCAACGGGGCCGACGACAATGCCTCGGGAACGGTGACAGTGGTGGAGCTGGCCGAAGCCTTTGCGATGCTCACGCCCCGGCCGAAACGCTCGATCATCTTCCTCACGGTGAGCGGTGAAGAGAAGGGTCTCTGGGGCAGCGAGTATTTCACCCTGCGCCCGCCCGTCCCGATCGAGCACATGGTCGCCAACCTGAACGCCGATATGGTGGGCCGGAACTGGAAGGACACGATCGTCGTGATCGGCCGGGAGCACTCGGACCTCGGCGCGACGGTCGCCAGGGTTGCGGCGGCTCATCCCGAGCTGAACATGGCGGTGATCGACGATCTCTGGCCCGCGGAGAACTTCTACGGGCGATCGGATCATTTCAACTTCGCCCGGCGCGGCGTCCCCATCCTGTTCTTCTTCAACGGAACGCACGAGGACTACCATCAGGCGACCGACAATCCGGACAAGATCGATGCCGAGAAGGAGTCTCGGATCGTACAGCTCATGTTCTACCTCGGTCTCGAGGTGGCCAACACCACCGAGCGACCGAAGTGGAATCCGCAAAGCTACGAGCGGATCGTCACAGGCGGTTGAGCGGTTAGGCGGTTAGGCGGTTAGGATCTGCAGAGAACCACCTAGCCGCCTAACCGCCTAACCGCCTAACCGCCTAGTATCCGACCGCTGCGCCGTCGCGTCGTGGATCGGTGGCACCGATCAGCCGGCCGGTGGCGGTCACGTACACCACCGCCACCCCCCCGAAATACAGGTCGTACGGGCCGTGCGTGGTGATGTCGTAACCGCGCGCGCGCAGCACCGCGAGCACTTCCGTGTCGAGCCCCGGCTCGACGCGGACCTCCGGACTGGAGAAGTAGGGGTAGATCCGCGGCATGGCCACGGCGGTCCAGGGATCCAGTCCGTAGTCCAGCGTATAGAGGATCGTGTGCACGATCGCGGGCGGAATGCGGCCCGACGCGGGTGATCCCACCGCCATCTTGATGCGTCCGTCGGCAAGGACCAGTGTCGGTGCCGTGCTCGATCGTGGCGTGCGGAACGGCCCTCGCCGGTTGGCGGCGGGCCCGCCGAAATTCCCCGACGCCGTGTTGTAGAACGCACCTCCCACGTAGGTGCCCGTCCCGAAGTAGAGCCCGAGTGTGTACGTCAGGGACACGGCGTTCCCCTCGTCGTCGATGACCGAGATGTGCGTGGTCTCGCCGTCCTCGTGGGTTGGCGATGCGCCTGGAGTATCCTGCGGTCGCTCGAACGACGTGGCCGGAAAGCTCCCCACGGCGGCACACGCGTCCGGCACAGGCTGCCGCTCTTCATCCCAGGGGTCGCCCGCTGCCAGCTCGGCCGGCACAAACGGGAGACCGGTGACGGACGATCGCTCGGCGGCGTAGGCGTGGCTCGCCAGGCCCACGGCCGGGACGCCGGCGTCGCGCGGGTCACCGATCCAACGGTTGTAGTCGCTTCGCGCGACCCGAATCGCGTCGACAATGGCTCCCAGCACCTCTGCGCTCTGGATCGGCAGTCCCGCGGCCCTGAGGTCGATGCGCTCGAGCAATGCCAACGTCTGCAGCACCTCCACGCCCGCCAGTGGCGGTGGGGCGGTGAGGACGGTGTAGCCGCGGTAGGTCCCGCACAGCGGGCGGCGCCAGCGCGGTGCAAAGGTGGCAAGATCCTGGACGGTGATCGGGTTGCCGCCTGCGGTGAGCGCGGCGACCACCTCGGCGGCCGTGGCGCCTCGATAGTAGCCGTCCCGTCCGTCACGCTGAATGCGCTCGAGCGTCGTGGCCAATTCGGCCTGCACCAGCCGGTCCCCTGCCTGAACCGGACGTTCCTCGGGAAAGAACAGTGCTGCCGCGCGCCGGTCGTAATGGAGCTTCTCGTGCGCCTCCCGAATCACCGAGGCGAGGAGGGGGTGCACGATGAACCCCTCCCGCGCCAATCGGATCGCCGGGGCCAGCACGACGGCGCGCGGGAGCACGCCAAACCGCTCGTGCGCCTCGAGCAACCCGGCCACGGCGCCCGGCACCGCCACCCATCGCTCCGGCGCGACCAACGAGTCGGCGATCGCTTCATCCTCGTCATACCGATCGAGGGCGGTGTCGGGAATGGCGCCGGACGAGGCGTAGAACTCCACGTGCCACGCGCTCCCTTCCCCGGCAAGCCACAACGTCATCGCACCACCGCCGCCGATGCCGGACATCATGGGCTCGACCACGCCGACGGCGAACGCCGCGGCCACCGCCGCATCAATCGCGTTGCCTCCCCGCCGGAGCATCTGCAGTCCGGCGCGCGCGGCCTCGGGATGCGCGGCTGTCACCACCCCCCGCCTGGCAACCACCCGTTGATCCGGCCGCGGCGCCGTCTGTCCCACCACAGGCGGAACCACGGCGGCGCCGAGCACTGCGGCTACTACTGTGCCTCGACGCAGAACATGGCGTGACGTCATCGTTCACTCATCGCGAAGATGGTTCGCGGTCACCTGGGCTCGGCACTCCACCTGAGGCTCCCCTCGGGGTCGGCCGCCCGCACCTGAAACGCCCACCCACCGTCTAGATCCGCCACCTTCAGCAGCACACGGTTCCAGCCGGCACGCAGGGAAACCCTCACCTCGAGCTCGTCCGCCTGTGAGATGTGTCGCCCCTGGCGTTCCGACGCGCGCACCCCGTTGACCCACAGCACGTGGGCATCGTCGGCCCCGAAAAGCAACGTCGCGTCCTGGGCGCGGGGTGCATAGAGGAAGGCCTGGGCGTACGCCGCCACCCAGTCATTGGGCTCAAAATGTGCGTTGAGCCGCACCTGGCCGTCGGCATCGGCGGACGCGCGCTGCCAGCGCACCCGACGGCCCCCAACATCCGTGTAGGTCGCTCCCAGCGACGGGTCGCGCTCGGGTCCGTACACGCTGTCGACGGCCGGACTGGTCTCGGTCCCCAGCACGCGCGGGTTGGGGAACGGCCCCACGACGTTCCACATAGCGGCCCAGCTGTGCACCGGACGCACATGCACCGCAGCCGGGAGCGGCCCGTCGCCCTCCACCAGGAGCTCGACGGACTCCACCGTGCCGACAATCCCCAGGGCGACAGGCTGGAGCACGTCTCCGCTCTCGGCGGACCGGAGGGACACCGTCCGCGGTACGCCGCCGGCGACTGTAAACGTCGCACGCCGGTCGTCGGGCACTCCGGACGGATAGACGACCACCTCGTACCGATCGGGGCGAGGCACCGCTGCCCTGATCCGCCTCGCCGACCCGATCGCCTCGACCGTGAAGTCCTGCCGAAGGAGCGCTCCCGGCGGGATCTTGATGCCGAGGATCCTGCGATCGTCGGCCGGTGGCAACGGCGGCAGGGGCTCGTGCGGTTCACGCTGGTACCAGTAGACCACCGTCGCGTAGTCGGCGACGACCTCGTTCGCGTGTCCGTGCTCCAGCGTGACGAGGAGCGAATCCCGGAACGGAATCGGATCCGGGATATGCCAGCGATACGCTGCAATCCGTCCCCGCTCGTCGTCCTTCACGATCAGGCCGTGGTAGGGGGCGGCAAACGTTCCCCGGTCGAAGTACCATCCGGCGTTGAAGTAGTCCTCCGTTCCCGTCCCCTGGCCTCGCGTCTCGCCATCGATCACGAAGAGTTCGTCCCCTTCGAGAAACCAGAGTCGGTCGTCGTAGGCCTCCGCGTTGAGCGACAGACCCACCAACTTCCCGCGTCCGCGCGCACGCAGTGCCATGTGGGGTGTCGGTTGGCTCGTCCGCGGATCCCGGTGCCACCACGCGTGGAACGTCTCGACCGTCGCCGGAATCCGGGT